>JAAESQ010000468.1 GCA_024229275.1 bacterium | reverse complement strand
TGGCCACTCCTGGCTGCAGGAGCATCTCGGGGACGGATACCACTCGGCGTGGCACGCGTGGCAGGTTGACGACGCGGCGATCCTCAACAAGGGAACCTCACGCTGGACCAACTACTACATTGAAGGGCTCTCCTGGCTAGCAAGGAACCAGCACATTGACGGCCTCTACCTGGACGACATCGCCTTCAGCCGTGAGACCGTCAAGCGTCTTGTCACGGTAATGGCCGGGCACCGTCCCGAAGTGGTGATCGACCTCCACTCGGCCAACCAATTCAACGTGCGCGACGGCTTCACCAATAGCGCGATGCTCTACATGGAGCACTTCCCGTACATCTCGCGTCTCTGGTTTGGTGAGTACTTCGACTACCAGCAGCAGGACGACTACTGGATGACCGAGGTTTCCGGACTCCCATTCGGGCTCATGGGTGAGATGTTGCAGGACGGAGGTCACCCCTACAGGGGCATGCTCTATGGAATGACGACCCGCAAGTACGGTGACACGGACCCTCGCCCGGTGTGGGCGATGATGACCGAGTTCGGCATCGAGGACAGTCGCATGCTCGGTTATTGGCTGGACTATGCACCGGTTAGTACTGGCCGGAGGGATGTTCTCGCGACCACATACGTCCACCCGGATGGTGTGCTCATCGCACTTGCATCCTGGGCTGAAGAGGATGTCGAGATCACGCTTGACATGGACCTCGCTGCCCTTGGGCTCGAGGGCGACGTGCGTGCGCATGCGCCCTCTGTCGAAGGCCTTCAGGAAGGTGGCCCGGTGGACCTGGGAGCAGTGACGATCCCGGTAGGTCAAGGGTTGTTCGTGCTTGTTCGCCGTTGAGGCGCTTTGCACCGGACTGACGTCGCCGCACCTCGTGTCGCGCAGATTCCTGGCATCGATGCTTCAATCGACGAAACCGATTGCGGTTAGGCACTCCTACTTGAAGAAACTCAACAACGCGTGCAAGTTGGTCATCGGATGTGGAGGACAGCCTGGGATAAACAAATCCACAGGAAGCAGACTCTCAAGACCGTCTGCAATCTCAGGGCTTCCGCGAAAAACCCCACCAGAAATCGGGCAGTTTCCTACGGCGATGACAACCTTGGGCGCTGGCATAGCCTCATAGGTCGAGAGCAACGCGGCCTTCATGTTCCTGGAAATCGGTCCTGTAACGACGATTCCGTCGGCATGACGCGGAGAGGCGACAAAGTTGATGCCGAAGCGAGCGAGATCAAAGAATGGGGTCGCGAGCACGTTCAGGTCCGCTTCGCAGGCGTTGCATCCTGCGGCAGACACCTGACGCAGTTGCAGGGAGCGGCCGAATAGCTTCTTGAAGTGCTGCTTGGAGTGGGCGGCGAGATCAGGAAGCGAGCCGTCCGTCACCAGATGCTCTCGATCCGCCGTTGCCAACTCAAAATTCTGCGTGAATGAGACGAACTTACCCTCAGAGAGATCTTCACAGATGCCGCAGAAGGTGCAACGGGCAAGGTCCAGTGTCTTCTGCGTGGCGTCCAGCGCATCTTCCGGGCAGGCCTCAGAACACCGAACAGCCAACTCGTCTGGAGCTTGTTGATCGATGATGGGCAACCCTCGATACCGAGGTGGCAATTCAACATTCACCTGTGGGTATTTCGAGGTTTTGCAGCCCTGCTCGAATCGGTTTTTCAGTACTTTCAGCACGTCATTCCCTACAGATCATGTCCGCAATAGGACAAATTGAAGCTCTTGTTGTTGAGCGGGAAATCGGAGATCCCGGTATCCCGTAACGACATCGCCAGTCCGTTCCAGTTGTGGAAAGATGGGTCCTTAATCTTGTAGCGTTGGATCTTGCCTTCAACATCAGTCAGCAGACAATGGGACACTTCTCCTCGCCATGCCTCGTTCACCGTCACAACGAACGATGAAGGAGGCAGCAGCGGAACATCCTCCTCGATGGCATGGGTTTGCGCCGGCTCGTCCAGCAGGGACTCGATAATCGAGATCGACTGCAGGATCTCGTCGGCCCGGACACGGGCGCGTGCATGCACATCGCCGTTCGGCACCGGGTACTCCGGGATCTCCAACTCAGCATAGTGTTCGGTGGGAAAGCAGCGGCGCACGTCGTAGGGCAGACCTGAGGCGCGACCTGCAGGTCCCACGAGTCCCAGGTGGTCGGCGTCCTCGCGGCTGACGACTCCACAGCCATCGAAGCGAGCTCGAACGCTGGGTGCGCTGAAGATCAAGTCGATGACGTGTTCCACCTGGGGCCGCAGCGTATCTATGCGTTCCTTGATGGTGGATCGGTCCTCGTCGATCAGGGTTGTGCCAACGCCCCCGGGCCGCACCAGGCCTTTGCCGAAGCGAGAGCCACACAGCCATAGGCTCATGTTGAGGAAGTCGCCCCTCATACGGCCGCAATAGTTTGCCGGCGGAAGGAATGCCACATCTCCGCTGAGCGCCCCGAGATCACCAACGTGATTGGCGATGCGTTCCAGCTCAAGCCCGATGGTGCGGAGCATCTGTGCGGAGGTATCCGGTCGAAGATCGGTCAGCGCCTCGATAGCTTGGGCGAAGCACAGGCTGTGACCAACGACGGTGTCGCCAGCAACGCCCGCTATCAAGGAAGGGAGCCGAGAGGGAGAGACCAGCGGGATCATCTTCTCGATGCCCCGGTGCTGGTAGCCAAGCTGAATTTCAAGGTGCAGTACCCGCTCACCGATGCAGTTGAAACGAAAGTGTCCGGGCTCGATCACACCAGCGTGGACGGGGCCAACTGCGACCTCGTGGATTTCCTCACCCTCAACGCTGTAGTAATCGTAGCGTCCAGGAATCTCTTCTTCGTAGTCGTTACCAAAGACATCCGGCCTACCAGTAGAGTTGGAGTGGTAGCGGACCATCTTCAGCCAGGGATGGCCCTCAGGAACAAGGCCAAACTGCTCTGCAACCTCACGTTCGAAGAGGTGGAAGGCCTCACGCTCAGCGCTGAGGGATTGAAAAGTCTCGGGCGCCTCGGAACTTGCCACGAGCAACTGATCCGTTCGCAGCACGACGAGCAGCATCAGAGCCCCGTCCTCCTCGAAGACGAAGAACTGCACCACCTTGCCACCGTCGCCGACAACCTCCAGCGCCTGCGTACGAAGCTCCTCGAAGCTCACTCGGGGAACGCGGTCACGATCCAAAACTTGACCGTTCTCGACGGGAAGGAAAACACTGTCCATCAGAAGAGTCCTCCCCCGTTGAAGTTCACCGCTTCGCATATCGCCTGGTACAGAGTCTTCGGCATCCAGCAGCACAGGGCGATGGAGGTGAGCAACAATGCGTACTGCGGCCAGACCATCGCTGCACGCTCCTCGATAGCGTCCTGTGCTCCAGACTCGCCGTAGCACATCTTCATCACATGGTTGGCGAAGCCTGCAAAAATCACGCAAAGAGTCGAGAGGAAGACTCCGACCGCGACATAGTGTCCGGTCCGGAACGCCGCGATGATGATCAACACCTCGCCGAGGAAGAGGCCAAAGGGCGGGAAACCGGCGATGCCGATGAAGCCTCCGAGGAACGCACCAAACGTCTTGGGCATTCGTCCCGCTAACCGGCCTGTCTCGTCAATGAAGCGGCTGCCGTAGCCAAGCAGAATGTTGCCCGAGGTCAAGAACAGAGACGATTTGATCAAGCTGTGGTGGATCAGACACACCATCGCTCCGAATGCACCGAGCCCGCCTACACCCGTGCCAAACGCGATGATTCCCATGTTCTCAATGCTCGAGTACGCGAGCAGGCGCTTGTACTCGTTCTGCCGCAGGATAAAGGTAGCCGCAACTAGCATAGAGATCAGACCGAAGACGATCAGTATCGTGCCGGAGAAGTCTCCCAGTCCCGCCGCGTCCATGATCTTGTGAGTCTTGAAGATACCTAGAAAGGCGCAGTTGAGTAGAACACCGGAGAGCAAAGCCGAAGCCGGGCTAGGAGCTTCACTATGAGCGTCCGGCAACCAGGTGTGCATCGGCGCCAAACCCATCTTGGTTCCGTAACCCACCAAAATGAAGACAAATCCCACCTTGAGCCACAAGGGATCTAAGCGTCCGGCCACCAGGGTCAGTGCGGAGAAAGCCACCGGCACATCCACGTTCCCAACGTCCATGGACACGGTGATCAGAACCGATCCCACCAGGGCCATAGCAATGCCCACCGAGCAGATGAGCACGTACTTCCAGGTGGCTTCGAGGGACGAGGCCGTGCGATGGCTGAAGATGAGCGGTGTGCTGGCGAGCGTTGTGGCCTCGATGGCGATCCACATCACCATGATGTGGTCTGACAGGGTCACCATCGTCATCGTCGACAGGAACAGCAGCATAGATCCGCAGAACACACGCTCGGACAAGACCTTGGCCTTCTCCAGATAAGCCCCTGCGTAGATCGAGATCAGGAAGAAGAGAAGCGAGATAACGACCAAGGAGAGCAGTCCCTCCGGCGTGATGCCGAAATATGAAGGAACCATCGCTTCGGGTCGCCGAATCCAGAGTAGGACGGATAGGACCAAGTGGACCAATCCAGTGACCACCAGAAGCAACCGCCCGGTGCGAGGCGGCACAAAGAATGCGATGACGCCCGCGACAAATGGAATCAGGAAGACAATCTCGACCATGATTTCACTTCAATCCTTCAAGGTCCGCAGGAGCGACGTATCGACGTCATCCAGCGTGCGTTTGATGTTCTGGAGAATGACCGCCATGAGCATCACCCCGGCGAGCACGTCGAGCAGAATGCCAAACTCCACGATGTGGTGAGCGCGTACCGAGAGGGTCGTGCCTCCCAGGTAGATACCGTTCTCCATCATCATGTAGCCAAGCACCATGGCAATGGCATTGCGGCGGGACATCAACAGAAACATCCCCGCCACGAACAGAGTGATCGCGGTCGGAAGCAGCAGCTCGCTGCGCCCCACCACATCAAGGTCAATTCTGGAACTCACATAAAAAGCAGCGACGATGAGCAACAGAGCCGCCAGCAAGGAAACGTGGGGCCCGACGATCGGCTCCACTTCTCGTCGAATCGCGACCTTCTTGATGGCGAGCAAAATAGCGACCGGAATCACGATACCGCGAATGACTAGAGTCGCGGCGGTGAAAATCATTCCCCCAGTGCTCAACTGGTGTCCGATGGCCAGTGGAATAAGAGAAACAATGATCCCCTGAAACGCCACAATCTTGATCAGGGAGGGAATCCGGCCGGCAGCAAACGAACTCAGAACCGACAGCAATACCAGGATCAGGGCGGTGTCTGCGACTTGGCTCATTTCATCACCTGCAAGCTCACAACGGCAGCAAAGAAAGCGAGGGCGAACGACGTCAGTCCGAACATCGGAACCTTGTCCATGCGGAACCGCGCCATGATCGATTCAGTGATGCCCACGACCACGTAGACCAGGGTCAATACGCCGAAAAACAGAAACCCGTCGAGTACTGGCTGGTCAAACCGATATGGGCACACAAGAAGCGTTATCAGAGTGCAGTAGAAGAAGAGCTTGAGTGAAGCCCCCCACTCGATGAACGCCAGATCGGGCCCGCTATGGTCGAGAATCATGACCTCGTGGATCATGGTCAACTCGAGGTGAGTGGCAGGATCGTCCACCGGAACGCGGGAGTTCTCCGTCAACAGCACGATGAACAGGGACGCAACCACGAAGAGCAGCGTCGGTCCTACTGTCTGCCACAAGACCATGGGCTGGTTGGCACCAAAGTGGTCTGCCAGACTCAGTCCACCCGTGAGTAAGTAGAAAAGGATCAGGATCATGAACAGGGCTGCCTCACAAAAGATGGGAAAGTAGGCCTCGCGAGCGGCGCCCATGCCTTCGAAGGGAGAAGCCGTGTCCATGGCTGCAGCGATGGTGAAGAAGCGCCCAAGGCCGAGCAGGTAGAGCAACAAAACGATATCGCCGCCAAACGAAAAGACGGCTGTCTGGCCAGCCACAGGCAGGAACAACAAGATGACGACTGCCACTACTAGCGAGACCATTGGGCCAAGTTTGAAGAGGTAGGTGGTGCTGGTGCTGTAGACCGATCCCTTCCGTAAAAGTTTGACCAGGGTGTAGTAGTTGATCAGCACGGGAGAGCCTTTGCGACCGCCGAAGAAGGCCTTGATCTTCAAAACCAAACCCGAGAACAGAGGCGCCAGAAGAAGAGCCAACAGCAACAGGAGAGTGGAGTTCATAACTCAGCCCCTCCACACGAAGATCATGAGAGAAATGATAGCGAGAAGGATGTAGCCGACATAGAGATGAATGTCTCCGTGTTGGATCCATCTCAGCCGGTCAAACAGGGCCATCACCGGACGCACGATCAGTTTCGACGAATGACTCTCGGCCACGTCTTCAACGTGGCTGTGGTAGTGCGACGCCTTCGGGAAACGCCCGTCGATCGCCGGGTGGTCTTCACGCAATGGAGCCGCTGCCCTGAAGAACTCGAGGATCGATGCCGCGTATGAGGATCCCGTGTACTGCATACGGACCGTGGGCTGAGTGAAACCGCAACCCCAGGTCCCGGACCGGGTGACAGATTTGCCGCGATATAGCGCGAGGCGCAGGAGAATCATTGCAGTAAGACCTGCGAGGAAGATCACAGCAACTTGGGTGATGTTACCGGTGAGCTGCAGAAACGGCTCAATGGAAACAGTCTCTGCTATCAGGCCGGTCGACGTCGTCGCCTTGACAGCCAGCGGAACGAACCATCCGGGCAATACGCCAACAAGGGTGCAGGCTGCGGCCAGTACGATCATGGACAGCAACATCGTCCACCCGCGCTCCTGAGCATCCCTGGCAGCTGAGCTGCGCGGCTCGCCCTGGAAGACCACGCCGACGACCTTGGTGAAACACGCCAGCGCCAATCCGCCAATGATGGCCAGACTAATGATCGCCAGAAGGCTCAGGGCGAAAGTACCGCGGTCCAATGGCACGCCCCGAAAACTGCCGAGGTAGATCAGGAACTCACTCACGAATCCGTTGAACGGTGGCAGCCCGGAAATTGCCAGGGAACCGATCAGAAACGTGGCGCCTGTGATCCTCATCCCTTTGAGTAATCCTCCCAGTCGATCGATGGTCCGGGTTCCGGTCTGGTGAAGCACCATTCCGGCGCCAAGGAAGAGCAGCGACTTGAAGAGCGCATGATTCAACACGTGCAGCAGGCCGCCGGAAAACCCAAGTATCGCCATCAGAGGCTGCCCGTTGGCCGCCCCGATGAGTCCGATTCCCAGCCCGATGAGGATGATGCCAATGTTCTCTACACTGTGATAGGCGAGCAGGCGTTTGAGATCGTGCTGCCCGAGGGCATAGACTACGCCGAGAATTCCCGAGACGATGCCCGCAAACAGGAGAATCTCCCCGAATAAGCCGGTCTTCATCTGCAACACTGTGACCATCTTGAGCATGCCGAAGATGCCGGTCTTGATCATCACACCGGACATCACCGCGGAGATGTGGCTC
>JAAESQ010000467.1 GCA_024229275.1 bacterium | reverse complement strand
GCGGCAACAATGAAAACGCCAGAACGTCTCGCGGCAGTCGTCGCAACGGTACAACCGTCCGCCCAGTTCCCTGGTACAACAGGCCGCGATATCCGAAAGGGCCCTTTTCTGCGACGGCATCATCACCGGTCCGTACTGTGATGTGTACTCGGGAGCGAATCGACGGACAACGTCCGCCAGTTCGAGGTCGCTGCTGGACGGCTGAAGGCCTGTATCTAGCGAGCAAAGGCTCGGGTTAACCATGGTTCGGCCTCCTTCCCTCGAAGAGACCGTGGGTGGTCTGGCGAAGCAGCTTACGGAGGTCCTCACGCAACGGTTCGGTGAGGTGAGTGTATATCTCCGTGGATCGGATGCTTGAATGTCCGAGCAGAATCTGGATGATACGGATGTCCACGCCTCGCTCGAGCATATGCGTGGCGAAGCTGTGACGGAGCGAGTGCGGCCGGAAGTTGTCGTCGAAATGGCACTCGTCTCGCGCCTTGTTGAAAGCATTCCGCGCGGTGGCGTCAGGAAGGTGGGTGACGATGCGGCGACTGGGGAACAACCACCTGGGGCTGCGGTGCGTCTTCCAGACCTCTCGCAGCATCTCCAGGATTGATTCGGTCAAGGGGAGCGCCCGCTCTTTGTTTCGCTTGCCGATCAAACGCAAGAGCATTTGTTTGGAGTCGACGGCCGTAATGGGCAAGGTGACCGCCTCTCCGATGCGTAATCCATAGGCGTAGATCAGTGCGAAGCAGGCACGATAGACGGGCTTCTCCAGCGTGGCGATCAAGCGCCGACAATCGCCATCGGTGCGGATGTCGGGCAACCGTTTCTGACGTGGCTTGCGGATTTTTTTTTGGTGAACAAGGCCCACTCATAGCCCAGCGTATTGACATAGAAGAACTTGAGCCCGGCCAACATGGGCTCGAAGGTGCCCTTGGCCACGCCCAACTCATCTCGCACGTACAGGATGTAGTCTTGGACTTGGCGTTCGGTGAGTCGGTCTGGCGGGAGCATGTAGTAGCCAGCCAACTGCCGAACCGCTCGAAGATACACCTTGTCGGTTCCGCTCTTATCCAACCCAGCCAGCTTCAGGTCCTGGATCATGCGGTTTTGGA
Organism: bacterium; assembly: GCA_024229275.1. Classification (GTDB taxonomy): domain Bacteria; phylum Acidobacteriota; class Thermoanaerobaculia; order Thermoanaerobaculales; family Sulfomarinibacteraceae; genus JAAESQ01. The sequence goes on along the minus strand of JAAESQ010000467.1, from coordinate 627 downwards.
GCTCTGACATCGCGATACCCTTTCATCAAAAAAGGAAGCAAGGAATTCCAGCCACATTGGCCGAAAACTCCAACGTATCACGCGTCAGCACATGCACTCTCGTATCGGTGGCCACGAGGCACCGAACCAGGGCGCCAAATTCCGGCCGAGGTATGCTTTGTGTCGAATGCACAAAATAGAGAACCCCGACAAGAGCGATCGATCATCCGCTTCATTCGCAGCAGGTAACCAACGCCAGCCATCGCTAACCGTTTCTGCGCTGATCAAGATCCGCAACGCAGGCGGCGGTTCGACACGACCACCCGTGGTGTATCCGAGAATGAGAGAGAATGGCATGAAGTGCACCGGTGGCTGGCCCTCCCCCTCCCGCGGCGCAGCCGCTTCGTCCAAGCCCCATTTTTCATGGGGACATATCCACGTCTCACTGCCAGCGGTGCTGCACATTGCGCTGAAACCGCCCGCGCCGTAAGACCCGTGGAGGCAAAGCAACGTACCGTCCCGCAATGCCAGGAGCCGTGGTTCGAACAGGCGGATGCCGAAGGAAACGGACTTGGTCCACGACCGCCCACCGTTACGCGACCAGGCGATGTCCCCCTCGGGCCGCGAGATAAGCACCAGACGACCGTC
>JAAESQ010000466.1 GCA_024229275.1 bacterium | reverse complement strand
GCGTCGGCGGGGTGGGCGGCCATGCAGAAAGATGCTGGCGGGGCTGGCGGGACTCGAACCCACGACCTAGTGCTTAGGAGGCACCCGCTCTATCCATCTGAGCCACAGCCCCGGCTCGGGGGAGAGTATACGAGGAAATTCGGAAAAGATGAAAGATGAAAGATGAAAGCGGAAAGATGAGATGGGGTCCCGCGAAGGCATATGGCAGTGGCTGGGAAGCTGGGAGATAGGAAGCTCGACGGCGGAAAGGGGGGTCGAAGGGGTGGACGTCCTGATGAAGCTGGATCGGTGCCTTTACATTCACGCCATATTCGATGGCGATGACGATGGTGATCGACCTCCCCTAGTTGAGGAATGGGTTCAATGGCGACTGTCTTGCAATCATGCTGGACCATGGTTCGATGGCGATGGTGATCGACTATCAATCGTGAGAGGCCATATTTCGATAGGGATGGCGGATGTCCGTTTTCATATTTCATCTTTCGGCTATCATCGCCCGATGATAGCTACACCCTCATATTGGCGTGACTCGTACCTCACGAAACTGAAAACGATGGTTCTCTCTGTAGGATCCGACGACAACGGGCCTGGGGCGTTACTAGAGGACTCGATTCTCTATCCAGAGGGTGGTGGTCAGCCTGCCGATCTCGGCTGGGTCGGAGACATAGCTGTTGAAGCGATTGAGAAGCGAGAGGACGGATTCTTCATCCGAAGCGAGAAGAAGCTCTGCGAGGGTGAGGTTGAACTCGTTCTCGACTGGGATCGCCGATATGACCACATGCAGCAACACACTGGTCAGCACCTTTTGACCTCGGTTGCCGACAAAGAGTTCGGATGGAAGACGAAGGCGTTTCACCTCGGCGCCGAGGTTTCCGACATCGAACTCGACGTCTCGAGCCTCTCGGCAAAACAGATCGCCAAACTTGAAGTTGAAGTCAACCACGTTCTGACCGAAGACCGCCCAGTGATAGCGCGCTCTACAACCCCTGCAGCTATGGTCGAAGAAGGCATTCGCTGCCGTGGCCTGCCGGAGAACCACGAAGGAAGTGTTCGGGTGATCGAGATCGAGGGAGTCGACACAGGGGCTTGCGGCGGCACTCATCTGAAGTCTACCGCCGAGATCGGCAGCCTGTGCCTACTTGGTACGGAAAAGATGCGAGGTGGAACTCGATTGCGATTCATCGCAGGAGGTCGAGTTCTTGAACGCCTGCGGGCGCACGAGAACCGGGCAACGGAGCTGCGACAAATACTCGATACAGCTGACGGTGACATGGCGTCCGTGCTCAAGGGAAAGCTTGAACAGCTTCAAGAGGCCAATCGCGTCAGTCGCCGGCTTGGCGAAGACTATACAAGTGCCCTTGTCGAGCGGCTCATCAGTCAGAATGAGGAATTCCAGTCCATTCACTTTGCGGCATACGGCAAAGATGTCGTCTACGGTCTGGCACGGAAGTTCGCAGCTGCCGCCTCAACCGGCTGGTTATTGATCACCGCCGGCGACGGATCGTTCGCACTGGTGTC
>JAAESQ010000465.1 GCA_024229275.1 bacterium | reverse complement strand
ATCCGTCTTGGAAGAACTGTCGCGCCCATGGCTCAGGAATGGTTACGCCACAACTCACATGTCTGACCTTGCCTCACCCCCTACTGCACTGGAAAGAGCTCAAGCCGATGTCGCATTAGTTGCGACCGGTCCCAGTCACCAACAAGTTCTCGACTCCGTTCGCGAAGCGATGGAACTCGCCAATTGGCAACATTACATTTCTCGCGGCGCAGCCGTTTCCCTGAAGCCGAACCTTGGCTGGGACAAACTTATCCCTGGAGCGATCAGCGCACCTTGGGTTGTCGACGCGGTCATCAAAACGATCCGCGACCATGTCGGCGAGATCCATGTCGTCGAAGCTGATCAAGTGGTCCTCAGTGCAAAACGCGCACTTTGCGTGAGCGGCATCGATGCAGTGTGCGAACGCAACGGTGTCCAATACCACAACATGTCGAAAGAGCCCACAGTCCGCGTTGAGGGTGTTAACAGGCGTGTGCTTCAGGATGTCCGCATCCCGGAGATTCTCACCCGAACCGAACTCATCACGCTGCCGCTGATCAAGACCCACAACAAAACGGACATCACCGGCGCATTGAAGAATCAGTGGGGTTGTCTCGAAACCCTCCGACATCACTTCCATCTGGTGTTGTCGGATGCGCTAGCTGATGTCAACTCACTCATCCAACCGCGGTTCGCGGTGATGGATGGAACTGTCGGACTCGAAGGTGACGGCCCGAAGTCGGGAATCCCGAAAGAGATGAACTTGGTGTTGGCGTATGCCAATCTGGTGGGTATCGACGCGATTGCAGCCAGCCTGATGGGCTTTGACCCGTCCACTGTGGATCACCTCAAGACTTGCGCTGAGGATGGCCTGGGATCGATAGACGGTTTCCAAATCCATGGCGAGAGCCTCCAGGACCATGCCACAGCCTTTATTCCCTCAGAGCACAATGCCGTTTCTTGGCTCGAACTCGCCCTTCGTCGATCCACTCTGCAGCGCCTCGCTTTCCACAGTCCACTCTTCCCGCTCCTGTGCTGGGGCGCCCGCCGCTACTACGACCTTTGGGATTTGTTTGTCGGTCGACGGCGCCGAACGAAGTTCTTGGCGAAGTCGCCATATGCAAACCAATGGAAGAAGTGAGAAGAAACTCCTGTCGAGGTTTCGCAATCTGACGGCGAACAGCAGCCAGCATTTTGCTGATATGAATGAGAAATCTTTCGACTCCGCTTCGCTGCGCTCCCAATGACACACGCCCCCAATTGTCATCCTGAGCGAGCCTGCGAGCCGAAGGATCTCCCCTTGAAATCAGCAATATGCAGCCGAACGATTCGCCGCAATCAAGGCGCTCATCGCTGGGACGGGAGATCCGTTCGACTCCGCTGCGCTCCGCTCAGGATGACAACCTTTCGGCGGCATTTTCATTCCATGAACCGCTGCGAACGCGGCGTAGAAATGCTCAGGATGACCATTTGGTGAACGTGGGCATGAGCGTGAGGTCGGGCGAGTTTTGCGAGAAACTCACGTCTCTCATCTGTCCTCACTCTTCACCGATTTTGAGTGCGGGTGCATCGACGAGGCCGGAACTCCACCGGCGATGGACCACTTGGAAACCGTTGTGGCGATCGAAGAGGTAGAGATTTCCGCGCGCTGACACCAGCACTGCTGGTCCGTCCGTCAGCTCAACAGACATCAAGACACGAGCCCCGTCCGGCTGAAACTGGCCAATGAAGGGACCGACTCGCCGATCGATTTCACGTTTGACATCAAATCGGCGAATCGAGTAGAGAGAACGAAAGCTCGATCTCCCGTGCAATACGATTCCTGGCGCCAACTCTCGCCGAAAGTTGAGCCCCAGACTCGCCGCAGTCTCGCGGGCGATTCCGGCATATTGCTCGCCTTTTGTGATGACTGCTGCAACGTTTTGCTCCCGCATCCCTTGCAATGCTTCTTGAAAAACTGGATCGTCGAAATCTGACACCCGACTCTGGAGCGCACGTTTTTCTGAGTAATAAGGGATATAGGAATCCAAATAGGCGCCGAAGACGATCAGCGAGGTATCCGTTGGCAGTCCTCTCACTGCTTGAACTATGTGCCGGTTGAGTGGATCGTCGTAGTTTGCTTGCTTCATCTCGAGGTAGACCCACGATGTCAGCAGGTTACCGGCCACGATCACAGCAAGGCTCACTCGCGAAAGTCCCGCACTCCCCGATGCGATCGCGATCGCGAAAAGCAGCAAGAAGCTGGTTCCGACAACGTAGTAGTCGTGCTCAAAGTAGAGATTGGTGAACACAACAGGTCCCACAAGGAAGCCAACGGCAAAGATACCCCCAAGACGTTGCTGATAGGGATCCCCTTCGCGATCCGCCCGTCCCTGGAACAGCAACAGAGGAATGACGACCCCAACAACGCCAAGGATAAGCACACACGAGCGTCCAAGGAAGACACTCCAGTCGATGACGGAGAGCTTCTGGGCCCACGTGCCATACGTCCACGCAGGAAGCGCTCCGCTCGTCAGGGCACGGCCGAACGGGTTCGCGCCTTTGACCTGATCGGCGTGATACGTCCACAACAATGCAGCCGCAAGCGGTACAAGGAGGATTCCCAATGACTCGAAAACACGGCTCGTCGAGACAGTTCGCCGCCTAAACTCCGTCCAGGTAGACCATAGGGCGATCAACGCAATAACAGCAGCGAAGACAGCCCAAGTCGTCACTTTCACTGCAGCTGCCAGAACTCCCGCTACTAAAGCCGCGAACAGCCACAACCGCCTATCTGTCTTCATCAGCTGGGCAAAGCTGCACAGATACACAAGAGAACAAAGAACCGCAGTCGATTCGATGGTGAATGAAAAACTGTAGGTCACCAGAATGGGCGAAGTCACCGCCAAGACTGTAAACGTGTCGATTTGTGCTGAGCTGGCTCCCGTGACGTCCAGTATTTTGCGCGCAACGGCTATCGAAAGCAGAAGGAAGACAACGCTCAGCAACCTCCCGGTGGTTGCGAATGACACATATGGGTTGTCAATCAAAGCTACTGCAACTTGATAGATCGGGAATTCGAACGGTATCGCCCAAGGGGCTCCCAACACTGGTGTTACGTACGCGAGAGGATTCAATCCCTCCTTCGCCAAATAGTGTGCACTGATCGCCGTCTGCGGCTCACGCTCCGTAACATAGAACTCAGTCGGCTGGTCGAAGAACACATTTGCAACGATGAGCGCTGAAATGAGCAATCCCAGAATCCACAGCGTGCGAGCGAACCTCTCGCCAATCAGTTTCATTTTGGGCAGTCATCCATTCCAGCATGCTAGCAAGGATTGTCTGGTGTGCAATGCAAGAGGCCTGTCACATAGTGCGGCCCGTCACAGCAACCGACCTTGAAGTGATTGGGCGGGATCGCAACACTGACCGAATCGCCAACCGTATCGCTTGGTGGGAAAGCTTGAACGAAGAATTGCACATTTCCTCCTCAAGGTGCCCTCCTGGCGCCCTCGTTCCGCCGCGATCGCGCTTGAATCTAGTAACAGAGCGGTCGAATTGGCCGAGAAAGGAGGACTCAGAAAATGAGTCTCTACACAAGAATCGGAATCGCAGGCGCTTTGATCTCACTTGCGTTGATCGGTGTGGTCATGCTCGCGGGAGACTCCACACCCTCGCCTCCAAATGACAATGCCGTCACCGTTGCACCACTCATTGCAGAACCCGATCCGGTGAATTCCAGGGAACCAGTGATTTCCAGTGCAATCGAAGATGTGCCACCAACGTTCGAGCCACACAACGAACCAACATCCGACGAAGGTGTCATGGTGCTCGTTCGAGCCCTTTCCACTCATCCGCGATTCGCCGCATGGCTGTTACACGATGGCCTTCTCAAGCGCTTTGTCTCTGGAGTCGAATCAATCGCCGAAGGCTACAGTCCTCGAGATGAGTTCGATTTCATCCAGCCGATGGCTCCCTTTGTGGTCCAGAGATACGACGATGAACTGGTGATCTCTGAGGGTTCATTCCGTCGCTTCAATGTCGTTACCGACGTCTTTTGTTCGATCGACACTAAGGGCACAGTTGCTGTCTACCGCCAGATAAAACCCAATATCTCCAAGGTGCACCATGAGATTTCTTGGATTCATCCTGACTTCGACGAGAGGCTCGTCGCCGCCATCGATCACCTCCTTCAGGTTTCCGTTCCCTCTGGTCCAATGGTGGTCGAACGAGGCACGGTCACGTTCAGCTTTGCAGATCAGACTCTCGAAAACCTGACGGATGCCCAACGGCAGCTGCTGCGAATGGGCCCGCACAATGCGCGACGTATCCAGTCGAAACTCGCGGAGTTGAGGGCTGAACTCTATCGGACAGAACCCACAACACCCGGCATGAGAGCTGAAGGAACCTCGCCGTCAGAATCTAGCGAAATCGTTACTCTCCAAAAGAGTACCCAAAGTCAGACGGCGAACATCGCTTCTTCCTCATCACCGGCCGCTCGCCCTCCCGATCAATCCGACCTGTAACTTTCCTCATGCCCTCCCCTGGGCCCGTGTGGGCGGACGTCGATCAACAGGCGTCCGCCCGCATCCTCTACCTTGACAACCTGATTCCCATTCTTCCTGGCTTCCTAGCCCTCCGCCTTGTCCAGTGGCCTATTATCAAAGGCAATCGAACAGTGCAGATCTAGTCCTCATCGTCATCCTCATCGTAATCGTCATCGAATTCCGAAAGGCGCTCAAAACACGATGACGAGGACGATACGTTGCGCTCCCGATCATGCTCCCGTCGTCCTGCAAGTCACGGAGTAGCCGCGAGGCGAAGCCGGATCCAGCTTCCTAGCAGCAAATTGTGACAATGATTACCCCCAGAATGAAACATCCCAGACAGGAATCTGTATCATTACCCAGCGCGGAGACGTACACGGCTCCGAGCTAATCCTAAAGGGACGGAATGTGTGACAATTTCAAAGCTGTCTTTTCAGAGCCATATACTGCTGATCTTCTTGGTTGCCTTCCTTGGATTCGGATGCGCCTCTACCCCGACGAATCCTTCATTCGATGAAAGTTCATCGGTTTCTGATGCCGAATCAGAGCAAACCCCCGAAACACCAGACGCTATCGTCGGCGACGAGACGGACCCGTTTGAACTCGACGCGCCTCCGATGCTCGGTGAAAGCGACGAAGTTCCAGAGACCGAGCTGGCGCCTCTCGTCGAAGAGGAGGTTGAGTACCAGCCTGATCCAGAAGCGCTTCAGCAAGAGGCTCTTGAGTTATGTCAATCGGCCGGGGAGTTTCTTGACCTCGGTGAGATGGACGACGCCATCGCAGCTCTAGATCGGGCCTACGAATTGATGCTCACTCTTCCCAACAATGGCAACATCGAGTATTTGCAGGCGAAGGAGGACATACGCCGCCTCGTTGCCTCCCTGATCGATCGCACCTATGGCTCACAACAAACCGCTGCCGCCCCACCGCGGACCTCATGGGACCTCGAGATTTCGATCACCTCCAACGAACACGTTCAGAGAGAAATCCGGAGTTTCACCACAGTCGAACGCGAAGTCTTCATCCAGGGCTACCAGCGTTCCGGACTGTATCGACCCATGATTCTGGCGAAGCTTGAGGAGGCTGGCCTACCAAGCCAACTGAGTTGGATGCCAATGGTCGAAAGCTGGTTCAAGGTCCGCGCCTTGTCGCGCGCCAGCGCGCTGGGCATGTGGCAGTTCATTCATTCGACCGGGCTTCGCTACGGCCTCAAACGTGACAGCTGGATCGACGAACGCATGGATCCCGAGAAATCAACCGGCGGCGCAATCGACTACCTTATCGATTTGCACGGCCTGTTTGGTGACTGGCCCAAAGCACTCGCAGGCTACAACTGCGGCGAGGCACGCGTGGCACGCCTCCAGAAGCGCAATCCGGGTGAGTATCTTGATTTTTGGGACCTCTACGCTTTGTTGCCGCGCGAAACCCGGCGCTACGTCCCTCGTTTCTACGCAGCACTGCTGATCCTCGAAGATCCAGAGAAATATGGCATGGAATTGCCGGAACCATTTGCGCCCCTCGACAATCTGGCAACGATCCCCGTCAACCGTCCAATCAATCTCAACAGCCTCGATGCCAAGCTCGGCCTCGACACAGGAACCCTCAAGGGTCTCAATCCGGAACTCCGCCACGGAGCCACGCCAAAGAAGCCATATGACCTGAAGGTGCCTGGTGAGCAACAGGAACTGATTGTCGCTGCGATTGGGGAGATGCCTGAGTACACACCGCCAACGCCTCAGTATTCGACCCACAGAGTACGGCGAGGCGAGACGCTCTCATCCATTGCCGCACGCTACCGTACCAGCGTCCGAGCCATCATGCGCACGAACAACCTGCGCAGTGCGCACCGTATCTACCCGGGCCAGCGCCTTCGCATTCCAGGCCGTGGCGGCGGGGGATCGGTCGCCGTTTCAACGGGAACATATAACGCTGCGGAGGGCACACACACCGTTAACAGAGGTGAGTCCCTCTACTCAATTGCCCGTCGAAACAGTACGACCGTGGCCGGCCTCAAAACAGCAAATGGTCTCAACTCCGATGTGATCTATCCCGGAATGAAACTGAAGATCCAACCCGGCTCACGCGGAGATCTGAGGCGCTACCAGGTCGTGAGTGGTGACACCCTAGGAGCGATCGCCGACCGCCATCGTGTTTCACTCTCAGCCCTGCTGCGTGCCAACGGCATGAGCAGCAGAAGCACGATCTATCCAGGGCAGATGCTAGTGATCCCATAGTCCGTGCTCAGTACTCTGAGAACCGTTTCGGAAGTCTGCCTCTGCAAAGGCAACAAACTGTTGATCAATCAGATGATCACTATCAGGATCTCAGGGTGTTCAAGGCAGAAACGAGGGGGTCGCGGTTACGACGATGGAGATAGTTGATAGCTTCCTCCATCATCTAGCGATACGAACCCGGGTTTGCGCAAGTGTCGAATCACAGAGAACTGCTTCAAGCCCTGAAAGCACACATACGGAGCACTGTCAGCCCAAAGTGGTTGTCTAAAGGCCGACTCTTTCCCCTTCTTCCGCCACGCTCATTCCGGCTTTTCTGATCGTGGCGCTGGCCTCTGATTCTGGATCCAATGCGGGATTGCTGTGATTCAAATGGATGAATCTGATTTTGGCTCGCTCATCCTGCGCAAGCGTCGCGAACCTCTCGATGCTCTCAGCGATGAACGGATGCGGAATCTCGGCCATTGCACGACCCGGCAACTCTCCATCGGCGAAAAAGCTCCCATCAAGGTAGGCTACTTCCACATCGGCAATCAACGCTTCGATGTCGATGCTCATCCGCTCCCACTTATCCACATCTGGAATGAACAGCACCGACTTTGAAGGTCCGTCAAGTCGATAGCCCACAGTCTCGCTGTATTCATCACGGTGCGGCACAACGATTGGTGTCGCAGTGAGTCGATCATTGAGGTTGAACGACTCGCCATCATCAATCCTTTGAACAGCGATGTTTCCCAACCTCACGAGTTGGTTCCATGGTCCATTGTTCTCCAGGAAGTCCGCCATCCTGGGCGCCGCGTAGACCGGCACTTCGCTCGCGCCCATAGCCTCTCGCCCGAGGAACATCAGTCCCGGGTAATGACCGATATGTGCGTGAGTCAACAGGATTCCGTCAAGAAGCTCCGCACTCCTCGGCATGATGCCTTCGAGGTCATGCAACTGCGCTCGAAAGTCAGGCGTGGCCTCCAGTATCCAACGTTGCTTCGTGCTCGGATCCACGACACCGAGACTCACGACATTCCGTGCGGCACTCGGGTCATTCCACACGCGAGTGCAACACGGTTTTTCGCAGCCTGCATGTGGAAAACCGCCGTCCTGAGCAATACCCAGGACCACAACAAAGGGATCAGTCATCGGCGGCGCGACAGCCACAGGAGCTGGATCTTCAACCTTCCTGCACCCGACAATGAGCATTGCAACACATACGAGTGAGGTAAGCACAACACACCTAACGTTCCGAACACTCATGACCCTGACCTCCTGTAATAGCGATGGATTGTATCCGAGCACCTGAGATCTTCGTTGCGCCTTTGCCGCGCGGTGGACTGAACCTATACTGAGCGATTCTCACCGGCGATCTATACCAATCTCTTGCGCCCTAGACACTTGCGCCAATGCTCGACGTACCGAAGGGTACGCCTCCGCTTGTCGCAAGCATCAGTGCATCAAGATCTTGCCACATCTCATCCGGCAGAATCGCTCAGTTCAGGTTAAAGTTGTCTCTTCAAATGGAGGTTGCCATGCAGTACACGACTCGCTCCATCTGTCTCACGATCGCGATGCTCCTTTCGGTTGCCATCACCCATGGCTTTGAGGTTGACGCAATCCCAACTACAGAAGGCGAAGCCGAGGTAACCTTTATCGGCCACGGAACACTGATGATCTCCTACGGCGAGACCGTGATTCAGATCGACCCGTGGACCCGTCTTGCAGACTACGCAACACTTCCGAAGGCAGACCTCATCCTTATTACTCATGCCCATGGTGATCATGCCGACCCTGAAGCGGTTGCGGCAACGCGCAAAAAGGGCACGGTTATTATCGGCGATGCTGCAGGCATCGACAAGGTCGGAGCTGGCGAGGTCATGGCCAATGGGGACCACCGTACTGCCGGCTCGATCGAGATCGAGGCGGTCCCTGCCTACAACATCGAACACAAGCGTTCGAGCGGCGAACCGTTTCACCCGAAAGGACGAGACAACGGATATGTGATCACGATCGACGGAACCCGTTTCTACATCGCGGGCGACACCGAGAATACGCCGGAGATGAAGGCACTCAAGAATATTGACGTTGCATTCCTGCCAATGAACCTCCCCTACACCATGACACCCGAGATGGTCGCGGACGCAGCGAAGGCCTTCAAACCGAAGATCCTCTATCCCTATCACTTTGGAGACACCGACCCCACACTGCTCGTCAAACTGCTCGAAGGCGAAACCATCGATGTACGTGTGCGGAGCATGAAGTAGGCGGTCTATGGTCGAGACCAAGACGTTTGGTTGCTCTAACTGCGGGGCGCCTCTTCAGGTTCCACTCGGTGAGGTTGAGGTCTTCTGTGAGTATTGCGCATCTCAATTGCGGTTCATTCCCGGCGCCGAAGAGTTGGAGGTCGTCAAGACCCGCGAAGAGATGAAGTATCGCGAACGTGTCGCGGTACAGAAAGCTGCGATGAGAAATCGCCTGCAGCAGGAGGAAATGGACCGTTGGCGTGAAACTGCCGGCAAGGTCGCCATCAATGCTTTGCCTTTAGTCGGTGGTGCGGCAGGTCGCGCTATGTTCAATGCTGCACTCACAAAGGGCAGCGGCTGCATTGGCTGTGGCTGCCTTGTGGTGCTCGCCGTTGCTGCCGCCCTCTTCGCTGCATTCGGCGGAGCGTTCTAAGTCAAACAGACCACCAGGTGCTTCGAGCCCCAAGTCAGCTGAGCGATAGATTCTCCGAGAGCGCTTCCCGTGCGTGGACTGTCGCCCTTCGAGCTCGGTTCCCCTTCGGGATGAGCGGGAGTTCGTAAGCCAGAGGAACCGGCGACGAACTCGATCCGCTCCCTCCGGTGTGGTATCCAGGCACGGTTTTTCGGAATCACAATCCTACAGAGATCGAGACAGACGTTGTCCACTGAATAATCAGAGCCAGGCACGCGCCACCCAACGGTAGATTCTGCCTACGCAGCCTCTCTTCCCCTCACTGCGAGAACAAGAACTCCATCACGTCGCCATCCTGAACTTCATAATCCTTGCCCACTGTGCGGATTTTGCCAGTCTGTTGCAGAGCCTGGACTGATCGCTGGCTACAGAGATCAGTCGCTTGAGTGACCTTGGCCCTGATGAACCCTTGTTCCATGTCGGAGTGAATCTGCCCGGCCGCTGTAGGAGCGGTCGTCCCAGTCGGCACCTCCCAGGCTTGCAACTTGTTCTTCACTATCGTGAAAAATCGAATCAATCCGAGGAGATCAAAGGCGGCGCCAACCACTGCGTCAAGTCCCGATCGCTCGAGACCGAGTTCGCTCATAAACTCAGCGCGCTCCTCAGGGTCAAGTTGGCGCAGCTCGAGTTCAAGCCCGACATCGAGGGCAAGTACGGAGGCATTGGAGCAAGATGACCGTAGTGTGTCGACAACACCAGACTCTAGGTCCGAAGCATTGGCGAGATAGAGCACTGGCTTACCTGTCAGCAGGCCGGCTCTCTTCAGTTCGCGCCTGTCATCTGGGGTCGTAGCTATGTCGCGCAGTTGAGTGCCGCTCTCAAGGGCCTCACGATAGGACAGCATCCTGTCGCGTTCTCTGACGTGCTCAGCAGGATGGGTTGCCCAGTCGCGGTCTCGCTTCGCAATGGCGCGATTTAGGACTTCGAGATCAGCGAGCACAAGTTCAGTATCGACAACCCCGAGATCTCGAACCGGATCTACATCAGCGAAGACATGAGCCACGTCATCAGTAGCAAAGCACCTGACTACGTGGATAACGACATCTACCTGACGGATCTCGCCAAGGAATTGGTTTCCGAGACCTTCCCCTTCACTTGCCCCTTTGATCAGGCCCGCGATATCGATGAAGCGAATGCTACAAGGCGTGGTCTTCTCGGGCTGAAGGACATCGGCGAGCTGTTGGAGCAGAGGGTCAGGAACCGGCACCATTCCGGTGTTGCTCTCAATCGTCGTGAAGGGATAGTTCGAAACCTCAGCCTTACCGACAGTCAACGCGTTGAAAAGCGATGATTTCCCAACGTTCGGGAGTCCAATGATGCCAACTGAAAGCACGGGATTATTCTACCGTGTCTAGGACTTGTGTCCGCTTGAGGTCATGCTCGTGCTGAGTCTTCGCTCACTAGCTCCAGGCTAGGGTATATCGTTCTTTGTCTTCTTCTCATCATTCCGCATTCATCATTCATCATTCTTCTCCGCTGTCCTCCACTGACCCCATCGCGTCATCTCACGGAGGCACCCCGAGCAAGAAACCTGGTTGGCAACTCGTTTCTGAGCCTGTCATGAAACTTGCAGTTCAGTGTGTCGAGGGTGTTGATCGCTCACCAATGAAATGAAGTCAGTGCCCTCAACGACTTGTGTTCAAGGAGGACCACCATGCGGATCTCGAAAACTGTGCTTGCCACAATCCTGAGCCTCGGAACAGCGGCCCTGTCAGCAGCCTCGTACTCGGGTGTCAATGTTTTTCTGCCTTCTATTGGAAGCGGATCTGGATTTTCGAATTCCTATTGGGAGACAACCATCTGGGCCCACAATCCCGGTTCATCGCCGGCAAACGTTCAGTTCTCGTATCTGAAGCGCGAACAGTCGAACCTCGACCCCCAGGTCTTCAACGACACCATTCCTGCCGGTGAAACGCGACGCTACGACAACGCCATGCAGACGATGTTCGGACGCAATGGTTTTGGTGCGATTCGTGCGCTGTCCGACAAACGACTGGTAGTCAATGCGCGCACCTACTCGACGCCTCAAGGCGGGGGCCCAGAAGACACCGTAGGGCAGTTCCTCGCCGCGATACCGTCGAGCTTTGCACTCCGAGTCGGCGACGCAACTTCAGTTCTTGGTGGTTCACAAACCCAACCGATGAAGGATTCTCTCTTCCGTTTTAACTATGGATTGGTTGAAGCAGTAGGCGGAACCGCGAGCGTCAGGATTCGTGCTATCTCGGAAGACGGAGAGGTCTTAGCAGCGCGCACCTACGATCTCAGCCCCTTCGAGGCCAATCAGTGGAACACAACCCACCTCGGGTTGGTCGACTCCACAAACTTCCGTATCGAGGCCGAGGTCCTTTCCGGCAACGGTGCCGTCATCGTCTTCGGATCGACCATGGCCAACACTTCGAATGATCCGTCTACGTTCCAGATGGTTATTGATCCCGATACCGTTACCCCCTCCGACGGAATTCGTGAAGTCGAAGCAGGTCTTGGGCTTACAGGTGGTGGAAGTGGTGAGTCTGTCGCACTTCACGTCGGCCAGGGAACCGGGATCGTTGTCAACCAGGATTCCATATCGCTTGCTTCGGCTATTGATATCGCGCTCGGCCAGGTACTGGGACCCAATGGCGGTCTTAATGTCCTGCTGTCGGGGTCTGGAGGAGATCCAAACAACGGATTCGTATCGGTGCATGATGCGGACGGATACCTTGGTGGAGGATTCTTCATCGAAGACGGAACCTATGCGGGATCAGTCGCTCTTTACGGATACAACGGCGAAACAAACGCGTGGATCGGCAGCAGCCTGACCTCAGCCGATAATGGATTTGTCGGTCTCTATGGCTCGGATGGAGGGATGCGAAACCAACACACTATTCTCGATACAGGTGAAGGTACCAGCTCACTGTACGGCTCAAACGGTGAACTCAACGTCAATTTCTCCTCGAATTACAGCGATCCCAACAGCGGTGCGATGACGCTGCGCAACGAATATGGTGACTCCGGTCTTCTGCTGATCGTCGATGATGCTGACTACGGAGTCGTCGAGACCTACGGCCCGAACGGCAACCTCAATACCATGCTTGCTACCGCCGACGCGGGTCCAGACTACGGTTGGCTCGGTGTCTTTGATCCCTGGGGCTATGTCCAAGCGTCGATGTATGTGGACTACAACGGCTATGGCTACGTATGGTCATCTGGATCCTATTCCGTTTGGCAGAACTCGAAAGACAGTGAACAGGCCATCGTCTACAAACATCCACAAGGCCCGGAAGACACCATCTTTCTTCGTGGAAAAGTCAGACTCGACCAGGGACAAGGGTTTATTCAGCTACCTGATCACTTCGTCGTATCCGCCGACATGGCAAGTCTTTCAGTCCAGCTGACACCGCACTCCTTGAACTCGAAGGGCCTCGGTGTCGGCGCGATCGGCGGTGCACAGGTGGAAATCGGCGAACTGATGAATGGAACCGGAAGCTACGAGGTGAGCTACTTCGTGCAGGCAGTGCGTTCGGGCCGACACGACGTGCCTGTCGTCACTTCGATGGACTCCGTACGCCGGCCTGGAGGTCTCATTCGCGAGCAATCTGAGGTGGGTTCAACCGAAACCCATCCGAAACGCAAAGACAGAGTCGCGGAGCCGCAACGTGCCGCAACAGCGAAACTGGCGGGGACGAGATAGTAAGGGCTAGTGAATCGTTAAGGGGTGAAGAAGTGAAGCGAAGTACATGACGCCTCTTCACTTCTTCACCCCTCACTCTTCATCATCAAGTCGCTGCGGCTGAGAAGCTTCACTCTCCTCCGGGAGGTAGCGCCGGCCCAACTCAAAGGCAATCGAGTAGTGCGGAACCAGTCCTCATCGTAATCGTCATCGAACTCTCGGGAGCCCTGCCGCACGATATCGGCTGTGCCCGCCCTGCTCACCCAGTACGGGATTTCGAAGTTCTCTGCTTCGTTCTCTCTGAAGAACCACTGCGAACGCTGAGATCGTGCACAGGGACGTTTGGAAGCCCGCTGGCGAGACTCAGCGAGGGATTGTCCGGTTCTGCTATGTCCGAGAAGGCACCTCAGGACAAGCCACCCCAGTACCGCCCAGACCACAGTACCCGCCCGGATTCTTAGCCAGATACTGCTGATGATAGCCCTCTGCGAGGAAGAACGGCGGTGCAGGAAGGATCTCAGTCGTGATGACACCGCGCCCAGCTGCGCTCAACACAGAACCATAGACAGAGGCCGAGGCGCGGGCTACAAGCTCTTGTTCAGGCGAGTAGAACCCGAGCAACGATCGATACTGCGTACCGACATCCGCTCCCTGCCGCATTCCCTGAGTTGGATCGTGTCCTTCCCAGAAGGCTTTGATCAGCTCCTCGTACGCGACTATTCTCGGATCAAAGACGACCCTGACTACCTCGGCGTAACCAGTCGTTCCTGAGCACACCTCGTGGTAGGTCGGCTGTTCACCTGTGCCACCTGCATATCCCACTGCCGTGGTGAAGACTCCTTCGATCGTCCAAAATAGCTTCTCAGCACCCCAGAAACAGCCCATACCGAAGAAAGCCTGTTCCAGACCGCTGGCAAATGGAGGTTGTAACGGAGACTTGAGGACGTAGTGCGTTTCCATTGCTATCTCTAACACATTGAGCGAAGGAGATCCTTCCGGAAACTGCAACATTGTTAGCCCGATACAGCGGGCAGCTCTCTAGACGAGCCTTTCCAGGCCAACGAGTACCACTGACGCCATGCGGCAGATTTGCACTAGGTCTCTGACGGAGTTGGAACGAACCGAAAAAGCTCCACTCCAGGCGGTAGCTGGCGATTGGTTGAATAGAACTCGCGGACCGCTGACTCAAGCTCTGAGTCAAAGAAAAATCCCCGGTCCGAGAAGACAAGGACTGAGAAGGATCCTGCGAGAATCTGCTTCACTTCGTCGTTAGGAACCCTAACTACACGAGCCTCCAGCGGATCTCCAACGAAGTTTGCCAGAGGCGCGAAGTCGATGATTTTCCAGATTCCCACCGGTCGTGTGTACAAGAGTTTGCGATAGCCCCTGTAAGTCTCGCCGAGTTCCGCGACTGGTTCCCTATCTCCACGATTGACGAACAGAATCGGTCGATCTCTAGGCACAGCATCGCTGACTCGTGAGTACATTTCGACGACCACCCGATAGTAGTTGCCGAGAACCCGGTAGTCCTTGATCTCCCACTGAACCATGATGGACTGATATGTGACGATACATCCAATGACTATTGCGATGGCTGCGTTTACTGCGTTGCGCGGCAAAAATCCAGCGCTGATCAGCCGTTGAGCACCATAATCGACGAGCGCGACAACCATGATCCAAAAGGCGGCAATGGAAACATAGTTGTACCTGGAAGGCGCATAGTACAGAGGCAGGGTCGGGATAATCGACACAAGCAGCCACAGTAAACCCCACTGTGCTATGCGGTTTCTGGTGACGACCATGATCCATATTCCACCACCAAAACCCAGCAACACCAAGACGATGAACCATGCATCCGTTCGATAGAAATCCCCTAAGCCAAAGTACTTGCAAGGTAGGTAGGTGAGCTTTACAAGCATGGCCTTGATGTCCGAGGGAGGAAGGTACCTCAGTGGGGACGATGAGGTCGACCCGACGACCAGTGTCATCAGATAGATGACCAATGCAAGAAGACTCAACAGGGATTGAGACAGTACCCGTTTGAGAGAGGCTCCTTGCACAAGAAACAAAAAGCCGGCCAAAACCAAGGGGAGAATGATCCAGTTCTCTTTCGACCCGATAGCACCAAGGAGCAATCCCGCCATGAAGATCTGCCTCTTCACCTCGCCCAGAACACTCCCTATGGAGAGCACTATCAGACTACTCAGGAGGAAAAGCAGAACCAGCGAATCGTCGCGACCACAGGCCCAAAGCGGGACCTCGCTGAACAACGGTGAAGTGCCGAATAGAAACGCGACTCCGAGGGCGGGCGGGATCCTTCGTTCAAGTCTGAAGACAAGTACGTAGAGTAGAACCACGTTTGCAACATGGATCAAGATCGTCAAAGCGTTGTAGGCAAGAATGCTTGAATCAAACACAAAGTGGTTCACCAGGAACAGAAAGGTCCCTATTGGTCGGAAGAACCGGTTGATCGCCTCGAATACGAGCATCAGATTCTGTGCGGCAGGATAGGCCTGGTTCAGCCGGATGAAGTCATCGCCCTTGAGAAAGAGATCGAGCGATGGAAGATACACTACTGCCACAAATACGGTGACCAAAATCCCAGCGAACCACGTCATCCGGCGACTTTGCTCTGTCTCTACGGTTGGGCCTTGATCCATTTCTACATCCTGCCAGGGCGAACTCAGCCTGCCAAGGAAAAGCTAAGGGGTGCGAACTCCCTAGTCTGAGGCGGGTGGACTGTGGAATCTGAGGACACCGGGCTGTTAGCTCGGAGCAACTTCATTCGCTATCGGTATTCGCAACACAAAGCTAGTCCCACACTTTCCAACCGCCGTTTCGAGTTCAAGATCTCCTCCCATCTGGCGCGCGAGGCGGCGGCTGATGGTGAGTCCCAGTCCAATTCCCGGAGCGGATTCGGCAGCCTGGGCGGCTGACTTCGAAAACGGGGTAAACAGCCGCTTGCGTACCTCCGGCGGCATGCCCTCGCCGAAGTCGCACACACAAATCTGGATGACGCCTTGTTCACGTTCGACCGAAAGCACGACTCCCGGAACGTGATCAGAGAGTCCATACTTGCCGGCGTTGTCGACAAGATTAAACAGGATGCGTTCGATGGCTGAGAGATCCACCCGTACCGTTGCATTTGCAGCTTCGTCACCGATTTTAAAAGCAAGCTCCTGACCGACCTGCGAGGCAAGATCGACCAAGGGCTGTCGCACCCGTTCGAAGAGTTCGGCGATTCCAAGTGCATGACGCTCCCCGCCCACCAAACCACGTTCAATGCGACTGTAGGCAAGCACGTTTTCGACCAGGTGGGAGAGTCTCTCAGACTGTTGCTGCAAGGTGCTGAGGTATTCCTTCTTCGCTCCCTCGTCCTCGACCATGTCGTTGGCCAGCATTTCGGCGTACATACGCAGACTGGTCAGTGGCGTGCGCAGCTCGTGCGTCACTGCCGACACAAAGGCGCCACGACGCTCACTCAGAGACACACTTCCATGCAACAGCGCAGCAACCGAAACTCCAGCGAGGGCAAGGAACAACCAGGCAACACCCACAAGGAGAGCTGTCAGCGACGGCCCTCCTCCCAAGCCCTGAGTCACCGCCCCCGGCTCGAGCACTACTGGAAGCGAGGCCAAGCGTCGGCCGGCGAGTTCAGCACCTCCGTACTTGCTCCTCTCATCGAGTTCCACGGGGAGAAGATCCGCGTCCGGGAACAGGTCGGCAATACTGGCGAGCAGTTCTTCACGAAACGAAGACCAATCCACCCAACCACCCTGGAGATAGCTGTCGACCTCAGTCCTGGCACGACGCACGAGCAATAGTTCACCGTCCAACCACATTGGACGCATCGCGGTGAGATCGATCAGGCTTTCACTCTCGGGCACCTCGACCTGTTGGGTGAAGATCTGCATGTTCTGTCCGACCTTGCTTGCCCGTGCCTCGAACTCAGAGATATTCAGGACCTGCTGTTGTTCTATGGTTGCGCGTTGGCGTTTGCCCTGTTCGGCGGGGACCTCGACACTCAACTCTCTGTCATCGACACCAGCGTCGGCCTGGCGTGTGTCTAAGCGAAGCGAAGACCAATCGACGCCATCCTGTTCTTCGTTCGTCTCATCGTCGGCCAATAGACCATTCAACACATCGAGATCGAACCGACTGTGGAAGTCTTTGAGAAGATGCTCGAACTTGGCAAGTGTATCCTTGTCGGTGAGTGCCCGGCGCAGAGCCCTGCGTCGCATCTCGGACTGCGGCGACTGGGGCGACGAGAGATCGCCGTAACCATCAGCCTCGAAATGAAGTTTGACTGGCGATTGAGGTGCCGCCAGTAGTGGAGACGGCCGAAGGTCGTACGGAGATCCCGCAAATTCGACACTCTGTGCGGATGCCCGTGCAAATGAACGATAGGCCTCAAAGGGATAGGCATTCTCACGAGCCATGATCGGCACCACGCTAGAATCGAGGCGCCACAGCGCCAACCTTACGTCCTCTTCAATCGCTGCTCGCT
>JAAESQ010000464.1 GCA_024229275.1 bacterium | reverse complement strand
GAAGGAAGGGCGCCATGGCGCTCTGCGCATTGCGTGATGGAATCAAGTGCATTTGTAGCTCCTCGTTGGCCGCTTTTCGCGGTTGTAAAAGTGAAACAGCGTGAGAGCACGCTGCACCTCGCTCATTTCCCAGTCCTCGCATCCGGACTCTCTCAGTAGGTCCTGCATCAGCTCTACGGTTGCTGCGCGATCTGCGGCCCGTGTAGAGCGTAATTCACGCCTCAGAAGGGTACCGGCCGCCTTGGTGGTCGATAGGCCCGGCAGAGCCCATCTGAGCGCGTCTGGGGCCATTTCTAGGACCGGGGTCCACCGCAGGTCACAAACGATCTCATAGGCCAGTTCTGGCCCTATTCCTCGGACCCCGCATAGGGCCTCAGTGGCCCCTCTAAGCGACGCACCCCGCAGGAGGTGCCAGCGCCCGTGTTCCGCCTGTAACGAGCTGAGCGTGGACGTGGCGGCCCTCAGATCCCTAGATCGGAGGTGTGGCTGGAGCCGACTGTTGAACGGCTTCTCCAGGCCCCTCACGGCGTCCAAGAAGCCCTCCTCCCAGTAGCCCGAGCCCCAGAATACCGGACCTATTGCCTCCATGGTCTCCTGGCTTCCGAACAGCCTGCAGGCCACCGTGGCCAGGATGATCTGCTCGGGATCCTTCAGCGTCGAGAGCAGGGCGCCGTGCAGCCAGACGGTCGTGGGATCGTCCATCCGCCGCAGGTTCGGGAACCAGTAGTTCGCCAGGCGCTCATCATTGGTCAGCGGCGCCGGCACGTTGCACTCCTTCAGCACGCGGATCCTCTCCCTCTCAGAGCAGAATGCCCAGAACTTATTCCGTGGTGTCATCAGGTTCCTCGTCCACCGCGTCGAATCGTGGTGCCGTGTCATGCAGCAGCTCCAGTATCCCGCGCCGCTCGATCGGATTCAGGTTGAGATACGCTGACCTCAGCTGACCGTCATCACTGACTACGATGAGCAGGGCGCAGTGCGCATGCCGAAGCATGCCGAGCATCTCTGCTCTCTGCTGTTCCTTGTCAATCTCTCGGCCTTGTTCGTCAGTCACCGTTTCACTCCCAAAAAGTATCGTTTTTTGTTCACTTTTGCAAGTGAACTACCGCTGACCGCCTTCGCGGTGAACGTCAATATCCTCGTGCGCCCTGGGCTTCTTCCTCGGGACGCGGTACGGATCGCTCTCTGGTGACCATAGTCCTTGCCGATCCAGCGAATCGACGCCAGCGCAGCGGATCTGCACCAGTGCGTTCCACGGGAACCGCAGCGTCACGGTCGTGCCCGACACGGTAGCGGCCGGCGCGTAGGATGAGCCGTTGATCCGCTCCTCGACTACGTAGTCCCTGACCGGTGATCCAGTCGTTGGCGCCGTCCACTGGTAGCGCAGCAGCTTGCCGGTCGTCCGGTTGCCATGGGCGACGAGGATGGTGTCCGGCAGCGCCGGCGCGTAATGATCGTTATCCCAGTCATAATGATCAAAATCAGTCGTAGCGCAGCCTATAAGCGACATTAAGATCAGGCACAAGGGAATCAGGCTGTATCGTGTACTTACAAGTCTCATGGTCTGTATACCGTCACTTTCTCGGCGGCCCTCGTCAGAGCTGTGTACATCCACCGCCGGGCATTGTGCTTGAAACAGGCGCTCTCGTCCATGACGAGCACGTTGTTCCATTGGCTCCCCTGCGATTTATGACAGGTCAGGGCGTAGCCGTACTCGAATTCATTCGCCTCACGTCGCGTCCAGTGGTCAATCTCCTCGCCGTTGAACAGGCCTCGGTGAGCCAGGACATCCTGGCGCCAGTCCTCATCCTCGGGCGAGATCGACATGCACAGTGGATCATCATCGTCGTAGATTTCCTTCACGTCCCAGAGACTGCCGTTGAGCAGCCCAAGCTCCGCCTCGTTGCGCAGGCATACCAGGCGCTCGCCCACGTTGGGCACTTCGCCGTCGTACCCCAGGAGCTGACGCATGCGGCTGTTCACCGCGTGCCTGGTCTTATTCTTGCCGACGATGATCTGATCGGCTGCCAGCGCCATCTCGGGCGTTATCTCAGCAGTGATCACTGAGTCGCCGTATGTGCCCAGCGGGGGATACTTCCCGACGCGGATGTCATTCGCGAGCTTGATGATCGGATTGTCCGCAGCCTGCCGGTGGATCTCTGTCAGTAGCACGTTGGGTTTTCTCTCCGTGAAATACCCGGTGCCCCGCACAGGCGGAAGCTGCGCGGGATCACCGAGTACGAGAACCTTACAGCCGAAGTGTAAAAGGTCCTCTGCCATGTGATCACTCACCATCGAGCATTCGTCGATGATCAGCAGCTCGGTTTCCCGCAGTGGACTGTCAATGTTGAGGACGAAGCTCGGCGACTTCAGCGCCTTCTTCTCCTCGCTAATTCTCTTGGCCATTAAATCACGCTCGCGTTCGGACTCCACAGGCATCTGTGCGTAGGCCAGTTCGAGCTTGCGCAGCCGCTCAGCCGACTTCCCCTTGGGGATGTAGATCAGCGAATGGATCGTCGATGCGTTGGTGCAGCCCATCTGCTGCATGACGTGCGCCGCCTTGCCGGTGTAGGCTGCGAAGCGCACGCTTTCAATACTTTCAGCCAGGTGCCGAGCAAGCGTGGTCTTGCCGGTGCCGGCGTAGCCGAACAGGCGGAATACCTGCTCGTCACTGCCCTTCAGCCAGCGTGACACTTCTTTCAGCGCCTTCGCCTGTACAGGCGACCACTTCATAGTGAGACGTCCGCTGTATAGCCATAGTCTATACCTGTGAAGGTCACCGTGGAAATCTGTGCGACCGTCGCTTTCCAGGCCGCCTCCATGGCCCACTCGACCATTATGTTGGTGGCGTCAGCGGGCAGCGTGACGCTGGAGCTGTAGGTCTTGGTCTCCTCGACGCTGCCGACCGTATTGGTCGTTGTCAGGGTTGTGGTGATGGTAATCATTAGTGAACTACCTCCGGGTGTGCTTTACGAAACTCGATCAGAGTGTAGACAGGGATGCTCAGGTTCCGCGCCATACGGATTATAGTCTGGGCGTCTTCATTGGTATTGGGCATGCACACGATTGCGTCGCACTGCTGGACCCAGTCGAGGTCACTGGTCTTCAGGTTAGTTGTAGGTCCCACGAACTGTACGTGTAACATAGCGGATCATTGCTCCTTACTTCACGGACCGCATGTGCGGTGGAATAACGATTGTCTTGTCGCCGTATTTCTTGCTCTTCTTCGACGGTGGCGGCTTCGGACACTTCGGACACTGCTTACCTTCATACGTCCCGTGCTCTCTGCAGTACCGATACGTCGCCATCACTGCTCCTATCTGGTGTTGAAAGGGTGGGGCCCGGCACACACCAAGACCGGGCCCCTGGCGGCACAGGAGGCCGCCGTAGTAACTAGAACGGCAGGTCCTCATCACCATCTTCGGCGCGAGGGGTGCGTTCGCTTTCCTGGCTGGATAGGTCGGCCTTTGCAGTGCCGTCCTGGATCATCCGCCGTAGCTCCTGACCCATCCGGAACCGGATGTCTTCGGTAGGAAGCAGACCAGCGGTGAGATCGGGCTTGCCCTCATCGTTGAGAGCAGGCGTTATTACCGGAACATAGAACGCGCCCTTGGCGTTCCGCTTGTGCTCGGTGGTCATAGTGAGCAGGTGAGCGAACATTGGCGGAGAGATCCGCTTGTCGTCCACTACGATCTGGAACGGACGGATCCGGGCCATGATCCCCTTGTACGCCTTGATCTTCGTCGACGTGAAGGCGACCATGCACATGCCCTTGGTCTCATCCTCGACGCTGAGGATCGCAGCTACGTAGAACGTCTCGACGAGATCGTTGCCGTTGCCGTCTTCGTACTTGCCGAACTCGGTGGATCGGGACTTCGCAGCCTTCACCAGGTCGTCGTTCGCAGGGTACGTTGCGACAATGCCGCCGCCCTCATCCTCGGGCTTCCAAGCCACGAAGACATGCTGGGTGATGGCAGGCACGATCTGCACCTCGGGATACGCTTCCTGCGAAACCGTGTTGAAGAACATCCCGGCCTCTGCGTCCGGATTGTCCGTGACCTCGGGACTGTTCACCTGAAGCAGCTTCAGAAACGGAATCGCGACGTCTTCGTTGGTCTGGTTCTCAAAACCTTGACCCTGGAATTCATCGTATCCCTCGAACACGGTCAGATCAGTCGTCTGCTCTTTCTTGACAGCGGGAACCGCCGTCTTCTTGCTGGTTGTCTTCTTGCGAGCCATTAGGCTCCTCCTTCGTTAGGCCTCTCGGCCATGGGTGCCGAGGACTTTTCTCGGCAGTGGCATGATGCCAAGGACCTCACTTTGAAGCCCTCGGTGTGTTGTTCTCGTGGAGGTTGGCCTCCACAGCCTCGACCTTGCAAGTAGGTCGCATGAATTACTTCGTCTTGATCTTGCTGACGCGCTGCTGATGAACCGAGAACAGCTCATCGGGGACATCAAGTCCCGCTTCCCGCAGCTCCTTCACGAACTTCTTGAGTGTGGATGAATGGACGTTGCTGTCGTCGCTGTAGTCCAGGTCACCCAGCGTATCGACCACACCTTGGGCAATCTCGTCCTCGCCCATACCGAACTGGAGCTTGACCTCGCGCTTGATGATGGCCTCGTGACCGTTGTCCCGGAGCCACTGCATGGCCGCTCTCTTCTTGGGAGCGCGGATGCTTGCCCGCGTCTCCTGGGAGATATCGACCTTCACTCCGCTGAGCGTCGTGATAGTTTCCATCCCCAGCTCTTGCATCAGCTCGGGGATATCGAACCACGCCACCTGGCGAAGCCGCTCCTCGGCGTCCTTCAGGGCAGTCTTGGCTTCCTCTACTTCGACCTGCCGCTGAAGTTGCTCCTCGGCCAGCTCACTCAGCCGCTTCAGCGAGTCCTCGCTCACCGGCTCATCAACGAAATCAGAATAGTCGTGTGTCATGCCTTCTCTCCTTGATCTTTGCCCAGAGCATCGTACTCCACGCATGGAGAGCGACGCACAGAATCTTCAGCTCATGTAGTATCTCGTCTATGCTCATATCCATTCCCTCAATTTGTCTCCAGTCAATTCGCTGGCGATGTTCTCCTTGTTGCGCAGCGCCGCGACGATGTACTCGTCCACGGTGCCTGGTGCGATGATGTCGATGTAGGCGACGTTGTTATCTAGTCCACCATCCTGGCCGATCCTGTGGGCCCGGTCCTCGCTCTGCAGGCGGTCGAGCAGCTTGAATGAATTGCTCGCGTAGATCACGGTCTTTGCCGCGGTCAGCGTGAGGCCCTCGGCGCCGGCGGCCGGGTTACCGACGAAGAACTGTACATCACCGTTCTGGAAGGCCTGCTTGGACATCTCTCTTCCGTCGTCATTAACTTGGCCATCGTATCGCACTGCTCGGTCTCCTAGTCGTTCCATCATCAGGTCGATGTCCCGAGTGAATCGCGCCCAGATAATTGCTGAATGTCCAAGATTATCGCATATATCCTCGACCAGGTCAAGCCTTGGATTCTTATCGTCGAAGGTTTCGAACTCGTTCCCCTCATCGGTCGGGACATAGCCGCAGGTGATCTGCTGCAGGCGGAGCAGCCGCGTGATGGCCAGAGGTGTCGTCACGGTGTCGCCGCTGTCCAGGAGCGAGATGGCATCATTCTTGATCTCATTGTAGACCTTCTGCTGCGCCGGCGTCAGATCGAAGAACCGCCGCTGGTAGAGCTTGGGCGGAAGGTCGAGGACCTGGTCCTTCGTAACGCGGTGCGTCATGAGTCCAATCATCGCCTTGAGCTGATCGAGGCGTCGGTAGCCGACACACTGCTCGAACTGCCGGCCGCCCTGCTGATTGTTGATACCCTTGCGGAAGATGCCAAAGTGAGCCTTGAATGTCGAGAACACAGTGAAGCCATGCTGCTTCCAGAACTCGGGATCCAGGGCACGCAGCTGGCTGTATGCATCGAAGGGACTGTTGGCGATCGGCGTGCCGGTCAGGATGCGCACGTACTTGGCACGCTTGGCCAGCGCGATCGAGCGCTTGGTCCGCTTGGCGCCAGGCGTCTTGATGTAGTGGGACTCGTCGAACACCAGGAGCACGTTGTGATCCTTCATCAGGGCACCGATGGCCTTGATCCCCAGGTCCGTCAAGATAGCCTCGTAGTTCATCGTCAGAATCCGCAGGCCGGCGTGTCCGATCAGACTGCCGACCTCCCGCGAGTGCGCCATCGTCTTCGCTCGCCTCGACTGCCAGTACATCATCTGGATTTTCCGCGCCAGCCTCTTGGGCATGTGAACTGGGATCTCGTCCGTGATCCAGTTGCGGTGGACACCATTGGGCGCAATGACGAGGATCGTGTCGATCTCCCCGTGATCGTAGAGGAAGGCGGCCGTGTCGATGATGGCCTTGGTCTTGCCAGTTCCCTGCTCCCAGAATAGCCCATAGGCCGGCCGCGTCGCGGTGTCCATGAACACTTCACGCTGGTGGTCGAAGGGCTTGGTCCTGAACTCGTAGTCACTCGGGTTCATGGATTCACCACTGTGATGGAAATGATGCAGCCTCGGGGGAAGCTGTTGAACTCTCGCCAGGTCTCCTCGATCTCATCCCAGGTTGATGCGATGACGACTATGCTGTCGGTCTCAAGGCACAACCATCCCACGGTGCGGAACTCGGCCAGGTATGGCTCCTCTTCCTCGTTCCAGTTATCGACCGCTGTGATGTCCTGCCAATGGACGACCACGATCGGGGGATCCTCATTGTAGGAACCCATCGCGAGTCCGGCGACCAGCAATAGCGCTGTAATCCACAATAGTATTTTCTTTGACACGGTGTGTGCTCCTCGTTTGGTTGAGGCGGGAGGAATCGAACCTCCGACCGCCGGCGTATAAGACCGGTGCTCTGCCCGCTGAGCTACGCCTCAATCCTATTCAGCGCGCCAGGCACCAGCATACATGGTGACGATGGCACGTTTGCCGTTTGGATACGTAATGATGTGGCTGTGGGTCCAGCTACTAGGACCGGTGTTGTAGCCACAGTCTAGGTTCGAACTGGTACCAGAGACGAACACACCGTCAGTGATGCACGCCGAATGCGTGTGTCCGATGTTGCACTTGCGCCCCATGCGCGAGAAGGCGCGGGGGTTTCCGCGAGCACCGTTGGCGCCCTCGTGGCCGTGCATGCCGCACTGGATACCTGATTGGTCCTTGGTCTTGCAGATGATGTAGCTCTCATCGGTCCGCAGGAACCTGACGTCCCTCGGCACGTTGAGCTGCTGCAGGATCCACTCTAAGAGGTGGAAGTTCTCCTCACCTCGGGCGATCGCTTCGTAGACGCGCGCCTGGCACTTCAGAAAGATCAGCGCGTTCGGCGGGTCCTGTCGGTAGTCAGACTCTCGGAGCCATTTGACGAGTGCGTTGTCGTGATTGCTCTGGACGACGATGACCTCGGCGTCCTGGCGTAACATGTCTGTCGCCAGCTCCGCTGCGTTCTCCAGCTCCTTCTGGACGTCGTCACCACCCTTGACGAACTTCTCGAATTGAAGGTGGCAGTTCCCACGGTCATGATGGTTGCGAGCACGGAAGTCAATCAGGTCATGCAGGAAGACCTTCTTCGGCTGCAGGACGTTCATCATGCTCCGCTCGTTCCGGCCCCAGCCTAGCTCCGCCGTTTCTGGATCCAGCTGGGCGTTGTGTATGTCGCCAAAAGTGATGGCTTCTACCCGGTTTTCAGTGGTTAACTCGCCATCTTTGACGTGTAAATCCAAGTCATATAGGTCGCCGGTCTTGCTGTCAGCATTAAGCTGCCGGCAGAACCAACGGCCATGGTGATTCACCTCGACCAGCAGAGCGCCGTATGTGTGATGGAACTCGGCCTTCAGGCCGGCTTTTCGCTGGATGTAGTTCTTCAGTGTCACGGTGCCGGTAGTGAAAAGCAGCTTCACGCCCTCGTGCTTGCCAGACGCCACGCTCTCCATGGCGATCTTGACATGGGGGAAGATCGCGCTGTCCCGACCCGTGTAGCTCTCCAGTCCGCTCAGTGGCCGGATGGCTGTCGGGATGATGTTGCTCTCGCCGCACCATACCAGGTTCGGTGCCAGCTGCACCCGCTCGTCGCACAGGAACTCGCTCAGCTCCGGATCGTACCAGAGATCCTCGGGCTCGGCCCTGGTCCCCGGCTTGGTCTCCTTTTGGGCCCAGGCGGCCTTGTTGTACATGAACCGAGAGACGAAGAGCTGGGCCTCATAATGCTCAGTCAGAGCTATCAGGTTCGCCCAGGTGCTCTCGTGCAGGTGGGTGTTGTTCTGCGCGCATGTCAGAATATAGCGCTTGACCTCGCCCTTGGGAGGCAGCGGCAGCTTGCGCGCCACCATGCCCACGGTGTCGCCGCCGGCAATTGGCAGCGGGGCCGCACCCATCTTGCGCTGGTAGTGTCGGACTGTGGATCTCGGGATCCCGAGTTCTCGGGCGACAGCTCGCCAACTCTGCAGCCTCTCGTAGGCCTCGCTGATCTGTGCGAGACGCTCCTCGCTACGGTTTGCTGAAGATGACACTCTTGACTCCTATCAGTAGTGCTCCGAGTGCCCCGGCCGTCAGTAACCCGATAGCAGTCATCAGGATTTTGGCGCGGACTGATGTGCTGGCCTTCCGCCAGTCTCGAAGCATTTGAAAGTCACGCTGCATCTCGATCGGATCACATGCATCGATCCCCATTGCGATCAACGTCTTCTTCACGGTAGCGGTCACAA
Source organism: bacterium (assembly GCA_024229275.1). Taxonomy (GTDB): domain Bacteria; phylum Acidobacteriota; class Thermoanaerobaculia; order Thermoanaerobaculales; family Sulfomarinibacteraceae; genus JAAESQ01. The sequence goes on along the minus strand of JAAESQ010000464.1, from coordinate 17,210 downwards.
CCACGTCCACCTCGTCCTTCGTTAAGAAGGTACGATGCTCTGCCCATAGGGGGCAGTTCAGGAAGTTCTCGCCATCACGGGGCGGGCTTGCCATAATAGTGCAGCCTCCATGCGGCTTCTTGGACCCAGCGAAGGATCTCAGCCAAGCTATGGGCCAGGTGTTCGAACTCCCGTTGAGTCAGCGCCAGCATCTTCCCCTCTGACGTCTCGATCACTACCCAGTTCACGTTCGTCGTCGCTATCGGCATCGGCATCGGTAGCGGTGGAGTCGGATCCGGCCGTTCCGCTGTCACTGTGTCGAGACGGATCGGTGGCGGCCCTGAACTCGCTCCACAGCCGATCAACAATGTCATGAGCAACACTATCGACAGCAGCTGGCTCCATCGATTCGAAATCAATTTCAGCAAACAGCTCCCGCAACCGTCTTGTCTCAGCTCTAGCTTCATGTGCTTCCTCCTGCATCTCCTCGATCTTAGCGAGCAACTGGCGCCGAGAGGCTTCCCAGTCACCTACTACATTGGACAATTCTCTCACAGCGGACCGTTCTATGTCAAGTCCTGTTTCCAGGACCGCTTGTGTAGACTTCAGGTCCTGGACCTCATTCAGTAAGCCATTGTAGTGTCTGTACCCCAAGTACAATATAGTCACAATGACCAGCCCCGCCAGGCCCATAGCGAAAGGCTTTGATTTAACGATACTTAGGAATCCAAGCATGCTCAGCTCCTGTTCTTGTCATCCCAGACAGCTCCGAAAACGTAGCTCCCCAGGACTCCGGTGATGGTGCCGAAGCTGAAGCTGATGGCCGTACCGGCAACCGCCGTGTCGGGCTTCACCAGCAGCGCCAGCAGAATCACGGCCATACTGAATGCCGTGACGATGAACATGAATCGACGCCGGATCTTCCACGAGTGTTTTTCTTCTGCCATTAGTCTCTCCTTCTAAGCCAAGAGTACGCCGTACCCCAGCTCAGCCGTAGGTCCGGTCACGTCGAAGAATTGGTCGGCAGCGGGGCCGCTCGTCTGCCAGCGCAGCTGCACCGAATCGGTGGCCGTGATGGCAACCGTGTTGCTCGAAACGCCGATGCCGATGAGAGTAACCCATCCGCCAGTGTTGATGTTGATCTCCACGATGCCACTCGACGGCAGGGCCGTGTGAATGTCGATCGTGTAGTTGCCGGTCTCGCCGTAGACAACCGCTGGGCTCGCTGTGCTGCCGACGCCGCCGTGGGTCAGATCATCGGCGCCCTGTAGCGCGCTCGTGACGTCAAGTAAGAACTCCATGTCGAACGGGTTCGTGTACTGCGTCGCATCGGGCTGATGGAGCGCCACGACAGTGAGGTTCGCCGTAGTCGGGATGACCGCGTTATCACCGACCGCAATGATCACATCGTTGCGCAGCACGTATGCCGTGGGCGTTACGGTAGTGTTGATGTTGTACGGTCCAACAGCGACGGGCGTGCCGGCCGGGTCCAGCGTCAGCGTGAAGTCGAACTCAGGACTGTCGGCTAGGTAGAGCGCCGCAGAGCGCAGGGTGTCGTCCTGGTCAACGTTGTCGACCAGCCAGTCGCGCGGGGTGATCTCGATCTCCATCGCACGGGCATCGTCGCCGGTCCTGCCGGTCTCAGATGTGTATTGCGTATCGAAGTCCTCGGTGGTCGGATTGTAGGTACCGTTGAAGACCGGATCCCTGGGCGCGAGTGGGCAGAGGTGCAGTTCCTGCCGGGTCTGAATCTCCAGCTCCGGCGTCGCCCCCTCCGTGGTCTCCACGTTGACACCATTTACACCGCGAAGTTGTATGTCCATCTCGTCATGGCTTCCGGGCATAACGCGGCGAGTCAGGTTACCACCTTGTGATATGAACCAGATTTTTTCGCCAGACAAGTGAGCCTTTGGCGGCGTGTTGAAGAGCCCACGCCAGAGACGCGACAGACGCCACTGGTCGCCGCCGATATCCTCGGCCTTCTCAAAGCCGATCCATTCGCCAGAAGTTTCATCATCACCAATCCATGCGATGGAGGTCAGCTCTCTTATAACTGTTGCAGTGGCGTCCACTGTGATGCCATCAAGGAAATCGACTTCATCAACATCAATGCTGTGCGTTGTATTAGGACGTGCCGCTGTGGTACCATACGGATCCAAGTCGCCATCGAGTGTGCCCACCGCAACGAACCCCGCGATGACAGTGTCCACGTCATAGGACCCACCGACGGGCTGAGTGGGGCCGGATCGGTCATAGGAGAGCAAGTAAACAGTGCCTCCCTCGGGATCACGAGCGCCCGTCCACCAACGCGGGAACAGGGTCGGGTTGAACGTGTCCTGTGTTACCAGCTGACGAGGCGCCTCGAAGATGAGAGAGTCCGCCGCCAAAGGTGCAACCGGATCTTCTTCTGGGTCTTCCCAGCCACTGCCGATAGGATCGCTGAATACCCCGGTGGCCGCAGCGAAGATATCCTGGATGGCGTAGATCTCGATCTGGCTAGAGCCGACCTTGCCGTAGTTGATCTGATGGACACGGAAAACGACCTCGCTGATGCCGAGGCGGTCCCAGCTGAACTTGAAGACATCGCCAGGTATCAGGCCCCAGGCCTGGCGGTTGACGCCGATCTTGATCTTAGCCAGCGGATAGGACAGCGCCTTTAGGTCGCGCCAAGCCAGGCTGTTCGCGAGAGTCCCATTCTTGATGGCAGGGTAATTGACGTTGGACTGAACCGAGCTGCCCTGCAGAGCCATGTTGGCTGGGTCTTGCGCGAGTGCGAACGTGTCCTTGTATTCATCGTCCCGGTCAACGAACGCGACGCGCACCTGGTTTGTGGTCTCTTCCCAGGTCTGCCTCACATATTCCTTCACCTCGACGATATTGGTCTCATCGTAGATGTCCAGAGAGCCAACAGTGTAATCGTCCCGCACCAGCTTGACCTGCCATTGGCCAGTCGTGCGATTGAAGAAGAGCGAGCCGTCGACCTGCCGCTGGATCTCAGCAATCAGGTCCACAGCTTCTCTTGGATTATCCAGGAGCATCGACCATCCGTTGCCTTCAGTAGCGAGCGTTGAGGCCGCTGCCTGGAAGTTCGTTGTATCGATAAGGCTAGAATCAATCCCTATGCCCCAGTCAGTGTCAGTCAGAATCTCGTACAGTACGTTCATCGGGTTGCAGTCATAGGTGTTTGGGTTCTCCGCCCCAGGATCCGCCGAAGCCATGTTCAGGCCGTCGGGGATGCGAGTCACCTCAAAAGCCCACGGTGGGATGTTGGCAGTCATGCCAACGTAGCCGGTGCCATGTACGGGCAGCTGGAACGTGAACGGACCTACCGTGATCGTCAGCGGCCTACCGCCGCCCTCGAAGACACAGTAGCATGTTCCACGGTATGCCGGCTGCGGGCTCTGGTACGTCGTGAGATAGGCATTGACGGCCTGGGAGTCCGAACCTGGGTAGAAGGAGAGCGTCCCAACGACGCCGCCGGTTCCCGTCTCCTCGCCTCCGTAGAGGTTGGGCTGGTTGATAGAGCCTGCACCGGTTTTGACATGCTTCTCATTGATCCATATTCTGCCGAGGCTGTCGACCTCGCCGTGGCACAAGCCGAACTGCATTCCAACATAGTAATAGTAGCCAACGATGACGTCCTCACTGCTGAACAGTCCGGTTTTGACGTTCTCTTTCTTCGGGAACTTCCGGAAGTTTCCGTACCAGATACAGTTCGGTCCCTTGATCTTGACCTTGCCCCAGACGATTGGAAGGGCACGACCTTCAGTTGCTGTAGGGAACTGGAAGTCACCGAGTGCTGACGGGCGAGCGTTCTCGAACTTCGGCTTCGGCCGAATGAGTTCGTATGCAACTGTCGCGATCGCCCATATTGCTAGTGCGAACCAGAACATATCACTCCAGCCCCAGGTTGAGGATGTTTCGATGGGGGACGTAAGGGAATCCCCCGTAGTTGATCGCGTTCGAGAACTTCGCGTTGCAGGTGGTGATGTCATGCGCGCAGCCTGCATAGACATCGACAGTCTCCCCATCTACGTCTGCATAGAAAGGAATATTCAGTGTAAGGACGTCGCCAGTGTGATCAACGATCAAGCGCTTGTCGTCACCAAACTCAATTGTGCCGCCCTGAGCCCAGTCGTCTCCCTTAGAGGCGAAGAGGCCGCTGACGGTGATCGTGTCACCAGTCACGTCGGTGACGGTGTTCGTGTACTGGTAGGATGCCTTGTTCACCTGGCACAGCGCATCGTACAGCACATGGTTGCATAGGCTCTGATACTTGCGTCCAGGGACTGGTCTCGATAGCGCCGACTCAGACGACACCGAGTACAGAATGGCGCGAGCACCCTGCTGCACGAACTTGGCCGAGATGATCCGACCGTCCCAGATGATCTCTCCGTTGGGCGAATCGCCGCGATGAAAGCGGATGATCTGTACATGAACCGTCTCTGGCGGAACGATGCCGATGTAGCGCGCCGCGATGGGATCGTCGGCCGGCATTGTAACCTCCAGCTGCGACGCTCCGCCCTTGTCACCTGAGAACAGTGTTGGCGCACTGCGATCGATGGTTCTCGGTAAGTACTGATTGGCGCTGTAGGTGACGGTGTCCTCAGCTGAGGTGTAGCGTGTCACCGACGCGCCGATCGTGAAAGTGTACAGCTCAATTGGCCGCCCACCTTCAGCAGAATCTTCAAAAGTTCCGTATGCCATTAAGGCGCCCCTCTGATGTTCATGCTGATCTTAGAACTGCCGGGATAGTCGTGAATGAACTCGACCGTATCGTCCGCGATACGCACCTTGCGTAGGAAGCTCACCTTTTCGATCTCGGGAACGGTGATCAGACTGCCCCAGGTGGAGTCGACTGTCAGGCGCTCCACGGTGGAGGAGATGGTTTCATAATCTATGACCTGTCTCGTCAGGACCGTGCCGTCGGTCAACTCAACCCGGATCGATGTCCACGGCTCCTTGGCCTGAATGTAGTCGACGTAGCCGATGGACTCGATGTCCATTAGATCTGAAGTCGCACCAAGATCATTTACGACCACGAGATCATAATAGAACGTCGGCAGGTAGAACGATATCTGAGAACCGCGCAGCGCATGGACCAGTTGACGCACTTCCCACACCGACTGCAGGCTGTTACCGTTGAAGCTCTTTTGCGTGATGGGTATCGCAGTGTCCCAGGTCGACCACTGAATTGCGTTACCGGTTGCATTATCAAGATGGGCCAGCTGTTGATGTTGGTTGTCTACCACTCCGTCCGCCCCTGCAAGATTGTAATCATCCAGCATGACCTTGCTGTTGTGCATCGAGAAGGCGCTCGTGTCGCCGATGTCACCGACCTCATTGTCGATCACGCGGAACCGGCACTTGATCTCCTGAAGTGACGTCAGAAAGCGCTGAATGTCGAAAGTGTCCTCGGAGTATGCCACGCGCAGCGGCATCACCAACGTGGTATCCTGATCGTAGTCGTGCGTGACCGGTGAGGAGAACTGGATCGAAGTCTCCGTCACTGTATCGATCTCCAGGGCATCGAAGTAGTCGGAGTCCGACCAGACGATCGCCAAAGAGCCCACACGGAAGTCTCCGTAGCGCGAGTCGACGGAGATGGTCGAGGCGCCCGAGATGGCGTCAGCAGCCAGCGGGCGGGCCTCCCACCAGATGGGAATACCGAAGACGCGGGGATGCCAGCCCTTCATCAGTGTGAGGGCCCGTCGTCGTTCCTCTCCCTCTTCCAATTTCAAGGTCCACTCGATTGTCTGTCTCGGGTTCAAACGGTTCGCAATGCGCTGCTCCGTACCATCGGATGCTCGGATCGTGTCGGTCAAGAATACCAATTTCTCGGTAACGCCCTTCTCTGGCTGAAAGGCGAACATGACGACGCGCGAGCCCGTAATCGGGATCGAGAAGTTGCCAGGATCCGTCACGAAGTCGATCGTTCCATCGATCTGCGGCGGACCGACCGTGCTGATCACTATGTCGAACACCTCACCGTTCTGCGACTCAATCTCCGTCGGCAGGCCCGGAAGCCCAACGAATGAGATCCCGGCGCCAGCGTTGTTGGTCACCGACGTGAGGGTCTGCGATTCATCGCGATAGGCGTTGTAGACTTCAACCTCTTCAGTCACCGTCGAGAGCAGGTTCCCCAGCTCAATGACCGGCGGAGTGTAGTGGATCCGTTCGAAGAAGAACATGTCGGTGTAGGCATGCTCCTGTACGCTGAGGTCGTTGACTGTTGGGATCTCGTCGTTCATCACAACGTGCTGTGCGTCGAAGACAGAGGTGGCCGGGATGACGGCCCCGACGACGTCCTGCGGTGCGGGCTCGCGGTCGAACAGGTTCACCGACTGATTAGGTACGGCGGTCTGCCAGTCATTCGGACTCTGGGCGCTTCCACTGCTAAAATCAGCCATCAGGTAATCTTCTTGTAGGCTATGCCGGCATTCCAGCTTTCCTCAGTCCCATCCAGCAGGTACTGCTTGCGCACCCACGGGAAAACCATCCAGGTGTCCAGACCCACGGTCAGCTCCTGGGCAGCCGTGAGCGTTCCTATGTTGATGATCGCAACATCGGGCCACTCGCCCAACCAGATCCAAGTGTCCGGGGAGCCTGCGGTATCGTACCACGCCATCGCGATCGGCGCCATCGGCTTGTAAGCGTTGGGCGAACTATAATCGATCCAGTTCATGTAGTAGCCCCAGAAGCCACCACGAGCGCCACCCCTGATCACTGCTCTATCCTCACCAGCACGATCAGTCCCTGCCGGCCGTGGTCGGCTGCAGAACATCGCCCATTTTTCGTCAACACTCTGGTCATCGAAGTCCTCGATGTGCAACGTGGCACCGATATCATTACCAGTGTAGATCCCGTCCAGGCCGAACACATGCTGAGTGTATATTGGATTGTCCTCATCATTTGGGCTCCAGAAGTGAGCGTAGGCGTATTCACCGCCAGTCCACGTCCCGAGCTTGATGATGTTGCCGAATCCAAAATGACGGAAGCGGCCAGTGTCCACCTCTACGGCAATGTGGATGTAAGGTGTCGAGCCCTCACCCGCGAAGAAGTGATAAGCCACGTATGGCCCAGTGTTCATGAAGTTCACACGACGTGAAGAATCGATCGGGATCGTGGTGTCGCCAGCACCGGAATCATCGTCTTGATTGTGAGGCTCGGTTGAGGAAGTCCAGCCAAGGCTCTGGTACACGGCCAGGTCGGTCTCAGCCGTTGCATCCCACCGGAAGCTGACGTAGCAGTTACCGTAGTGCAGCGTGCCATAGTTGGCCGTCAGGTCCAGTTCGTCCTCAACCCAGGTGGTAGTCGCAAGGCCGGTGGCAAACGTGAACAGCTTGTCAATCAGATCCTCAATACTGGTGGCACTGCCAGTTTCGTAAGCCATTAGTCGGCCTCCTTGATCGCCAGATAGGAAAAGGCATCGGAGCGATTGCAGTTCTGGAAGATGCGGTAGGCGACGCCGTTGTCGTCAATGTACCGATCCTCGTTGGTGACGCCCCCGAAGGTGGAGATCCAGAAGACCTCGTCGATCTCCATCAAGACTTGAACTGTTGGATTCGCGAGGACGACGATCGCTGGCAGCAGTACTCGATGTTCGTCGTCACCGGTAGGCTTCAGGTTCGCGGTCTGCGTACCAGTGCTACCACTACTAAGACACCAGATGATGTCTGAGAACGAGCTGGTGAGGGACATGAATCTGTCCCGTGGATCCGAAGGACTTGTGAACGCTCCCTGCGGCCGTTGGCAAGGTATGACTACATTATCATCGATGGGATTTAACGAGCGACGGTTCTGAATCTTTGTCCAGGTTCCATCCGGAGCGTAGACCAGAAACGGCCCCCGAGTCGACGACGACGCGATCGCCCACGGATCTGTCAGTGTTGAGATCTTATTTGACAGGGAGGAGTTGTGGTCGTGTTGTTCTGCGCAGCCGGCAATGATCATCGGATACGGATACTCGGCCGACGTGGCGAAGCGGTTGCCCCAGCCCAAGTAGGCGTGCATGTAGGTCGCACCCACAGCGCAGGTGATGATAATCCGATATGGGTTGATGTTCAAAAAGTAATTGAATGAGACACTCGTGGTGATCAGGTATGCACCTGTCTCCTCGTTTGCGTCTACGCCTTCATTAAAGCCTGGAGAAGCACCAGGTTGCTCTATCAGCGGAAGGGCGGAATTGTAGCCAGTGAAGCCATGCAGCTCCAGGTTGTAATAATCACTGCCGACGTCACTGAACGTCCGCCAGCCGACGTAGATCTCATCAGAGCCGCCGCCCTCACCTTCGAGGATGACCTCTTTTTCACCGGCCGCCCACGTCAGGGTGAACTCGGCACCGCTACCGCCGGCAGGAGCCACGGAGAATTGCCCCACGTCGTTCGCCGGGAGTACCGAGTATTCACCAGCGGTCTCGATGCTCACGGTATCGATGACGTTGCCTGTCTCACCAGTGACTCTCAATTGGGCTCTCTCGGTGAAGGTCCCACCATCGAGGTCGATGATGTCGTCCACGTCGTAGCCAGTGCCGCCATCGGCAACCACGACGCCCGAGACCTGAGTCATCTGGTCCCGTAGTGCTGTCCAGCCGTTGTCGGCCATCGTCAGCGTGATCGAACAGCCAGTGCCAGAGCCTCCGGTACAGGAGTTCGGTGAGGACGGATTCACGGTATAGACGCCGCCGTTATAGACGCGGACGCCATCAATGACGCCAGCAGCTTCTGAGGTAACCTCGACTTGTGCCGCGATCGTGCTAGTGCCACCGGCCACGGTGAGTATGTCACCCACGACGTAGTTGATCCCGCCGCTGCTGACAGCGACTCCTTCAAGGCTACTGCCTGTAGCGGCCTCGACGAGCTGATCAGACAGGTCTTGCCAGTCGGCAGCTGTTCCTCTAATCCATACACTCATGCCAGGGCCTTTCGTTCGTTTGCCGGCGACGCCGGGATAATCTGATCGCCTGTCGCCACACTAAAGGCGGTCTGATTATTGGTTACGACGTCGCCGGCCATTATGCCACCACCTGCTTAACAGTCTGACTGTTGCGGGAGATCACGTTGACGATCGCTTCCTCTCCCTCAGCACTCTGCAGGTAATCTCCTATTTCACTACTATCTGTTACGTTGATGATCTTCACATTCACCTGCGGCGGCGCCACGGTCGGCACTGCTGTGCCTGGTACGCCGATCGCAGTATGAGCGCGTTGCTGTGCGGGTGTCTGGATAGAAACTCGTTCTCCCGGCGTGGCAGCGAAAGCTACCGCTTGACTGTCGGTACCTCCGGAGCCGGCCACTTGGAATGATCCACCACCAGCGAAACCGAACAGAGCTTGACCTAAACCTTTGAAGGCCTGAGCAGCTGCTATCTTCGCGAACTGCTGCAAGACGTCAGCCACGAACGATCGAATCTCGAATTTTCCTGTTCTAGTAAATTCTAACAGAGAATCGGTCGCTGTGTCAAATGTTGTTTTCATGGCCTCCGGCAGCCCAAGGATATTCGGGTCTGCGTGGGCGTCCTTCAGTTCCTTCTTCAGCTCCACCATCGCCGCGGTCTGTTCCTCGATGCTGATCTCGCCGGCCTCTCTCAGGGCGATCAATGCAGCCTCTGCGCGGGCGTATGCCAATTGCGGCCCCTTAATCTCTTCGTAGATCCGGGCCTGGTCCTCCAGGGCATCGTTCTCATCGATCAAGGCAGCAAGCGCAGCTTGCTCATCGCCGGTAAGGCCCTCGACGTCAGCGGCCTTGAGTTGATCTATGATCCTGAAAATATCAGCCTGCTTCTCGCGCTCCCTTGTCGTCAAGCCCAGGAGGTGGGCTTCGCGGCTCAGTCCTTGCAGATTCTTCTCCAGGATTGCAGCCCGATTCTCTTCGTCTGTTAGTTCTGCGGCTTTGCCCTTTCCAAATTTCTCATCCAGCTTGGTTTTTTCCTCAGCGAATTGCTTGGCGCTGAGGGCATTGCGCTCCAGGAGGCCATTCAGTAGCTCAAGCTCATGCTGATACTCGATAGTCGGTGCGAGGATACGTTTCAGTAATTCCTCTTCCTCTTTCCGCTGTTCATTCAGGGCCTCGATCGCACGCTTTTCCTCCAGCAACTGGGTGATCCGTGTCTGTTCCTGCTCAGTCAGCGGTCGCCTTGCAACCTCCAGCGCTCGGGCCAGGTTTATCTGCTCCACTTGGGCTTCTTCAGTCAGGCCTAAGAATTTGTTCTCTAGCTCCAGTTGTTCGATGTATGCCGCTACCGCTGCAGTGGCAGCCTTGCGATCCCGGATCTCTTTGACTTGTGCCTGAACCCGCTTCAGGCGCATCTTGTAGCTACGCTCTTCAATGGCCTCGATCTCGTCCTGCAGTTTGTTAAATTCTGCGAAGGCGAAGTTGACCGCTACCACAGCAGCCGCCAATGCTACCAAGCCCACCGTGATAGGATTAATGGCCAGCGCAGCCATCGCTACCTTGGTCGCTGCCAGGCCCTTGTTGAAAAGGCCGATGACTTGGACGCCCGAGGTAAGGCCTTTCAGGAAAGGCGCGAACTTGATGGCGCCGAATGCGATAGCTAACGCCAGCACGTTGTCCGTGAGGAAACTGATATTTTCGGCAGTGAACCTCAGCACGTCGGCCAGGGCACGCAGGCCCTGAGTCAGCGCGGACTGTGGTCCTTGCTCCCCGAACGCGAGCTGCAGCTCTTCCCACGCACTACGAACGGCCAGCAGAGCGCCGTTCAGGTTTTCGTCCATGATCTCGGCGATCTCGGTGGCAGTACCTTCAGCCTCCTTATTGGCCTTGGTGAATGCCTGAAGTTTACCAGTGGCTGCTTCGAGCAGCACGCTGGCAGACGATGCACTGCGTCCAAAGAACTCGAACATATCTGTGCTGGATGCACCGCTTTCTCTCAATGCGGTCAAGGCGGCAGTCAGCCCAACGCTGGAAACTCTCACGTCCTCAGCAGACAGGCCTAGTTTTTCGAGCACTCCCAGCTGTTTTCTCGTCGGGGCCTCCATGAGACGCATCACCATCGTCAGGTTAGTACCGGCTCTACTAGCCTGGATACCAGCGTCGGATAGTGACTGCACTGCAGCCGTGGTCTCTTCCAACCCAACGCCCAGGGCGCTGGCGATCGGAGCCACAAAGCTCATAGCCTCACCGAGCTGGGTCACGTTGGTGTTGGCGCTATTGGCGGCCAGGGCAAGCACATCAATCACGCGGGCAGCCTCCTCAGCCTCGATTCGGAATCCAGTCAGCACATTACTGGCAATGTCCGCGGCCTCGCCCAGATCCAGCGCACCCGCTTGGGCGAGCTGCAAAGTTGGGCCGATTGCCGCAAGGACCTGATTGGTATCGAAACCGGCTCGGGCCAGGAAGGTCATACCCTCCGCAGCTTGAGTTGCACTGAATCGGGTTGTGGCTCCCAGCTCACGAGCCTTTGCGCTCAGCTCGTCGAACTCGTCACCAGTAGCCTTCGTGATGGCTCTTACTGTCGACATCTCCTGGCTGAAGGCGGCCATGGTTCTCACGGCACTAGCAAAGATTGCCCCAATACCGATAGCGGCAAGTCCACCGAGAGCGGAGCGGAGGAGCTTCACTCCGCCCCCGGCTTTCTTGGCACTGGTGCCGATCTTCTCGACATTACGCGAGACGACAAGCGCACCTTTTTCATCTACTCGTATGACTAAGCGTTCAGCCATGCCTACGTACCTTTCAGGAGCCGGACTGTGCCCAGTTGGCGTCGAGCTGCCATTAATGCAGCCGCGGTCATTCCACCGGGCGCCTGAGCGGACGAGCCGCTCTCCAGGCGCTGGATGTAATGTACCGAGTTGCTAATGAAAATACCGCCCTTACCGAGCTTGTACTTCATTATGGCAGCACGTCCCTGGTCGAGAGCTTGCGAAGCAGCTGGACCCTCATTGGAAGTTTTACCGCCCGGCATGCTATCGAAGAACTCCTCGCCGAGGCGCGGCTTCCCAACAGACACGAGCCAGTTAGCACGGGCGCGACCGGTATCCACCGGTGTCGCCATGACAGCAGCTCGGTCCGCCGCGAGAGCCGCCTTCTTGACGGCGTTCTCTGCATTCTTCTTCACCTTACTAGAGATGAAGAACATCCGCTTGGCAAACTTCTTCGGGTCTCTAAACGTCGCCACTACTTCTCCTTCTTCGAGTGATGCTCTAGGAATTCATTGTCCATCACTCGTATGAAATAGAACAGATCTTCCTCTTGCTCCTCGTCGAATTCGTACTTCCTGGAGTAATCCAGGATCACCGACCATGGTATTGGGCCGGCACCGAATCCGGAAGTCCGACAGGTGTTGAGATCCTGGAAGGCGTCCCAGTAGAGGTCCAAGCCCAACGCAAGCGCGGGGGCATTGGCGATCTTCTCTGGGAACGGCTTTCGCGACCTCAGACACTGCTTGATGATCCTTTGTTCCATCGGGCCCTGCTCTAACATATAGAGAAGGACCGCAATCAGTTTCCCGCTGCGTCTTCCCGCAGATGCGATTTGAACAGCGCCATGCTGCCAGCCTGCTCCTGCAGATCACGGAACAGGTCCGGAAGTGCCTTCAGCACTGCCGCGACGTTATCCTCGTTGAACTCCATCAGCTCGTCGGAGTCCTTCTGCTCGATGCCCGGCTGCAGCTCATCATCAACCTTGGTCTCCCAGGCGAGAATGATTGCCTTAGCGTAGGCCTTGCGCAGGATGCCCTCGGCGACTTCGTTGTCGAGCGAGTCGGTAGCGATGGCTCGGCGGTAGGGGCGGCTCATCCGCTCCAGGGCCTTCTGGAAGTTCTTGTTGGCACCACCAGCGCGGGCGATGCGAACACGGAACTCACCATAATCAATCCAGATGCCTTCTCTTTCACTGACCTTGTCGGTCTCGTAGTTCTCGAACATACCCATGATCTTGCTCCTCGTTTAGTTGAACGTCATCTCTTCGGCTTAGCGAAACGCTTGACTTGCCGTTCACGCTTTTCCGCCTTTGCTCTGGTTGGGAAGGTACCGAGATTCTTTCCCTTTCGAGAAAGAAGCCGATACCCTCCCTTTACCTTGCGAATCATGGCTGGGCCGCACGCGCATCACATTTGGCCGCGAGCGCCTCCAACCCTTTAGCCAGCAGCTTTCCTGGCATTGCGCTCGTGCGCAGGAGCCAAGCTGCTACCTTCCATGCTGATCGTTTCATGCTATTCTCCTTACTCAGCCGCGTCGGGCAGATAGTCGAAGAACACCATCAGCAGCGTATGGTCAAGATCCGAATCGATCTTGGCACCGGTGGCTGCTTCGTTGCTCAGGGGCAACTTGATTGCCTGATCCTGCGTTACATCCGGTCGTCCATCCCCGAGGGAGAGCAGCGGCAGGTCGATCGACATACCAGAGTTCTCCTTCACAAGGTGGATGTCCAGGGTGATATCCGCGTTAGCTCGCACCTGATCGATTGCGTCGACCGAGGCGAAGTACGCGGTCAGGGTTCCACCAACCTCGAACGTGCCGGCGGTAACCTCGAAGGCACCCAGCACGCCGATCGCCTTGTTGGGCGACAGGTTGTTATTGATGGTCAGCGAGATGTCCTCCACGAACGCGAAGAGCGCGGTCGGAGCGGAATCCGTGTCATCAACAATAGCCATGTGGATCCGGGGCACGTCGGAGCTGGTATTGAAGGCAGCAGCCTCAACCAGATCCGGCCTGGTCCCAGACTTCAGGCTGGTAGGTCCATCGATAGTCTCGTTGTCCGCACCGACGAAGGACAGACTGGCCACAGCCTTGTCAGCCGTCGGAACCTGGAACTCGAACTCACTGGGCACACAGCCCGTGAGATATTCCGCCTGTACCTCGGCAGGCAGAGCGTCGTCCGGAGCACCTAGCTCGCGTTCCAGCTGGTAGGTCCGGCGCTTGATGAGAGAACCAGTCTCGTTCTTCAAGACGCGACCAAAAAAGAGCCTGATGGTTTCGGTGGTAGATGCCTCAGTCACCATGTCCGCTTCGGTCTTGTCAAGAGTCAGAGCCGTGGCTTCGATAGCACGAATGCGGGCGAAGCCGTTGTTCTCAGCGTTGGAGAAGGCCTCAATGGCGAGGTCTCCACCGATATAGATCCATTCACCGACGATCAGCCCAAGGGTCGTGAAGTCGAGTACCGTACTTATGAGCTGAGGCTGATCCCCAACCGCATTGACGTCGATATCACCAGCCGCACCCTGGAAGGCGATCGTGGTCATGATAGCCGTCGCAGCCGGAGCCGCGTCGGTCGTCAGGTTCTCGGAAACCGTGATGACGTTGTCCGCTGCTGAGACAACATTCTTGATGCCGTCGTTCGCAGCGTCGTTGTTCCCAGCCAGGAGCAATACGTCACCAGTCTGCCAGACCATCCCGTTCCCGTAGGTCAGGGTCAGCGTCAGGGCGTTATCACCCGAGCCGGTGATGATCGTGGTAACGGCACCAGCACCAGTATCGGTATGAGTCCTGCCCTCTCGGCCACCGGTAAAACCGGAGAACGTCAAGGCAACCGTATCCACTGCGCCGGCGGTCTCACCGGTCACGATGAAGCGCGCGAGGACGGACGCATTCGCGTCTGTGACCTCCACAACGTCCCCATCAGCGTAGCCGGTACCAGCAGCGACAACCACAGCAGAGACGGCGACACGGCTGTCCACCGTGATCTCATCGGCCGTAGTGTCGAGGTCGGTGATCAGATAGTCAGACCACTGTCCATAGGTACCGAAGCCCATAGGCTGGCGCTGGGCGCCCACGTCGTTCTTATCGCGCACGTCGGCGAAGAAGAAGCCCTGAAGCAGGTCCTGCAGATTGGTCTGCGTGATGTCAGTCTCGAAGCCACCGCTGGCATCGAGGTCCGTGACCACACCCTTCTTCCGTTGCCGGGAAGGGTTGATCGGATTGCGTGCAACCGTCGTGATTTCGCCTCCGAAATCACTGTAGCTGTTGGGCTCCAGTGGATACCAGAACTCGTCGCCACTGACGGTCTTGTAGCTGTCTTCCTCGGCGTACCGAAGACCAGTTACATTACTGTCAATTTTGGTCAGAACGGCCATGATTGGCTCCTTTTGCTCTACCTAGTGAATGTCGTCGTACTCGAAATCTGCGAGCACATTTACCTGAAACCACTGGCCATCTCGGCCAACCTCGTTCACGCGAACCCGTCGGAAGATCACCCTCCCAGGTGAAGTCACTTCACCCTCGAATGCGTACTTGACGATGCTCGTGAGAGCATCAGCGAGGGTAAGTCCTTCATCGAGCGGAGTAAATATCTGCACGAAGACTGTTCCCTCATGGCGGAACCTGCGCTGCCCAACACTGTTGCTAAGCGTTGCCTGGTTTCCATCTGAATGGCGCACAGTTACGCGCGCCCAGGCGCCGGTCGGCGGCGGGTCTTGGGCGAGGTCCCAATACAACACCGTGAGGCCGGCACTCTCTGCTCCCGCATCCCACGCAGTCTTGAACACTGCGAGTATCTCGTCGCGAGCTTGTGTAATATCTGCGCTCATCTCTTCACCTCGAACTGGTACATGATCCGCTTCGATGCTGGGTTGATCAGCTTAGCATCGAGGATCTGCCAGGTCACGCCGCCATCGATGATGACATCGAAGTCTTCCAGCTCATTCCCTCCATCATCATCAGCGGCGAAGAGAGCGTAGTCTGTACCACGCCGAACACCATCATTGTTTTCTATCTGTTGCATGGGCACGAAGCTCGCGATACCAGTCACTGTCGCGATCACCGGCGTAGATTCCCCACGCCAGGGCTTGTTCATATCACTTGGCGTCTTGCCATGCTTCACGATCGAAACCGAGCGCCCGTTAGCGTTGATCAATCGTTGGGCAGTTGCCGCCAACTTGATAAAATCAACCACGGAGCACCTCCCGATCCGTGCTCGGTTCGATGATCTCTTCGATCCACAGGTCCGCCTGCGGATAGGCCGGGATCTGCTGCGTCAGTGCATTGCCCGTGCTGACCATCGGCTTGTTCGAAGCTGCGCCGTCGCCCCATTCAGTCGTATCTTCCAGCGGCCCGACCTTCTCGGTTTTCCTGGTCTTCGGCCCAGCTGCGGCATCCGTCACCTCTCCGGTTTCCGGGTCGATGACTCCGAAGCCAGGATCAGGGATCGGCGCCAGGTCGCGTTGGAGCTGCAGAACGATCGCTGCGTATTCCGCGATGGCTTTCTCCAGCGGTCTCGGAACGCCCTGGAAAGACCACTCTTCGTCTGTGTAAGCGTCGGTCCTTGGCCATTCGAGGCCCTGTGAGTAGGTCATCTTGCAGCCGCGATATCGGCGGCCGAAGCGCTTATCGACGTAGTCCGAGGCCTGGACGATGGCGCCCTGAATCTCGTCGTCGGTATAAGTGCCGTCGGTCGCGTAGTCTCTGCCGCGATCCTCGTGATGGTCCTTCCAGTCCTGGATAGCCAGATAGGCGTTGGCCGCGTCCAGTCCTGTTCCATCTTCAACGGTGAAAGCCATGTCTCGTCCTCCTACGGACTGATACTGTCCACTTGGATGATGAAGTCGCCATACATCGCCGTCAGTGGACCCGGCTCCAGCTGCAGCTCATGGTAATAGGTACCCTTCAGGCTCGCCGTGTCGGCGTTGTTGATCGTGATGTCCAGTCGGCCATCCACTCCCGGTGGATTGGTGAGCGCGACACCTGAGCCCAGCGTCTTGGTAACCA
This sequence comes from bacterium, assembly GCA_024229275.1. Taxonomy (GTDB): domain Bacteria; phylum Acidobacteriota; class Thermoanaerobaculia; order Thermoanaerobaculales; family Sulfomarinibacteraceae; genus JAAESQ01. The sequence continues at coordinate 571 of JAAESQ010000464.1, read as the reverse complement.
GCGGCGTCTTGCCTTGCTCCTTGGCGATAGCCCACGTCGCTTCTGACAGCGGCAACGTGGAGAGATCGAGTACGTTCCCATCCTGGTCCTGCACCGTAACCTGGATGACTAGAGCGTCTCCCGAGAAGTAGACAGGATCGCTGCCGATGTTTTGTTCGATGGCCATGTTAGCATTCCTCGATAGTTCCGGTCAGCGTGATCGTTGTCACGATCCGACCATTAATGTCTACGAGCGTCACCGTCTCGCCAGCCAAGGGAAGCGTGCTCAAGATCCCGGCATCGAGAACAGCCTGGGGGTGAACCTGGGCTGTGAGGTTGAGTGCCGTATGGACCTGGCCGCTGAGGCAGATTTCGATCCGGACATTGATCACCAATGCCGTCAGCGTCGACGTAACTGTCCCGTGAGGGAAGAAGTCGAGGCCGAGGCCGCCCGCTCCGAGCGCATTGGGGATCGGTGTCAGCATTAGATTGCTACCTCCGAAGAGATCATGCCCTGTCGGCCGATGAAGCTGGATACCGTCTCATTGATCCGTGCGCCGTTCTCATCGAAGAGATTGTAGCGCCGGATGAG
>JAAESQ010000463.1 GCA_024229275.1 bacterium | reverse complement strand
GTGAACCGCCCGCAACACGACGTCGAGCACGAGGTTGAAACCGAGCCAGATCCCGGCAACTAGCGCGACCTTCGGGAAGCTCCACCACTTCGATCCCATGACCAGCATCACCAAGAGGCCAGCGACCAGGAGGAAGAAGCGGAGGTTGCCCACCACGCCGATCATCCCCGCGAAGACCTCCTTGAGACTGCGGCGGCTTTCGGCCTCCTCATCGCGCGGCGGCTCCTTGTACAGGATGCTGCAGGCAATTCCCATCACTACGATCCACCCCGCGGACGCCCAGAAGACATACTTCCAGTCCCACCCACGGACCACCCCCGCGACGATGGGGCCGAGAAATCCCCCGATGTTGACCATCATGTAGAAGATCCCGAAGCCCATCGACCCGGTCTCCTCGTTGGTGGTTTTGGCAATGGTGGAAATCACCACCGGTTTGAACATGCCGTGACCAATGGCGACCAGGAAGTAGACTCCGAGGAATCCCCAGAATGTCCTCGGTGCGGCGAGCATGATGTAGGCGGGAGCCATGACCACGACCGAAGCGAGGAACATCCTCTTGAATCCGTAGCGATCGGCGAGGGCGCCGAAGACTGCCGGGAAGAGATAGAGGAAGAAAGTCGCTATCCCCTGGATGACACCGCGGTCCTCGGACGAGAAACCGAGCCCGCCATCCGTCACAGCGTTGGTCAGATAGAGCGTCGACACGGCGTAGAAGCCGTACCACCCCATCCGTTCGAAGATCTCCATGACATTGGCCATCCAGAACGAACGCGGGAACTGCTTAAGGACCGAGGTGCTGTCACTCATGGAAACTCCAACCTTTTATTCGGCGACGGGATCGCAGATCGACCGAGCTTAGCTCGGAGCGGTGAGGAGGACAAGCGCAAAGGAGGATCCACGTTCACACACGAACGACATAGCTATCGAACCGAACCTTAAGCAATGATGGTCGACCAGCATCGTCATCGTCATCGAATATGGCGCGGAGGCAGGCAGGACCGCTATGCGGGACGAACGGGACGAACGGCTGGAACACATCCAGTCGTAATTGCCTTCGAATATCGCGCCTCAGGGGCGACACGCGCGTGGGTTTTGAACCACGAAGATCGCAAAGAACGCTAAGAAAACACAAAGAGAGGGAAAGGGCGGTTCTTCGAACCGCGTTGCCCTCTGAACAGGAGAGAACGGAAAAGGAGGGCCGGTGGCCGTCCTTGTGTCCTGCTTTCAGCCTTCTTGCTTCCTCGCGTTCTAGCCGTATAACCGTTCGCCCCGTTCGCCCCGAATAGCCTAGCCTCGTCACTCTTCACTATTCATTTTCATTTCCAACGCCGGGCACAGCGATCTGACACTTGGCAACTGTGCCGGGGCTGGAGTTTGTTTCTAGTTAATTGCTTGACAAGCAATTAACTAGAAATAGAATACAATCATGAAACGAACGCTGGGCCCTCTAGAGACGCAGCTCTTCGCGTATTGCCATATGCGAGGAATCGGAACGATTCGAACAGGCGACTTGCGCAGTCCGCTTCATATTTCCGATAAGCAGGAACGAGAGCTACTCAGCCGCATGGCACGTAGCGGCCTCATAGCGAAAGTGAGACGCGGCCTATACCTTATTCCGTCAAGGTTACCGCTTGGTGGAATCTGGAGCCCGAGCTCCGAACTTGCGATTAACACACTCATGGAAGACAGGAGCGCCATCTATCAGGTTTGTGGCCCAAACGCCTTCAATCACTATGGATTCGATGAGCAGGTTCCCAATCGGATCTATGCCTACAACGATAAAATCTCCGGAGTAAGAACGATCGGAACTGTCGAGCTGAGCTTAATTAAGGTGGCGCCAGATCGACTGGGAAGTACGGTTGAGATCAACGCGCCGTCAGGAGTGAGTATTGTGTACTCATCCCGGGCCCGCACACTTGTGGACGCAGTCCACGACTGGTCACGCTTTGACACATTACCTCGCGCCTATTCTTGGATTCGCCAAGAGCTGGATTCGAAGCGGGTGAGCGCTAAGGAATTAGCCAAGGTAACGGTTAAGTACGGGAACCAGGGAACGGTACGCCGAATCGGAGCGGCACTGGAGCGCTTTGGAGGGAGCGGAACAGCCCTTCGCACGCTGGAACAGTCTCTTCGATCCCCGAAGAGCGTCATTGCGGCAGACCCGCGCAGCCCGAGGAGTGGACCCAAGAGCAAGAGGTGGGGGGTCATACTCTATGAGGAGTGAAGACCAGAGTGGTCCCCAAATCCATCACGACGAAGCGTTCTTTAAGGAGGCAATCAACTTCACAGCGGCCCATACTGGTTTCTCTCCGCGTGTAATCGAAAAGGACTACTACTGCACTGTCGTTCTGTTTCGTCTCGCAGCGGTGCCGGACACACATCTAGTCTTCAAGGGTGGTACTTGCCTCGCCAAGATTCATGCCGAGTTCTATCGAATGAGCGAGGATCTCGACTTCGTGATACCGATGGATGTGGATTGCAACCGGATAGTTCGTAGCCGCAAGACTGAGGGGGCGAAAGAGGCGCTGCTGGTGATCCACGAGGATGGTTCTGGTCTCAAGGTTGTGCAACCCCTTCGCGGTGCGAATCAGTCGAAACAGTACCTCGGGAGCGTCGGCTATCGTTCGATCGTGCTAGATAGGGACGAGACCATCAAGATAGAGGTTGGGCTCCGCGAACCGTTACTCAGGGCGACCGAATACGAGCCGGCAAGAACAGCACTGCTCGATCCCGTGACCGCCAAGGAACTCGTGAGAGCGATCTCGATACCGTGTGTGTCGAAGGGTGAGGCCTTCGCAGAGAAATACCGCGCAGCCCTCACACGCCGAGAAGTTGCGATACGAGATTTCTATGACATCTACGTGGGCGTCACAAGGCTTGAAGTGCGACCGACCGATCCCGAGATGATGAGTCTGATCCAATCGAAGCTTGCCGTTCCGGGCAACGACCCTCCCGACGTGAGCGAGGCCAGGATGTCCGCTTTACAGAGGCAGATCGCAACTCGGTTGCGGCCGGTTCTGCGCGCTCAAGATTATGAGGAATTCGACTTAGGTCTATCCATTGATTCGGTTCGCAAGGTGGCCGAACTGCTTCTGTAGCCAAGTATGCAATTATGCACCTGGAACCACGATTCTCTGCGGTTCGAAGAACCGCCCAAACCTCTTTTCTTTGCGCCTCTACCTTCGTGCTCTTAGCGCGCTTAGTGGTTCAAAAATTCGTACGCCCCAGCCCAGCAGCGTCTCCTATCGAAGCCTCCACCACCGACTATTCGCCGACCTGTCCTCCCGTATAGCCGTTCGCCCCGCTCGTCCCGTATAGCCTCTTCCGCGTCCGCTCTCATCATTCCGCATTCATCATTCTGTTGTCCCGTTCGCCCCGTAAGGCCTGTCTTCGCCGCTCTTAACTATTACTCTTCATTTCCAGAGGGTCTCAAAACCCGACCCCCCTGCTCGGCTCGGAGATCACTCCACGAGCGAGAGCCCCGGCACCTCTCCGGCCATCGTTATGTCCTGTGGTAGATGGGTACCGTCCACCCACACGATGAACTGGCCTCGCAGGCGATTTCGGAGCGCTCGACACGTCGCCGCGAGTTTCATGAGCGTCGAGATGTCCTCGATCGGACCCCATAAGCCACCACCGGCCACGACGGCCGGATCGGGAGACCAGACGAGAAGAGGTGTGCGGATTGCCCGCAGGAACGCCCGCATTTCACCGACCGAGATATCGGGCGCGGGCAGGTCGGCGTCTCCGAGGACCAGGACGACGGCGCGGCGTCGGCTTCCGTTCGCCGCCGCGATCCCAGCAATCGCCGTCGCCGTTGATAGGAGCTGCTCGTCAGGTTCGATATCCTGGTGGATCGATCGTACCAGCACCACATCGATGTCCCCGAGGTCGATATCATCGCATTCGTGGGACGTGAAAGTACGAGCGAGGTAGTCGCCGGACCTGCGGGTGTACGAGGGAGAGGTGTCTAGCACGTCCACCTCATCCTCGCCCTGTCGCGGACCCGCCAAACACCGCCTCTCCCAATAAGCCTCGGAGGGACTGAGCACCACCGGTTCGGCCTCCCCCAGCGAAGGCGTGCCAATTCTCAGCAATGCCTCCACCGCACGGGTGTCCACGACCAGGACAACGCGGGCCGTCGGCCGCTCGACCGCCACAACATCGAGGGGCTTTTCGGACACGTGCAGCACTCCCTTCAGGGATTCCGGCGTTGGAGGATCGGCCCCCCGTGCAAGCCAGAACGGAACCGCCGTCAGCTCACGCCCCATGGCGCCACGCATAGACCCGCCGTATGCCACCTCGTTGGCGGCGATGACGCCCTCGTCGAAGTCGACGCTGGCCCTCAGAAAGTGGATTTGATCATCGTCGGTCGCCGGCAGCTCGACGCGGGCGGGGTCGCTGACTGGGACGGGACGACCATCGAGCGACACGCGGAACTCTCGAGGTTCCAAGGGTCGCACCAGCGCCCAGATTAGACGGGCGGCCTGAACCCCGCCGTCCTGCCCTCGGAGCAGCGCGATTTCCAGCTCCGTCGGGGCTCGCGGAAGGTTGATCCACTGCGTGGTTCGGCCAACCTCCACCCCCGAGGCGTCGAGGCCAACCGCGTCCAGCCGGTGGGGTACAGCCCGTCCAAAGTCGATGTCGAAGATCCACGGCGGATCCTCAAGCTCTGCGATGACCTCGCCGTCGAGCGAGACTCTGACTGCGGTGACCGGGGGGCTTACGACGACCTCAACAGTCATGGGGCCGCGGATCAGCCCTATGAATAGGGTGGCGAAGGTGATAAGCGCGCTCGGCGACATCCCGGCCTCCTGAGGTCACTATACGCCAACCAGCCATCCCCGGAGCCTCGCACCACGCCGTGGATTTGCCCCTGGGTGGTCCCCTCTAAAGGGTCTGTTTGTTTTCGGGGACTCGATCTGTCAAGCGATGACTCCAAGAACCAATAGTCAATCGCGGATTTCCAATCCGCCATCCTCAACTTTTCACTGTTAACTATTGGTTATTCGCTTTCCCCGACGCACCTGGCACCATGATCCCCTGCGGTTCGAAGAACCGCCCAAATCTCTCTTCTTTGCGCCTCCTCCTTCGTGCACTTAGCGCACTTCGTGGTTTAAAAACTCGCACGCCCCAGCCCAGCAGCGCCTCCGACCGAAACGCACGTGAGATCTGAACCACACCCATAAGAAGGCCCCTGTCAAGTAGACGCAGCCTGCACAGGAGGAGAAAGCCTCCTCGAGTCTCTGCAGGGAGGTGTCCTACCAGCTGCCCATCGCGCCGATGTGTGCCCGGTCCCTCGAC
>JAAESQ010000462.1 GCA_024229275.1 bacterium | reverse complement strand
GTTCATGACTCCCCCACCAGCCGCTGAGGCTGGCGGTGTCAAGGGTCGGAACGACCGGCGTTCCTACGCCGGCTCGCCCTTGACTCCGGCTGACTCCCCGGCTATTCACCCCATCCATGAACGACACGGAGTGACCATGCTTCGAAGCCAGGACAAACCAACCAAGCGTGGCCCCTTCTGTCTCTGCATCTGCCTCTGAAACCTGAATCTGCCTCTGACTCTGTATCTGTTTCTGCCTACTGAATCTTCAGCCACCGCCTCAGCGCCATATTCGATGGCGATGACGATGCCCATCGCGACTGCTCGCATCTATCGGTGTCCTTACGATAGGTGTAGTCACTGAGACGCGAGACATCCCCTGTCACTGTTTCTGATACCTGGATCTGCATCTGCCTCTGTCTCTGTCTTCTGAATCTGCTGTCACCACCTCAGCGCGATATTCAATGGCGACGAAGCCACAAACATCTTAGAATCCGCGGGTAGAAACAGCCTGGCCTCGACCCTTGGCCTGTCCTTTGCTACCCTATGCCAAGTCGGTGCGTCCGGCATTGGAGTACTTCATGCTTGAAGAGCTGATCCAATCCTGCAATTCCCAACTCACCCGCATCCAGCGACTTCGGGGGTACCTTTGACGAGGAATCCCTAGGCGAAAAGCTCGCCGAGGCTGACGCAGAGGCTCAAGATCCCGACATTTGGTCAGATCAAGACAAAGCTCGCGAGGTCATGCGACGGCGCAGTGAACTGCAAGAGGCTGTGAACCGAGTTCAGGAGCTTCGCGACGCCGAAGAAGAACTCGAGGTCCTGCTCGAGATGGCGAAAGAAGGCGAGAGCGGCCTCGACACTGAACTCAAGAACACTCTCAAAAAGATGGGACCCAAGCTCGATCGCATCGAACTCACCACGAAGATGACCGGCGAGCACGATGCCCGTAATGCCTACGTCGAGATTCACCCTGGTGCCGGAGGCACAGAATCCCAGGACTGGGCCCAGATGCTTCAAAGACTCTATCTTCGTTGGTGCGAACGACGTGGATTCAGCTCCGACCTTCTCGATGAACAGCCAGGTGAAGAGGCCGGCATCAAGAGCGCAACTCTGTTGATCAAAGGATCCTACGCCTACGGCAACCTCAAGTCTGAGAACGGCATCCACCGCCTGGTCCGGATTTCGCCCTTCGACTCCCAAGCGCGTCGCCATACGTCGTTTGCCTCGGTTCACGTTTACCCCGAGGTCGACGACGAACTGGAGATGGAGATTGAAGAGAAAGACCTCAGGATTGATCGCTACTGCTCATCTGGTCCCGGAGGTCAGGGAGTCAACACAACGTACTCCGCCGTGCGCGTAGTCCATCTTCCAACGTCAGTCATCGTGACTTGCCAGAATGAACGCTCTCAGATCAAGAACCTGGCAACTGCCATGAAGGTCCTCAAGGCTCGCCTCTTTGAACTCGAACTTCAGAAGCGTGAGGAAGAACTCAACAAACTGAAGGGGCCAAAGAAAGACATTTCATGGGGTAACCAAATCCGGTCCTACGTGCTGCAACCATATCGACTTGTAAAGGACCTTCGATCAGGGCACGAGATCGGCGATGCGGATCGCGTCCTTGACGGCGACATTGACAGCTTCATTGAGTCCTTTCTGCAATGGTCCAGCCGACAGGAGAGCGGCTCATAGTGCGGCGCGCCATCGTCAGCGCAGTCATCTGGTTTGGAATCATCGGCACCGCGACGACTCAACAGCCGATGCGATATGAGGTTTCCTCTCCGAATCCAGCCTCCCACCTTCTCCATGTCCGTGTCACAGTGCCTGCTGAATACGGCTGTCCTGATCTTTCGTTTGCTGCATGGACCCCAGGTGGATACCTCATCAACCACCACGCTGGTCGGGTTCTGGACGCCCATTTCTCCGCATCTGACGGACACGCCCTGCCTACATCGAGGCGAGACCTGGACACCTGGCATGTCAACTGCAACTCCACGCAGGGATACTCCGCAGAGTTCAGACTGTACTCAGTTGCGGCAAAAAATCCCTACTCGGCACACATTGACGACCGTCTTTTGTTCGCCAATCTGGTGACAGTGCTGCCTCACATAACGAGTCACCGCGATGCTCCTGCCCAGTTAGTGATCCGACCACCTGATGGCTGGCGTGCCGTGTGCTCCCTGCCTCCGATGGCAGACCGATCTCTTACCTATCAAGCAGAGGATTGGGATCATCTCGCGGATGCGATCTTTGCTGCTGCTCCCAATCTCACTGTGGTTCCCTTCAGCGTGGAGAAGGCCCAACTGTCGATTGCTTTCACCGAAGCGCCTGGCGCCGAAGTGGATCTCGCAGAGGTCGCTCGAGTTCATCAAGCCTTGACCCGGAGCGCTTCTCGAACTTTTGCGGGTCTCCCGTTCGATCGATATTTGTTTCTCTACAAGGTTGGGCCAAGTGGCTCGCGAGGAGGCCTCGAGCACAGCGAAGGCACAGCCATGGGTTGCCCTGGGGAGTCAATCGAGACCACGGACGGATTACTTGAGCTGATGGAACTCGCGGCTCATGAGCTTGTCCACGCATGGAACGTGAAAAGGGCCCGCCCACGATCACTGACACCGTATGACTACACGCGTACCCAACTCACCGAACTCCTATGGGTGGCCGAAGGCTGGACATCGTACTACGCTCCGTTACTCCTCGTGCGTGCTGGCCTAACGACGCGTGAAGAACTGTACCAAGCCCTTGCTGATCGCGTTAACCATCAGCGAGCCAATCCAACCAATCGTTTCCGGTCGCTGAATGACATCAGCAGAGAAAGCTGGCTGCGCTCGACGGTTCCATTCTTTACATTCCGCACCTACTACAACAAAGGTGCGGTGTCTGGCATGGATCTCGATCTCCGACTTCGTGACGCTGGAGCATCAGAAGGCCTCGACGACCTCATGCGAGTACTCCTGAGCGATCCTGACCTGCGCCACCGTGGTTACACACTTGCGGATCTCAAGTTCCACGCCGGCCGCCTGGCTTCACAACCTTTGGAAGACTGGTTTCGGGATGTCGCAGAGACTCCTGGGTACCTCGACATCTCAGAATCCCTGATGACGATGGGCCTCAGAATCGATGTTGACCAAGATCGTCTCTCTGCAGGTTTCACGGGAATTTCTCTGGACGACGACACCTCTGATGCACGCATTCGCTGGATCGAGCCTGATTCGCCGGGAGCGCGGGCAGGGCTTGGCGCGGGCGATACACTCCTCGCAATCGACGGAGTGCCAGGATCTACAGATGAGCTTGAGGAGATGCTTCGGCTACTGCAACCCTCCGTGGCGGCGAGGCTCCAGATACGTCGTCGAGATCGGGTTATGGCTGTTGAGATCCATCCGATTCAACCTCCAGCAGATCGTGTTCCGATCCGCATCGTGGAAGTGGCACAACCAACAGACGAACAGAGAGCCGCCCGCGACGCATGGCTGTGGCGCCTCGAGTAGTCGCCTACCCGCACCCCCACATCCACATCCACGCCAAAGGGAATTTCGTGTCAGAGCTGAATAGGCGTGAAGGTTTTCTAAACCACTAAGAGCACAAAGGACGCCAAGTAGAACGCAAAGAAAGTGAAAGATAGCGGTTCTTCGAACCGCAAAAGCGACGAGATTCTCGATTCTGGCAGTGTAGTCCTCAGCGAATTGAATTCGACAGGCACCCTCCCGTGGATCCACCCTTCATCCTGGTTCTTTCTGCGGTTCAAAGAACCGCACTGATTCTTCCCTTCGTGCCGTCTTTGCGAACTTCGTGTTCTTAGCGGTTCAACTTGTCTTCTGGATCACCCCGCCTGTCACGGCTTAGCGCGAAGCGCGACGCCGGATCCCGTATAGCCGTCCCGCCTCCAAGCTTCCAAACTTCCCAGCTTTCGGGTATTGAATACCCGCCCACAAACGTGTACCTTGGCCATCTCAGCGGGGCGTGACCACATCCCCCGGCGGGTTGACCTGGTCCTCGCCTCCACACCCCCGCGACAATCTACATTCTGGAGGTCCTACCATGATGAGATCGTCGGACTACATCGCCCTCGAAGATCAATTTGGCGCCCACAACTACCACCCTCTCGATGTTGTTATCAATCGAGCTGAAGGAGTTTGGGTGTGGGACGTGGACGGCGCAAAGTATCTTGATTTCCTCGCCGCCTACTCGGCGGTCAACCAAGGTCACTGCCACCCACGTATCGTCAAGGCAATGGTCGAGCAGGCATGCAAGGTCGGCCTCACGTCTCGCGCCTTCCGTAACGATCAGCTCGGTCTGTTCTGTCAAGAGCTCTGCGAACTCACCGGTTTTGCCAAGGTACTGCCGATGAATACCGGTGCCGAAGCGGTGGAAACTGCAATCAAGGCTGCGCGCAAGTGGGGCTACACGAAAAAGGGTATCCCGGAGGACAAAGCCGAGATTCTGGTCTTCGACGGCAACTTCCACGGCCGAACCACAACCATCGTCAGTTTCTCGTCTGACGCCGAGTACAAATTCGGCTTTGGACCGTTTACTCCAGGTTTCTCGATCCTGCCGTATGGCGACATCGATGCCGTTCGCAAGGCGATGAACCCAAACGTTGCAGCGATCCTCATCGAGCCCATCCAGGGTGAGGCCGGCATCGTGGCGCCGCCAGAGGGCTTCCTCCGCCAGCTGCGCGAACTGACGACCGAAAACAACTGTCTACTCGTGGCCGACGAAATCCAGTCGGGCCTGGGACGCACCGGCACCATGTTTGCGTATGAGCACGAAGAGATCCGCCCGGACATCGTGATCATCGGCAAGGCTCTCTCCGGCGGGATGTACCCGGTATCGGCAATATTGGCTGACGACGAAGTCATGGGCGTGTTCAAGCCCGGCGAGCATGGATCGACCTACGGCGGCAATCCGCTCGGTGCGGCAGTCGCCCGAGAGGCACTCAAAGTCCTCGTTGAAGAGGGGCTGGCACAACGGTCCGCAGAACTCGGCCAATACTTCATGGAGAAACTGAGCAAATTCAACTCGCCCCACATCAAGACCATTCGCGGTAAAGGGCTATGGATCGGTGTCGTGCTCAACAAGGACGCTGGCGGAGCGCGTCGCTTCTGCGAAGCACTCCAAAACGCCGGGCTGCTGTGCAAAGAGACGCACGAACACGTTATTCGAATCGCGCCACCCCTGACGATTTCTCGAGAGGAGATCGACTGGGCACTCGAGCGATTGGAAGAGGCTCTCACAAGCGCCTAGTCCATCATCCTCGCTACACGCGCCAGGGCGGTCGCGTTGCCGCCCTGGTGAGCAGTGCGATGTTTCGATGACGCTCGACACGTGTAGTACTTGTCGTTGGCGGCGAGGTATGATGTCCATATCGTGGGCACACGCTACACGAGATGGGATCGAGGGAAAGGGGACACTCATGAGGGGGAACCTGCATCTTGTAGCACGTGTATTTCTCACACTTTGCACTCTTGTGCTCGTTCCGACAAGTGGTCTTGCTCAAGGTGTGACTTCAGGAGACCTCACTGGAGTAGTCGTCGATCCAAACGGAGATCCCATCCCTGGCGCCCAGGTTTCGGCTCACCTTCTGACAACCGGTGCACAGTATTCTGACGTCACCGACAGTTCAGGCAGATTCAATATTCTGAACGCCCGAGTCGGTGGACCCTACCTACTGACTGCCGGTTCGCCCAGCTTTCACACCGAAGAAATCGCCAGTGTCTTTGTTCGTCTTGGAGAAGAAACTCACATCTCGATTCAGCTACGACCTGAGATAGTCGAGGCCGAGGAAATCCTCGTTACCGCGTCGAATACTCTGATCAGTCCATCACGAACCGGGGCCGCCAGCAATGTGTCACTCGAACAGCTGCAAAGCATGCCAACCGTTGAGCGCAGTCTCTTCGAATTCGCGCGCTCTAACCCACTCATCGCGATGGACGCGAACAACGACGAAAGCACCATCATCACGATCGCAGGGAGAAACAACCGCTACAACACGATCCAAATCGACGGTTCGGTCAACAGCGACGTGTTTGGTCTCTCAGCCAGCGGAGTTCCCGGTGGGCAGACAGAGACACAACCGATCAGCATAGATGCGATTCAGGAACTACAGCTCGTCATTGCTCCGTTTGACGTCCGCCAAAGCGGTTTCTCGGGCGGTGGCATCAATGCGATCACCAAGTATGGGACGAACACGTTCAAAGGATCTGTGTACGCCTTCATGTTCGACGACGACCTTGTCGGCAGCGGCCCCGACGAGTTCTCCGAGCTTGGAACTTTCGAGGAGAAGCAAATCGGATTCAGCCTTGGTGGACCGATCGCACGGGACAAGGTCTTCTTCTTTGTCAACGCTGAAATGTCACGGCGAGAAAGTCCCACAGGATGGTCGCTCGATGGGCAGGAAGGTCAGGCGTGGGGCAACGAGAACGCACAGGCCGCCGGACAACGGTTCATCGACATCATGCAGGACCAGTACGGCTACGATCCGGGGGATCTCAGCCAGCAGTCGCTCAACACTGACAGCGACAAGCTGTTCGCAAAGATCGACTTCCAGATTTCACCTTCTCATTCGCTGACGATTCGCCACAACTACAACGACTCCGAGCATCTCATTCTCGCCCCCACCAGATGGACGTATGAGTTCCCGAGTCACGCCTACCTGATGGAGAACACCACCAACTCGAGCGTTGCTCAACTCAACAGTGTCTTCGGCGACGACAGGTTCAATGAACTTCGCGTGACCTACCAGTCGATCAGCGACCGACGTGCCGGCGGAACACCGTTCCCTTACGTCCGGATCGAAGACGCCGATGGCTCGGGGGGCGAGTTCGAAGCCGGAATCGAACGCTTCTCGACCGCAAACTCACTCGATCAAACGATCATGGAATTGCACGACGATTTCACCTTTTTCAAGGGAGATCATGAGATCACGGTCGGAACCCACAACGAGATCATCTCCTTCGAGAACCTTTTCATTCAGGAGTATTTCGGCGCCTACCGCTTCGAGACCATGGATGATTTCGAAGCGGGAGTCGCGCAGAGGTTTGACCACAGCTACCCAGTCGACAACGATCCCTACGACCGTTTCGACGCCTATCAGATCGGGGTCTACGCCGGAGATCGATGGCGCGCTCGTTCGAACTTCACTCTGACCCTGGGTCTCCGCGCGGACATTCCATTCTTCCCGGACAAACCGGCCTACAACCCTCTGGTCGACGAGACATTCGGCGTTCGCACGGATCAGATTCCTGACGGCAATGTTCTGTGGTCACCGCGCTTCGGGTTCAATTGGGATATCGGCGGCAAAGGTATCAGGCAGCTGCGTGGAGGCGCTGGAATCTTCTCCGGACGAACTCCCTTTGTCTGGGTCTCCAACGTCTACGCGCGGACAGGCCTTGAACAAGTCACGTTGCAGGCCAATGAAGAAGTCCCCTTCAATCCCGATCCGTTTGACCAGCCGACTGACATCGGAGGCGCCACGTCACAAGACGTCAACGCTATCGACCCGAACTTCAAGTTCCCACAGGTGCAGCGCTTCAATCTCGCCTATGACCAGCGACTACCATGGTGGAATCTGGTGGCCTCGGCCGAGTTTCTCCATGCTCGCAGTATGAACGAAGTGAGGTACAGGAACCTCAATATCAGACCGACCGGAGAGTACCTTCCCTTCGACGGACGTCCCGTAATGGAGAAGGTCAGCGATGATTTCGTCGGCCTGTTCTATCTCGACAACACCAACCAAGGAGAGCAGACCAACCTCACGCTCAAGTTGGAACGGCCCTACGGTGACGGTGTCTGGGGTTTCGTCGCCTATACCTGGGGCGACTCCCAAGTCGCGAACGACGGCACCTCGAGCCGAGCGATTTCGAACTGGCAATACCATCCCGCCGTCGATCCGAACAACATCCCGACCACCATTTCAACCTTCGAGATACAGCACCGCTTCACTGCCTCACTCAGTTATGCGTTCAACCGGAACTCTGCCTGGACCACAACTCTGTCCGCCTTTTACAACCACCAATCGGGCCGACCGTTTTCGATTATCTACGACTGGCATTGGGACAGCATCAACAACGACGGATTTGGAGACAATGACCTGGTTTACATCCCTTCGGGCCCTGGAGATGTCATCATCTCGAACGGAACCTGGGATGATCTCTACACCTGGATCAAATCGGCCGGCCTCGAAAAATACATGGGCAAAATTGCACCGCGCAACGCATCGCGCGCGCCCTGGAGTCACACTCTTGACCTGCACGTCGACCAACAGATCCCAGTCGGCTACGGCTCTCTCCTGCTGACTTTCGACATCTTCAACTTCCTCAACATGCTCGATGCGGATTCGGGGCATCGCCGTTATGTGCAATACGACACCGTCGATGCAATCGCGTATGGGGGCTATGACGAAGAGACCGGCGTACCGATCTACCACCTGAACGGTTCAGTCTTTGAGCCCGAGGACATGTTCGACATCGACAACCTTCGCTCACGATGGCGTATGAAACTCGGAGTGCGCTGGACGTTTTAGCCGTTCTCGATGCTCGTGGGGTCCTAAGATCGGTCGATCTCCAAGATTCGGGGATTGCGTCGGCGTCAGTGACAGCACTATAAGACCTGCTCATTGAAGTGGGAGATCCCTCGACTTCGCTCGGGATGACAGCCATTGGGGCGTTTTTGTCATGCCATGAGGCGGCGTCCGGGGCCGCAAATAATCGCCCGCTGACAATCCGACGTCAAGGACAGGCCCTTGGCATTCGTGTGGTGTTTACCTGCTTCGCCTTCCGCAGAATCTACCCTCGATCGGCACGTGTCCAGGCTTTGCTAGTTTTGAGGTGCAACATCACCTCAACGGCTCAACGCTTTGAGTCCTCAAAACTACAAGCCTGGCAATGCACGGGTAGCGCCTCGGGAGAATCTACCCTACGGCTACCCTTGGCTCCAAAATCCTTGGCACTCTACCGCTGCCCTGAATCTGAATCTGTCGCTGTCTTCTGAAACTTCTACCACCACCTCACCGCAATATTCGATGGCGATGACGATGACGATGGCGATGCCCATCGGGAGTGCTCGCATCCATCGTTGTCATTCGACAGGTGTGGTCTCTGAGACGCGAGACACTTCTGTCTCCGCCGCTGCTGAGCAGAGTCCAGACATCACTTGCTCTTCTCCATAATTGCAATTCACGCAGTGAATTGCACCGCTATACTCTCTGCATGCGCTGGAAGGGCCCCTTAACATTTCGCCACCTGCTCGTTGCGGTGTTGGTGATGATCCTCGTCAACGCACAGCTGACATGGTGGCTGCTGTTCGCATTGCGCCAGAGTCGGGATCGCCTCGATCTCGAACGGCAGCACCTGGTTGAACTGGCACAACACCATGTGCTCAGAATCGAATCCGCGCTCTTGGAAGCCGAAGTTGGTCTCCTACAATCACTGGCTCAGCCGGGCTTCTCACCCGCAGATCTGCCAAGGCCCTTCATCTCCGTGGCTCCAACCATCGACTCGAAATGTCATTCGCATTGGAAAAACAACGGATTCGACCTCTCCTATGTGACTCAGGGTCTTGAAGAATGCCTACAGATCACCCCAGACTCTGAATGGGTGAGTTCTTTGATCGACGTTGGTGCCTCTCTTGAAATCGTGCCCATTGGTATCACCCGAGAGGAGGCCCAGACACGGACTCCTATGCCTCAACTCGAACTCTCTCACCCGTTCGACGCGCAAGTCATCCGTCCTCAAAGGCAGGCATGGGACGAGATCTTGGAGACCTACCGTAGCCGCATCGTAATGATGGTCTCGGAGGGTAGCTTCTTCGCTATCATGCTGCTTGTCCTGATTGGTCTGCTGTGGAAGACAATGCGACGCGAGGTCGAGTTGGAGCGTCGGCACCGCAACTTCCTCTCCGCCATCACTCACGAACTCAAATCGCCCCTGGCAGCCGTGCGGCTTTCCTTGGAGACAGTCCTCCGTGGCCGGGCTGACAAGGCTGCCGGCATCCGATTCCTCGAAAACGCCCTCCATGACACCGAGAGGCTCCAGAGTCTCGTCCAAAAGGTCCTCGAGGTGACTCGCTTCAGCGGTGGCGACAGCAACATCCGGCTACGGAACGCGAACCTCAGCCAGGTCGTCGAAGAAGCCGTCGATGCCTTCTCTCGTCACACCTCAGCTGCCGGAGTGCGTCTCGACACCCACATCCAACCGGACATCCGAGCCAAAGTTGATCTTGAAGCTTTTCCAATCGCCATCTCGAACCTGCTGGAAAACGCGCTCAAGTACGGTGGCAATCGGCCTCAAATCACGGTCCGCCTTGACCATGCCGACGGTAAAGCCATACTCGATGTCACCGACAACGGGGCCGGCATCGCCAGCCAAGAGGCTCAGTTCATATTCGAGCGTTTCTATCGATGCGGTGACGAAATGACCCGCACGACTCAGGGCACAGGTCTCGGTCTGTTCCTGGTGCAAGAGATCGTCACCTCTCACAGTGGCAGCGTGGTTATTGCCGAAACCGGACCCTCTGGGACGACGTTCCGCGTTACCCTGGATGAGGTCGGACGGTGGGAGGAGACTCGATGAAGAAACAGGTCCTGATCGTCGAGGATGAAAAACACCTCGCGGAGGCCCTCGCTCACAACCTCCAGTTCGAGGGCTACTCCACAACCATCGCCCACGACGGCGAGCAGGGTCTCCATCTCGCGGGCTCGATCAAGTTCGATCTCATCCTCCTTGACATCATGATGCCGAAGATCGATGGACTTGAAGTCTGTCGCCGAATTCGTGCGGCCGGCAACCGAGTCCCCATATTGTTTCTCACTGCTCGTTCATCAGACGCAGATCGCTTGCTTGGACTTAAGGTGGGCGCAGACGACTACATCCCGAAACCATTCCTCCTCGAAGAACTGATTCTCAGGATCCAAGGGATTTTCCGTCGGCAAGACTGGTACTCCAGCCCTCCCGAGGAACAAGAAACCTATACCTTCGGCAAGAACCAGATCAACTTTCGCACCTACTCCGCATCCGCAAAGGGGCGAGAAATAGATCTCACTGAAAAAGAATGCATGCTGATGAAGCTTCTCATCGAACGCATCGGTCAAGTTGTATCCCGTGAAGAGATCCTCGAACGAGTGTGGGGCTATCGGTTTTCAACATCCTCGCGGACGATAGACAACTTCATCGTGAGACTGCGCCGCTACTTTGAGGACGAACCCAAAAATCCCGTCTTCATTTGTTCCGTGCGTGGAGTCGGCTACCGCTTCACTGCCGGCACCTCCTAATGTGGGTCGCTGGCCTGGACCTGAGCCGAGTCGTACTCGCCCTGATCCTACTCGCCAACACATTTGCCTTTGCTGGGGTAGATCCTAGCGTCCGAACCGCCACAGCCATCCTGTCAATCGTCCTGATTCTAGGGCTCCGCAAGCTACCCGATTTGCTGCCCGCACACCTTTATGCAGGAATAGCTTTATTGAGCTTGTTCGCAATCCAGCTCATTCCACTTCCTCAGGGGATTCGCCGGTTGCTGCAGCCGGGATTTGCCGAGTTCATGCACACCGGCTGGGCACCTCTTTCCCTCGCGCCATGGGCTACCGTGCAGACTGCGGCGTCGTGCTTGGTTGCAGCAGCGTTGGCATTTGCCGCTGCCAAGATGGCTTCATCTCGAAGCGGTCTGCCGATGCTACTGATGATACTGGCGTTGACAGGCGCAGCTGTCGCCGCACTCGGCCTAGCCGGCGAAACCGGAGAACCCGGGAAGATCCTATTCCTGAGAGACAACACACCACAGGGTCTTCCTTACGGCCCGTTCATCAACCACAACCACTTCGGGGTTGCCATCGAACTCACCTTGCCGGCGGCTTTAGCCCTACTACTGGTTTCTCTGAGGCATATCCGCATTTCTTCCGGTGCGGTTCGAAGCGCCATCGCAATCGCAATGGGATCAGCGGCAGTCGCTGCAGTCAGTCTAGGAGCCCTCCTTCGAAGCAGAAGCCGTGGAGGGATGCTCTTTCTGGCTTTAGCATTCATTCTCACGCTTCCTCTTTGGCGTCGTCGACTTCCGATTGGACGAAAATTCTTGATCATTGTCCTTGTCCTCTTTCTTGCCGCGGCCTCGATGGCACTGCTGGTGGCTCAAACGCAACTCCAATCTGTGAAAGAGAACTTCACAGAGCTGTTCGTACTCGATGGTGCTCGGAACAACTCCCGCTGGCAGCTATGGGACGCCACTCTTGCCTCGTGGAAACGCGCTCCCTTACTCGGCAGCGGTGCCGGAAGCTATCGCCATGTCATCGGTCTCGACAAGCCTGCCACCGGAGCAAACATGCTCCATCAAGCCCACAATGACTGGCTCGAATGGGCATCCACGACAGGCATCGTGGGCCTTGCGATCGTTTCGTTCGCCGCAGTTGGCATGTTCCTGGAGTTTCGTCCGAAGCGCCTCTCCCGATTCCGCTTTGAGTTTCGATACCCAATGGCGGCTGCGGCTCTGGCCCTGACAGCAGTCTGCCTGCACGAGTCGATTGGCTTCGGTCTCCAAACACCCCTGAACCGCTACCTTTGTGCATGTTGGGTCGGCATGGTTTGGGGCATGGCTCCAAAGCTCAGGTTGAAACGAAAACGAGAGGAATCTCCAGCCTCAACCGTGACTCAGGAAGAAAGATAAGCCACGTTCGAGTTCGGCGCAGGCCGCATCCCACTCGCTGATACGCGGCGAAACAGCGGATAATCTAATCCAGCCTGGAGAGCCAAAGTCCTCCCCAGGCCATAGGCCAACACCCTGCTGATCCGCCAAAGCTTCACACCATTTGAGCGAGGATCCATAGGTCGCTGTCATTTGGGTCGACGGCATCCTGAACCACAGGTAGAAACCACCCTGCGGTTCCGCCACGTCGACCCCCACCCGAGAGAGCAAAGCACGCAGCTCATTCAATCTCTTCTTGACCACGACCCTGGCACAATCACGATAGCTACCAGGGACGTCGAGAATCCTCGCCATTGCGGCCTGGGCAATGCTGCTAGGCGGATTGACGAGAGCTGACTGCTGAGCAGCAACCCGCTCTGCCAGGTCGCTGTTCGCCACAATATGACCAAGCCTCAAGCCGCACACTGCATAGCTCTTGGAAAAACTGCGCACCAACGTCATTGACTCAAGATCAAGTTCGACTTCTTCAGACCTAGTCTCGTCGGAATAGCAGAAGTCCAGGTACGCCTCATCGCAGACCAACATCAGCCCACTCTGGCGGCAAATGTCGACCAGAGTTTCCCGTTGCCGCCGATCTAGGGTCGCTCCACTTGGATTTGATGGCGAAGACAGCACGACTGCTCGGGCTCTGCTGGAGACCTTCTCTGCGAGTGCTTGCGGCCATCCATCAAAGCCTCGGCCATGCTGAGGGACCGGAATCGGTACCGCTCCCAGAGTTTTGGCTATCGCCGAGTAAGCTGGATATCCCGGCGAAGGAAGCAAGAGTTCATCACCCCGTTCCAGTAAGGCAGCAAGCAATGCGAGGAGACCGGCCTTAGCGCCGGGAGTGATGACGATATTTTCTGTCTCGACATCGTGACCTTCCCTACGATGCAGTTCCGCCATGGTCTCTCGCAGAGATGTTCGACCGGCTCGAGGGCCGTACTCAGCATAGGACTCTTGAGCTACGTGGACCAGCTCGTTGCTCACCTCTTCTGGCGATTCCCAACACGGTGTGCCTACCAACCATGAACGAGCGCTGTCTCCGTACCGTTTGAGAGCTGTCACAACTTGTGCTTCTGCACTCATTTCCGACACTCGCCTTCGCCGATGGACTCCAGATAATCTCGGCACTCGGTCATCAAGGATGAAAACTCCTCTTCATCCCGAGATACCACGGCGCCAAGCCACTCGTCGAGCGACTGCCTTAACCAATTCCCCGTCTCGGGTGTTATCGCGTTCAGCGCCTGGATTTCGAAGTATAGGCTGGGATTCTCTGCACTGACTTCCCGTGTTGTGGCCATCTGTTTGCGAAATGTCACCCCTGCAGCCTGCGTCATTTCTGTAGCACCCACACCGGCAAGCACCAACGACCGCGCAAACACAAGGTTACTGAGATGAGTAAGCCCAAGCACCAATCCCATCCGTCGATCGTGCTCTTCGATGTCCAATTCGACCAGGCTCGCAGAAGTGCTCTCAAAGAGACCTCGGACGATGGCACGATCCCGCACGAGTCCCTCGGAGCAGAAGACCACGGTTCTTCCACTCAGCATCTTCGCATCAGGCCCAAACAACGGATGGCAGGACACGAGGCGCAGACCTGCCGCTCGTGCGGCTTCGAACGTCGGCGCGAGGTGTCCTTTGAGACTGCAGATCTCAACCACGACAGCAGTCGTCCCAAGTTCCGCCAGCTCATCGATCAGCGATCCACACACACTCATCGGTACCGCCAACACGACCAGGTCTGCTCCGACCACCCCGGCAGGCAGCGAAGGTGCTTCTTCGAATTCGGAGTCGCCCGGCGAGGGATCTACGATTCGCACCCGATGGCCCTGTCCACGCAGAAATCGGGCGAACCATCCACCCATTCCACCGTTTCCGCCAACGACCAAGGTCTCGAGCGCGTCGCCTCGATAGGCTGTGTCCTGCTGCGTCGCCTGTTCCTCAACAGCCTTGTCAATCAGAAAGAGAGCCAGATCTCGGCCCACCTCGGGATCGAGACCGAGATCTCGGCACGCGTCCTCGAATCGGCGATGAACAACCGTCTCGACTTCGAAGTTGCGCAGTGGCACACCGGTCCGCCCTTTGATGTTTCCGATCTGCCGTGCAAGTTCGAGTCTCTCGCAGACAAGATGTAGGATGCGCCGATCCAGCGCTTCGATGTCACGTCGATGCTGTTCGAGCAAGGCACAATCAGTGTGTCCCGTACGCTCGAGAGACTGTGCTGCGGAATGATGTCCTACCACGATGGCCTCCTAGGCTCGAGGCCGCTTTTCCGGCAAGCAAAAAGGCCCGCCGGTTCCGGCGGGCCTCATCGTTGTCTTCTCAGACAGGCTACCGCCGGCGCCAATAAGTTCCGTAGAAATAAAAATAGGCCTCGAGATTCTCGAGCCCAAATCCTGCGAAACCGACGGCAGACGAATCCTGCATGGAGCGGATCATAGCACGGAGTGGCCGTTTCGCTTGCCATTGGGCTGGTGAAACGGCTCGGCTATGCGGGGCAAACGGGACTGCAGAATGATGAAAGATGAATCCTCTTTGCTGTGGAGGCGGAGGCGGGGAAAGTTGTGCGG
>JAAESQ010000461.1 GCA_024229275.1 bacterium | reverse complement strand
TTTGCTCATTGTGTCGATGACAGGCACATCTTCTATCCCCATCATCCGACAGTTGCCAAGCGCGACTGCCGCCTACTTGGGGATGATGCAGCAATTGGGCTTGCTCAAGTCCGACCCCGCCTCTCCCGTAGGCGTCAATCCATCTGTGCCGAAGGGGATGAAAAAAGGCCAAAGAGAAAAGCCCGCACACCAGACCAGGCGCGTTGACATTACTGGAAGCGCAACGTGCATAGATGCGTATGACTAAGATGCTATCCTATGCCTTACACGACGTTATCCGGAGATAAGGAAGCAAACATGGCGCGGGCAACACACCCGCCCTGCGGCAGGGTTGCGGTGCGCGCGGGCAAACCCGAGTGTCCCTCGGTTGTGGCCGAGCGGTTAGGTGTATGGCCTCGGCCGTCAAGTCTACCACCAAGTCATTACAATTTGGCAATCTCCTCCGCTCTGACTTGGAGTCCAGCCAGATACTTGGACGGTTCGCGGCGAAAGCGGCGGTCATCCGTAAAAGCAGCCTTGTGCTCTCGGATGCGCTGTCGCTCTTCACACCATTCGTCCAGCGAAACGAACTGCAAGCGTTCCAGTTGTTCGTGTTCACTGCTCACGAGGTCGAAGAGCAGCCATGCCCCCTCTTCGTGCAAGCGCTGCTTGGCGTGATGGGGTCCCGATGTGCGCAGAGTTTGCCGTCGCACCCGTCCGAAGACCGATTCCAGGTCGTTGTCCGTGCGCGGCAGCCCCGGAATGTCGTAGCAGTGGAACAAACCGGGCGCATACCGTTCTGTCAACGCTCGCAGGTGCTCGCGGAACTTGATCAGGGGAGCGCTGAGGTCAGTGCGATGCTCCAACCGATCCAGATAGGCATTCAGGCAGTCATGCACCTCTTCCGAGAGCGGCCTGTCCGGCGCTTCTGCCCCCGGTTCCGGCAAGGGGACGTCCAGGATATCGGCGATGTCCACTACCCAGGTGTACCCCCTGGCGATCCAGACATAGTCCTCCTCAAAGTCCCACAGTCCATCGCGGATAGCGTCGGCGAAACAGGTCAAGCGCGGTTCGTCGGACAAGTAGGACAAGCTGATCTCCAACGAGCCCAACAGATCCAAAAGGTCGGCGTAAAGGCGCAAGCCAGCCAGTCGGAAGGGCTTGCGTCCACAGCGAGACAGGACACGGCGCAGGCGGGCGGCATAGTCCGCGACCAGTTTATCCACACGAACTTGACGGTTGGGAGAAGGTGCAAACGCCTCGGCGATCGCTTGGTCCTCCTGGTAGCAACGCTCGTACACGATCACGTTGCTACCATTGAGAACTTGTCGTACACCCTCTACAGTTTGAGGACGATCGGTCGGCTGGTCAGTCTGTGGAGTCGGCTCTTGAAGAGTAACCTCCTCGCCACGCTGGACCGCCTCTGCGATGGCTTTGACCTCATCCAGGCCCTCTGGCGGGTGGGCAGCCAGCCCCGTTGCGATCAGGGGAGGACTAGACGAAGCGTTCTTATCGGAAGCCTGCGCTTCCCGTTTGGCCTGCGCTTGCACCTCGCGCATCGTCACGCCTGCTTTGGCCCGTACTTGCTTGCGCAACTGGGTCTTCATATGCTCGTCTTCTTCGTAGATGGGGGTCATAGCATTGCTCAGGTAGTGGGCTTGACAGTATTGATGGGGCACATCGGACCAAACCACCTCCAGTGCATTGATCAGCGAACGCTGCTTGTCGCTCACTGTGGCCAGGACCGGCAAATTCAACGCCTCTACCGGGGCCAGGAATTTCGCTATCGTGTCTTCGTCGACGCGTGGAATCCAACCTGCGGCCAACAGCGTACCGGTCAACACTTCGCGCACAACCCACAGTTGCGGCTGGCCCCCTTCCGGTTGCAAGGCGTCTACGCTGACGATCAGCCCACCGTATTTGGCAGCGACGGCCCGCAACTCGTCCACGTCCAGTCGCTCGGCGCACGCCAGCAGGGCCAGGTATTCCTGGTATAGGTTGTTCACGTGGCGCTCGCTGATGCGGATGTGGGATGGGAGGTCGGCGTGAATTTCAGCTGAGGACTTTTTCTCATAATCCCGCAGATAGCCGATGCGCACCAACACGTCCAGACCATAGGTCGAGTGCGGCAAACTCAAATTGGCCGCCTCGGCCGACAGATAGGTCAACTCTGGCCGACAAGAACAGTATCGCCCGCGACTGGTGACAAAGACATTTCCACTCAACATTTGGATGGGCTTGCGCCAGTTCAGGTAACGGTGAGATCTCAGCTTCTTACCACAAAGGAGACAGTGGTTGAATTCCGGGTGATAGTGCTGGCGTTCGCTGTAGGTCACGGCTTTCTGACCGCTTCCCGCCACACCTGCGACTGCTACCAAGCAATATGGCCACCACCAAGCACAAGGCTCGATGGTGGCGCCCTGAGCCTGTCGAAAAGAGAATTGTTGCAGGGCGTCAAGCCAGACCGACGCCGTCAAGCACAGCAACAGGAAACCAATCATCGCGCCCACGAGTACGAGGTACACTTTTCTGCTACGCAAGCTTTTCCGTTTGTCCCTCTCACACTGACGTTTGAGGGCGAGGTGTCTCTGCCGCTTGTGGATGCGCCGCAATCGCAAATGGATGCGTCGCCGTACTCGTCGAGGCAACTTGGGGCACCGAGATCGCCGACTTCGGAGTTGTACCTGTATCCACTCGGCCCAGCCGACCATTTCGAGAGCGTATTCTGGGACTGGGTTGGAGATAACCGGAGATCCAGATGCAACTTGGTTGTGAGGAGCCACTGGGCGCGTTGGAACGACACAGCCCAGGAGCAAAACGATTATGGACAATATGCTTTTCATCACATCCCTCCATTTCTATCTTTTGACAATAGGATGCTCTGAAACTCTCATTTTGTCCAGTCTCAACCTTGACTTGCCTTGAGGCACGAGTAGCTACTGAAAAGCAACTTCACGGTGCATTTGGGTCTCAAAAGTGGTGTGTCGCTTTTTCTGTTTGGCGTTTTTTCCCTTGA
>JAAESQ010000460.1 GCA_024229275.1 bacterium | reverse complement strand
CGAGGATCCCGGCGTCGTGGCCTGGCTCGAGGACGGAATTCGCTTCATCGCTCTCCAACGGAATCATCGCCAGCTTTACACATTGGACCCAGAAAGCCAGGCCACTGCAAGAGTAGAGATGGACGGGGCCCCAGAGGTGATCTGGTCAGTGGACTTTTCAGCCGGCGGCCGAAGTATGGCCTTCCAAGCTGAAGGGCCACAGTCACTGGACGAGATCTATCGTCTCGATCCAGGAGCGACTCGGCCTGAACGTATCACTGCCATGACCGATCAAACCAAGGGCTGGTCTACCGGCACTCGGGAAATGATCCAGTGGCAGAGCACCGACGGTGCAACCATTGAGGGTGTTCTGGTCAAACCAGAAGGATTTGACCCTGATACCAAGCATCCACTCCTCGTAGTTGTACACGGAGGACCTTCGTGGCTCTCCTTCCCTTCTCTCATCTATAGCTACGTCTATCCGGTCCAACAGTGGCTCGAAAAGGGTGCGATCGTGCTGATGCCAAACTACCGCGGATCAGCAGGTTACGGCGAGAGTTTCCGTTCTCTCAACGTGCGCAACCTCGGGGTGGGCGATGCATGGGACGTGCTCTCGGGTGTTGATCACCTGATTGAGCAAGGCTTCGTGGATCCCGATCGTATGGGCGCGATGGGGTGGAGCCAGGGCGGCTACATCTCGGCTTTCTTGACCACCACAACAGACAGGTTCCAGGGAATCTCGGTGGGCGCCGGTATCTCCAACTGGATGACCTACTACGTCAACACCGACATTCACCGATTCACCAGGCAATACCTGCAGGCAACTCCGTGGAACGATCCTGAGGTCTACGCCAAGACCTCCCCCATTACCCATATCAACGATGCGGTAACGCCAACCCTCATCCAGCACGGCGAGTTCGATCGCAGAGTGCCGACCCCTAATGCCTATGAACTCTACCAAGGGCTCCAAGATGTGGGAGCGCCAGTGGAGCTCATCATCTACAAGGGATTCGGCCACGGCATCAGCAAGCCCAAGGAACGGCTTGCGGCGGTGTGGCACAACTGGCGCTTCTTTGCCAAGGAGATTTGGGGTGAAGAGGTGGAGATCCCAACGCCCTGATCTTTGGCGATGCTGATCGCCACTGGCTTCGAGATACGGCGCTCCCTGGCAATGTGCCTTTCAACGGCCTGTATTATGAGATCAGTAACCGGACGACACACGGAACCTGTCGGAGATGGAGCCGAAAGCAGCAGCGACTTGAAGTCCTAATGACAAGCGCTCGGTGACGTTGGCGGGTAGATGTGAATATTCAAGGGGGCGAAAATGCGAGTGAAGAACGGTTTCGAAATCTGGTTCACGGCGGTCTTGGCGATCGCTGTCTGGGTAGGACCCGTTGCTGCGCAAGATGCGGCGTCTGGACCCGATCATCCCAACGTGGTGCTGGTATTCATGGACAACTATGGCTGGGGTGAGCCGGGTGTTTACGGGGGCGGCATCCTGCGAGGTGCGCCGTCGCCGCGAATCGACACCCTAGCATCCGAAGGGATGCGACTCCTCAACTTCAACGTCGAAGCCCAATGCACTCCGAGCCGCGCCGCGATTCTGACCGGGCGCTATGCGATCAGAACTGGCAACGCGACCATCCCGATCGAGACTCCGGTCTACGGGCTGACTCAATGGGAGTACACCTTGGCCGAGATGTTCTCTGACGTCGGATATGCGACAGGCATGTTTGGAAAGTGGCATCTGGGACACACCGATGGGCGATATCCGACGGACCAGGGATTCGACGAGTGGTACGGAATCCCAAACTCATCCGACGAGAGTGCATGGCCAGATGACAGTCGGTACCGCCCCGATTCTCACCCCTTTGCCCAGCCCGAGTACGTCATGCAAGCGCTGAGGGGCGAAGAGCCCGAGAAACTGAAGGTATACGACACCGAAGCGCGATTGTTGATCGACGCGGAGATTACCGACCGTTCGATCGACTTCATGCAGCGAAAAGCGGCGGCAGAGTCCCCTTTCTTTCTCTTTATCCCCTACACCCAGACTCACATGCCGGTCGTTCCTCATCCGGACTTCAAAGGCACGACGGGCAATGGCGATTTCGCCGATGTTCTGGCCCAGATCGATACCTATGTCGGTCGCCTTTTGGACGAAGTGGATCGACTAGGTATTGCCGACAATACCATCTTCATTTTCACTTCGGACAACGGCCCGGATCCTACTGTGCCACACCAGAGTTTTTCCGGACCGTGGAGTGGTAGCTACTTCACCGGACGTGAGGGATCGTTGCGGGTTCCCTTCATTGTGCGCTGGCCCGGGAAGGTGCCGGCGGGCGCTGTCAGCAACGAGATCGTGCACGAGATGGACCTGTTCCCGACGTTGGCTCGAGCCGTGGGCGGCCGAGTGCCGGACGATCGAGTGATCGACGGCGTCGATCAGCTCGACTTCTTCACGGGTACGCAACAGGCGTCCAACCGGGAGGCGGTCATCGTCTACGTGGGGAGCGAAATCTACGGTGTCAAATGGCGCAACTACAAGATGATGTCGAAGGAGATCGACAGGGCCTTTGCCGATCCCACTCGGACCTATGGCGTGCCATTGCTCTATGACCTGCACGCCGATCCCAAGGAAGAGCATCCTCTGCATTCTCGGTGGTACTACAGTGGTTGGGTCCGTTGGCCGGCAGGACATTGCATCGTCGATCACGCGATCTCGCTCAAAAAGGAGCCGCCGATCCGGCCTGGAACCTCGGACCCATTCGTGCCAAGTAAAAGATGAACAAGTGACGACAAAGGAAGACGAGAGAAGGTGTCAGTATCTGACTGAGAGTTGAGGCGACAGGGCCAGAAACGGATGAAACGCGATTGCTTGATGCGTCGGTGAGACCGGTGTCTCCTTTCGTCAGCGGCGCCACGTTTCACTCCGTGCCGCTGATGATGTCAGCCCTCGCACCTATGAATCTCAGCTTCTCGGCACGACTCAGTTTTTTGATGCGGTGCTCCTCACGCAGAGCCTCGCTCCACGTGGCGACTTCTCGGGACCACACAAGCTCTACCGGCAATCGCGATCGGGTGTAGCGTGAGGCGCGACCCGAATTGTGAACCTCAAGCCGTGCGTCAACGTCCTTCGCACTCCCGGTGTAGAGCGAATCATCTGCGCAGCGGAGGATGTAGACGAAAGCCATCTCAACTACCGAGACAAGTATGAACTACCACATTATCGAGCTGCCTGACTTGGACTGAATGTGAAAGCCTCGGAAACAACTTAACCTGGGCTCAGGTTTTTCCGCGCGTCTCCACAAGTAGGTGCTTGCGCTCGACTTTTGGAAAGCGCTCAATGGCGTAGCGAACCGTCGTTCTGGGTATCTCCGGGCCGTTGTCGAGCAAGAAGGCTCGGAGACGGTCGGGATCTGTCTTTCCTGCCTCTCTGAGGAGCCAGCCAACCGCTTTGTGGATCAGGTCTTCGGTATCGCCGAAGAGGAGACCTGCGATTCGGTAGGCGGCAGCCTGGTAGTCGGCACCTTTACCAACGAGTGGAACAAAAGTGACTACCGCCCCTCGGCGAAGCCAGAGGTTTGGGGATGAAACCCAGGAAACGACCTCAGAAATCAGATGTGGGTGAAGTTCGATCAGTGGCGCAATCACGGATGGCGCGAGATTATCGACCAGTCCCCAGTTTCCGCATGCCTCTTCGAGCCAGTGTCTGGTCTCGGCGAGGAGATCCGTTTCAGCCGTGGAGACGAAATGTGCGACTACTTGGTAGCCGATGCCTCTCGCCTCCATATGTGGGTCCTGGATCATCATGTTGCAGAATAAGACCGCATCCCGGATGGTCCATACCTCTTCAACCTTAGTGTAAATATCTTGTTTAATTCGCTTTACCGTCTTGCTATCGAGACCGAAGTAGTTGACGGGCTCTTTGAACCAACGCTGATAGGAAGCTGCTTTGACTTCGTCCGCGTGCGATCGCAGCAAGTCGAGTGTTTCTGCGGCTAAACGTGCAGGGCTGTCTCCGCCGTTCGTCATGCTTTGACCTCGTCGGCGCCGTCGAGTTGCCAAATCTCGCGGAAGCTCGGGCGAGCGATCAAGTCGCGCAACCATGTCGAGATATCCGGAGTGGTGTAAAACGGGTGTTCGCGGAAGAGTTGC
Organism: bacterium; assembly: GCA_024229275.1. Classification (GTDB taxonomy): domain Bacteria; phylum Acidobacteriota; class Thermoanaerobaculia; order Thermoanaerobaculales; family Sulfomarinibacteraceae; genus JAAESQ01. The sequence goes on along the minus strand of JAAESQ010000460.1, from coordinate 17,801 downwards.
ACATATTCGTCGAAGATCTCTGTCCCGTAGCTTTGAACGGTGTCGCCCACTAGCTGTCTCAAACTGGGGCTGTCAGGCCGGTGGAAGCTGATGCGGTCTACGGAATAGGCTCCCGAGGCGATGAACGCCGGAGCTTTCTTTCTGCACCGGCATGGTGCATTTGGATCGACGAGCCCGCAGTTCCCAGTCATGTACTCGCGCAGCCGCGCCCGTGCACGAGAGAGATTTTTTCGAAAAGCGTCTCGGGACATGTCCAGAATCTCTGCGCCCATAGCGTCGGTCACGTTGAAACCTATCGCCAGCAGGAAGACGAGTCGTTGAGTACGCTCCAGACAGAGAAGTACACCCATGACGCAGCCGATAGAAAGATCGTCGATGACCAACTGTGTCTCTGGAGACCCGTCAGGTTCTTGATCGGGGATTTGGGTTACGAAAGAGTAGTACGAGTCGAGCTCACTGATGGCGGCTTCGTAGCCACGCGACTTCATATTGATGACGTGGTTTACGACAATTCTGTACAGCCAGGTGCGAAAAGCACCCTTTGAGGAATCGTAGCCGGCAAGCTTGGTAATCACTTTGATGAGTACTTCTTGGGTGACATCTTCGGCGTCGTCGTGCACCATCACCATGCGAAATGCGAGATTGTAGATCCACGGCTGGTGTCGTGTGATCAGCTTCTCTAGTGCGGCGTGGTTTCCAGCAAGCGCCTCAACAACCAGATGCTTGTCGCCCGCCTGCGCGGATTCGTCTGTCGTGAACGGGTTGATCGGCTGAGTCGAGTTCGTCATTGTTGGCCTCCATAAAGAGATACCCAGCTGAGCCGCCAGTGTGACAGAACCGGTGGCAATGTATGCGGAATTACTGTGTGGATTCTGAGGTGGGGCTGTCAGTAGAACTCTACCGCCACGCACTGGTGAGGAAGGCTGAGTTCGCAGCAGCTGGACTGCATTACTTCCGGCGACTCTTGGCGAGGCTACAATGAGCTTGGCTTGTGGGAGATTTGACCGAAGAGACCGCAGCAGTGGCTGCAGCGCATGGGTAGTAAAAGTGTGACTTGTTCTGAACACAGCGGCATTCTGAAGGTCTGTCCTCGGGATGCCTCTCCAACCCTTTCGTGAGGTGTATCGACATGAGTGAGAATCCATACGTACGACTCTTTGTTCTAGTGTTCCTTATTGGGCTCCCGACCTATGCGCTCTCCGAAGAGCCGGACGAACTCACGATCGAGCAGCAGCTACTGCAGACCATGCATTCAATCGAGAGTCAGGTCCTCTATTCTTGGGTGGATACTCTGGCTTCGAGACAGTTTGAAGGACGACTCACAGGAACGACCGGATACAACGAGTCCGCCGAATGGGTGGTCGAGCATTTCAAGAAGTGGGGAGTCGAACCAGGGGGAGACAACGACACCTACCTTCAGGCCTTTCCCAACCCGTACACTCTCGTTCTCCCAGGTTCTGAGCTCTACATGCACGCCCCGTTCGGGGATGGCGTGGTGGAAATACATTACCTCTATGAAACCGACTACTACCCCGGCTCGACATCGGACAGCGGTGAGGTGACAGGCGAAGTTGTGTATGTCGGCTACGGCATTTCCGCACCCGAACTTGGCTATGACGACTACGCTGGTCTCGATGTAACGGGGAAGATTGTTGTCTTTGAACCGGAAGCTCCGGTCTCCCCCAGGAATGACCCGGAGACGTTTCGCAAGTGGCGGAAGTACTCGTTCCACCAATACAAATTGGAAAATGCTGTGGCTCATGGCGCGGCAGGCATGTTGTACGACTACCACATCGTCAATCCGAACAACGCCTTCGCTGAAGGATTCGTTTATGCCGTCGTAGGCAAAACGGTAGTAGCGGACATATTCACAGGCACCGGAAGGGTTCACAAAGAGGTTGTCGAGGCAATTCGCGAGAAACTCGAACCACGATCGTTCGAGACCGGCAAAGTACTCACAATCAAAACGGTGACTGAACACCACGCTGTAGGTATTGGATACAACGTGATTGGTGTGATCCCTGGTTCCGACCCAGCGCTCCAGGATGAGGCGATTCTGATCGGAGCACACCTCGATCACCTGGGTATGAGTCATGAAATGATGCCCGGCGCCAATGACAACGCATCGGCCGTTGCCGTGGCAATGGCAATGGCGAAAGCACTCACGGAAAGTCCAGTCAAACCGAACCGGTCCGTAGTGTTCCTGCTTTTTGGAGCTGAGGAACAAGCGGTGGTCGGATCCAAGTACTACCTGGAGAATCCCGCATATCCGATAGACAAGACTGTCGGTCTCCTCAATATGGACGGCGTTGGATGCGGGAATGTGATCAGCGCAGGAGCGGCTCTGAACTACCCGAACTTCTGGTCATACGTAGAGCGTGCCAATGACGAATACACTCACCGAATCATCGAGCCCTATGAAAACACCAACTTGGCCCGTCCACGTCTGGATGCTGCCAGATTCATGTGGGCTGGAGTTCCATCCATATCATTCGGTGTATCAGGATCCCAGTCCTACTACCACAGCACACTCGACAACATCGAAACCATTACCCCAGAGGTTATGGAAGACCTCGCACAGATGCTCTTCATGGCAGTCATCGACATGGGTGCTCAGGAACAACTGGATTTCAGAAACTGACTTGTGGGAGCTGGAGGCATCCGGTATCTCGGGTGCCTCTCACCAAGGCTCTGTTGCCGGATGACATGAGTGCAAGTGAACTCTCATACTCGTCTCGATATTGGTTTTTGAGAGGGCAAATCAACCTCAGCATCGGCTCCAATCAACCGCAAGCTACCAATCTATCTTGCGGACCTCCAAGGGCTGCTCCATATCGGGATATGGATCGTAGTCGTACAACCAGCGCTGAAAGCGACACAAAAAGGCCGATCGTTCGCTGACTGTCTGAGAATTCTCATCGTCGCGCTCATCGACCATGAGATCATCAATGGGATTCCAAGAATCTTCTCCCGCCGCCCTCGCTTCGGTCACCCAAGTCAACCAGACCCGGGAGAACTCCACTTCATCTGTCGGAGACACTACGATCAGCAACGCTGTGCGAGTCGCGCCTTCATTCTGATTCTCATCTGAGTAGACTGGCTCCACTAAGACGGTACTGACCCATTCGTTTTCGCCTTCCCTTCCATAGTTGGTTGGAAACCCGTAAATGCGCAGCCAGTCAACGATGAGAGCGTACATCTGCTGTGCCGGGGTCTCCACCACGAGGCTTTCTCCGGCAGAGGGGAATCCATCCCTTGGGGGGTATTTCGACCAGGTGCGGTAGTAGCCAGGCTCTGTCTCAAAACTGCATCCTGGAATCGTACAGGACCTGCAGCCAGACATCGAGCTGGGCGCGCAACCGATTGCAAACACAGCGAAAGCAATAAGGCCAAGAACCAACGCACAGTAGCCACCGACCATCTGAAGTCGAATACAGCCAAGCATTCAAGCCTCTCTTTTGGTGTTATTCTCCATTACTGGTCAGGCTACCCATCGAACTTCTTCTTGTCAACGAAGAAGCCCTCCACATTTGCCACTCGAGTCCCGTGCCGGGACGTCGCCGATTGCATATCCGTGGTGCTGATTTTCTACCGAAACTCAAGGTAGCATGGAGGGACTCGCGCTGGTTGACGAGGGACTCACGGACTGCAAGGAGATCAAACCATGAAGAGACGTCTAGTGCTCGTCGTTTCCTTCGCTTTCATGATCATTGTTGGCTGCGGCGAATCGACACTCAATCAAAATGAAAGCAGCACGGATAACTATGATCCTGAAGCGCGATTGGAGGAACTCGGCATCACCCTACCCGAGCCACCCCAGCCTGTTGCCAACTATGTCAACGGAGTCAGAACGGGGAATCTGATCTTTCTGGCGGGCAAGGGTCCGCGACGTGCTGACGGCACCGAGATCACTGGAAAGCTGGGTGCTGATGTCAGCATTGAAGAAGGATACGAAGGGGCTCGCCTCACCGCCATCAATCAGCTTGCAGTCTTGAAGGAGATGCTCGGCGACCTCAGCAAGGTCAAGCAAATCGTCAAGGTTCTAGGCATGGTCAACTCCGATCCGCAGTTCGTGGAACAGCCCAAAGTGATCAACGGTTTCTCGGACCTGATGGTGGAAGTGTTTGGAGACCGGGGCAGGCACGCGCGAGCCGCAGTCGGCATGGCATCACTTCCAAGGGGCCAAGCCGTGGAGATTGAGATGATCGTCGAAGTCGAAGATTGATGAGAGGTCAAGGAGACACTATGAGAACCAATACGGTAAGCATCACCGTGCTCGGCTTTTTTCTTCTAGGCAGCCTGGTTCCGTTTCACGCGGTTGCTCAGACCAATCCACTCTGGAGTCAGCAAAAGGTCAAGCACTACCTACCGCATATGACGGTCCCGGAAGTTGAAGCCTTCCTGACACGATCCGATATGGTGATCATCCCCATTGGCGCTTTGGAGCAGCACGGAAACCATCTCCCGATCGGCACGGATTTCATCAACGGCGTCGAACTCTGCAAGCTGATCGCTCAAGAACGCGACATTCTGGTTTCGCCTGTCTTGATGGCAGGTCAATCTCCGTACCACATGGGCTTCGCCGGCACCATCACTCTCAGCGCCGACACGATTCTCAAGGTACACCTAGAAACGGTTGAAAGCCTCATTCGACATGGGTTCAATCGCTTCATCATCATGAATGCTCACGGTGGAAACCGCGCTATCACCACACTGTTGGTCGATCAGATCAATCAAACGACTGTGGGTGTGGCCGTCAGTTTCGGTCAAGCCGCCAGGCCTTTCATGGAGGCATCCTCCACACCACCAAGCGCTGTCCTCGACAGGCATGCCGGCACTCCAGAGACCTCCAGCTCCCTTTACCTCATGCCCAATCTTGTGCAGTTGGACAAGGCGGTCGCTGCAGATATCACACTGCCGACACACCTCCAAGATATGTTGCCCGAAGTCCTCGACAGGGATTCCACGACACTGATGCTTTTTCTGGCTGAAGGTCTAAAAGCAGAGGAAACGGGCAAGCAAACATCGTCCGCCGAGATGTCAACGACCGGAGTCTGGGGAGCGCGAGACCCGAAAGAGAGCAGCGCAGCACGGGGCGAGGACGACACGCGGAGAACAGTCGATGCAGCCGTGAAATTCATCGACCGGTGGAATGAGCTGGCCGGGAAATAGCTATTCGTCGCCTGGTGCCCTCGTCGAGTTGTTCTACAATAGCCTCCGACTCATGATTCGCAAAATCAAAACCCGGCTTTTCATAAGGAGACCAAATCATGTACCTCAAACAAGAATCAGCGTCACGTCGCTACCGTTTGGCCTCAGTCTTCAGTCTTCTGTGTGCAGTTCTGCTTGTTGGCTCGGCGACGACCGGGTTCGCACAAATAACTCCGTCCAAAGAATCGTTGTCAGACCTCTATCCCGGCAAGGCTTACTCGCCCTATGCCCAACGGAGCTTTCCCGATCAAGTGTTCTGGGGTGACACACATTTGCATACTGGCCTCTCGATGGATGCCGGCCTGTTTGGTGCGCGCCTCGGCCTCGATGAGGCATACCGCTTTGCGCGTGGCGAGGAGGTAATGGCCTCAAGCGGCCAACCAGCCAGGCTTGGCCGCCCGCTCGACTGGCTGGTGATCGCCGACCATTCCGATGGCATGGGCTTCTTCACTGATATGGCGGCAGGTGAGCCCGAAATCATCAAATACGAACAGGGCAAGCGTTGGTACGACGGTTTGCAGGCCGGCGGCGAGGCTTCGGTTGCGGCAGCGCTGGATCTGATCACAACCTTTTCGCAGGGCAAGATCAATCCAGAGATGATGGGAGAGTACTCGCCAGGCGGGAAGACATATGACTCCATCTGGGAGCGGGTAGTCGATGCTGCCGAGCGGTTCAACGACCCCGGCCGCTTTACCACACTGATCGGTTTTGAGTGGACCTCACTCGTCGCCGGCAACAACCTGCACCGCAACGTGATCTTTCGTGATGGCGCCTCTAAGGCCGGTCGGGTCGTGCCGTACACAACCCAGGCTCCAGTGGGCTCAACCGATCCACTCGATCTCTACAAGTGGCTTGAGAACTACGAAGCCAACACCGGCGGCTCGGCCCTCGCACTCGCCCACAATGGCAATCTTTCGAACGGCATCATGTTCCCGGTCGACGCACAGTACACCGGCCGCAAACTCGACCAGCAATACGTCGAATCGCGCGCTCGTTGGGAGCGTATGTACGAGATCACTCAGATCAAGGGCGACGGCGAGGCGCATCCGTTCCTGTCGCCTGAAGACGCCTTTGCCGACTACGAAACTTGGGATGCAGGCAACCTCGACCTGTCTGCAGCAAAGACCCAGAATATGCTGCAGTACGAATACGCCCGCGAGGCGCTGAAGAATGGACTTCTGTTGGAGAAGCGGCTCGGCACCAATCCCTACAAATTCGGCCTGGTCGGCTCAACCGATAGCCACACAGCCCTTGCCGCCGTCGAGGAAGAGAACTTCTTCGGCAAGGCGACGAACGCCGAACCCTCGCCGAGGCGCATGCTGCACCCCTTCTCCAAGACTGAGAACGGGGCCTTTGAGGGCTATGAACTCACTGCCTCGGGCTATGCCGCTATTTGGGCAAAGGAAAACACCCGCGAGGCAATCTGGGACGCGATGGAACGCAAGGAAGTCTACGGCACCACCGGGCCGCGCATCACAGTGCGCTTCTTCGGTGGCTGGGACTATACGGCGGAAGACATCAACAGCCGCCAGCCCGCCTTCCGGGGCTATGAGAAGGGTGTACCGATGGGTGGCGAGCTTCGTCCTAGCGGCAAAAGCGACGCGCCGACGTTTATGGTCTACGCCCTGCGTGATGTCATCGGCGCCAACCTGGACCGCATCCAGATCGTGAAGGGATGGCTGGACGCCAAGGGCAACACACACGAGAAGGTCTATGACGTCGCCTGGTCCACCGGGCGCGAGCCGGACGCCAATGGCGTGTTGCCACTCGTCGGCAATACGGTGGACATTGAGGCGGCCAACTGGAGTAACACCATCGGCGCCTCAGAGCTCGGCACGGTCTGGACCGATCCGGATTTCAATCCGGAAGAGAGCGCTTTCTACTATGCCCGTGTGCTCGAAATACCAACCCCGCGCTGGGTGGTTTACGATGCGTTCCGCTTCGGTATCGAAATACCCGAAGGCGCCGAAACCACCCACCAGGAGCGCGCCTATACCTCGCCGATCTGGTATTCGCCCTGAGTTCATGAAGGGCTCCGAATTGCAGGAGCCCTTCAACTCATCCAGACGAGTTCCAGGTAAGCGCGTTCACGGTGTCTGGTAGACCCGGGCGGTCTTTTGTTATGGGTGCCATTTCGGTGCCAGGGCCAGGTCCGGGGGTAATGCTCCGCGTCTAGCCCGAACATCTCACACCGAAGCCTGAAGTAGCTGATTGACAGTTTCGTAAGCTCGGATTCCTTACTCGCCAAGGATTGTCGACTTCGCCGCCCTGGCACCGCAACTACTGAGGACCAGAGCGGCGACGGCTTTCACCGACGATATCGGCCCGAGACAGATGCCAATTCAGGTCACGGGACCGCCGCCGACCAGGCCGTTGTGTCTCCCGACTCGAATCCATCTTGGAAGAAGGGTGGATCCACAATAGTGACATTAAAGGAAGCGCCTATCGGCATGGGGGAACCGTCCTGGTTAAAGACCGTCCATTTTGATCGGCCGGGGTAGTAGTAGACACCGATCTCATGGTCATGGTAGATCCCATTCGGCATCCAGTTCTGAGTGACGAGGACGATCGCGTCCGGGTTGTTGTTGCCCACCGGATGGTCGAACCAGGTCAGTTCGTCTTCAATGTTGCCGGAAGTGGCCGAGTGGACGAAACTCGATGCGTCGGCTGGAGGAATCCAGACATTGAAGGAGGGACCCGCCACCATGTCCGTGGAGACGTCCTCGTTGAAAATGGCCCATTTTGACGAATCAGGGTGGTAGTAGACGCCGATCACTTCGTCATGGTAGACACCGTCGACATTCCCAGGATTCCAACTCTGGGTGACGTGAACGATCGCATCGGGATTGTTGTTGGTCAACGGATGGTCGATGCGGGTCGAGAGGAAGACGATGTTCTCGGCTGTTGCCGTGTGGATGAACGTCGATGCGTCGATCGCGGGGACTGAAATGTTGAAGGAGGCAGCCAGGGGCATGTCGGCATACTCATCCTGGTTGAAGACGGCCCATTTTGAGAAGCCGCCGTAATAGAAGACGCCGATCGACTGGTCGTTGTAGACCTCCGTCTCGAATATCAAGTTCTGTGTGGCAAGGATCAGCGCATTGGGGTTGTCATTGGTGAGTGGGTTGTCAATCAAGGAATAGTTGAAGTAGATGTTCGCGGCGTCGGCCGTGTGTACGAAGAGCGCGCTCTTGGGCGAAGGCACCGACACGTTGAAGGAGGCACCCGCCGGCATGTCCAGATAGTCCTGGTTGAAGATCCACCATCTCGAATAACCATAGAAGACGCCAATTACGTGGTCGTTGTAGACCCCACTGCTGCCAGGTGGATTCCAGTTCTGCGTAACTTGCACGATCGCGTTCGGATTGTTGTTGGTGAGAGGGTGGTCGATTTCGGTGTTGGCTCCACCCGCGCCCGTATGTACAAAAACGGTCGGGTCGTCTGGGAGTACAGTGACATTGAATGAGGCGCCCTCCGACAGGGCAGCTATATCCTGGTTGAAGACCTTCCACTTGGAGTTGGTGCTGCTGTAGTACACGCCGATTTCATGGTTGTTGTAGACCCCCGAGCCACCACCCGGATTGAAGCACTGGGTAACCCTCAAAACCGCACTGGGCTGGTTGTTGGTGAGCGGGTTATCGATCGTTGTGACATGGCCGCTGGTGTTTTCAACCTTGGCCTCGTGCACGAATGTCGAAGCATTTGCAGGAGGAATCCAGATGCTGAATTCAGTGTTTGTAGACATGGAGATAATATCCTGGTTAAAGATCTTCCACGTGGCGTCGCCACCCGAGTACCAGACGCCAATCACGTGGTCGTTGAGGTCCCCCCCTCCCTCGACGTCCGGTTTGGACGTGACGTGGAGGATGGCGTTCGGCTTGTTATTGGTCAGGATGCTCTCGACGGTGGTGGCATAGGAGCTCGTGTTTTCGGCATCGGTCGCGTGCACGAAATACGCTCCTTGATCGGTCGCATGGGCTGCCCCGGTCACCAGAAGGACTGCTACTACGAGCTGAGAAACAGACAATCGACGTGCTGGGTGCCCTATCCTCATGTTCTGACTTCCTTTCGTTGCGGCGTGTTGGATTTTGTAACTCTCACCTAGGAACACGAAGAACGAGCCAGAATCGCGCAATTAGGAATGGTTATTGAGAGGGCGTATTGCTCTGGCCGATAGCTGAGCCTCTACTAGCCATCTTGGCGAGGACCCTATTAGACGGCTCACGAGCACGGGTGACAATCCAGGTAAAACCTCTATGGCAGGCACGCACAGCCATACCCGTGCTCGTCCTTCCACAAACAACCATCCTTGTCTTGGAAGCAGGTGACGCCAAAGTGTCAGTTCCTGCCGGTCGCTGACCCAGTATCGGCCTACATCGCGCACAATATGGTGGGGATCAGAAAAGGTGCCGTGGGGATCAAGAAGGTGCCGGGCACCCGGGTATTTAGTTTCCCCTCGACGAAGGGGAGATTTCTCTCGGGTTTGGCCGCCAAGGTAAGCGAGGATTCTCTTTGGAACTCTCTTCGCGATCTCACCATCATCTAGTCCAGTGCCCAGACTGCTGATCGACCTCGCTACGCCTGCATTGGAAGGCGGCGCCTCCGTCCTTGAACAACCCCGCCCTAGGCGAGATTCCTCGCCATCTCCTCTACGCCCTGCACTGTCAGCGGGTACATTGGGAAGATCCGGCGGATGAGTCGGATCGACGGGGCAAACCAGGAGTTTTCGTCCAGCGGGTTCAACCAAGCACAGTGCTCGAAGTGGTCGCGTATTCGCTCCAGGTACTCCAAACCAGGCCTTTCGTTGCGCTCGGTGTAGTCCAACGCCCCGTAACGATCGGTGAGTTCCCCCGGGTACATATGAGCATCGCCTACTAACACCAGTCTGGTGCTGCGATCGAAGCGACGAATGAGATCGGCGAGCGGGATTTTCTCGGAGAACCTTGAGTTGCCGTAGACCCTCTCGTAGATGCAGTTGTGAAAGTAAACATGGTCGAAATGCTTGAAGTGGCGCGCCTGGTGAGCTGCCGAAAAGAGAGTGTCCACCAGTTGTTTGAACGGCCACATCGATCCGCCGATGTCCATAGCAAGAACGAGGCCTAACCGGTTTTCTCGCGGCGGCTTGAAGACCAAGTCGAGTTCACCGCCAGAACGGGCGGTACGGTCAATCGTATCGTCAACGTCGAGTTCGTTTGCCGGCCCCATCCGTTCGAGCGCCCGCAACTTCTTCAGCGCCAGACTCAATTGACGGGTGTCAAGCACCAGGTCCTTTCGATGCTCAAGGTAGCGACGTTCGGCTGCCACCTGAACCGCAGAACCTCCACCCCGCTCACCGCCGACTCGAATCCCTCCCGGATGCACTCCGGAATGACCGAAGGGAGATGTACCTCTGGTTCCGATCCAATGGCCTCCACCGTCGTGTCGCTCCTTTTGTTCTTCGAGCCGTCGTTCAAACTCCGCGCGGAGCGCGTCTACGTCAACCGCGTCTAGTGTTTTCCGCCACTCCGGGTCAATGGCGTAGGGTGGGACAGGGTTTTCCAGCCAATCCCACACCTCCTTTTCGATCGCGGCGATTTGATCATCGAGTCCTTCGAAATGAACGGCAAAGCAGAGGTCGAAGTCGTCGAGTTCAGCCTCGTCCTTGACCAGGATGCCGCGGGCGAGCGAGTAGAAACCGACCAGAGAGGATCCGTGCAACCCACGCGCGAGACCCTCAACCACGGTCAACCACTGCTGTGGAGTGACATCGAGTCCACGTCCGCGAAGTCTGTAGAAGAACGACAGGAAGATTACCGCGGGCTCGGTGTTCGTAGATGTGTCAGCCATTGTCCGAGGGCCACTTGCTACCTGACCCCATCCTCGCCCCTGCAACCGCCTCTACATCCTCCTCCTTCTTGATCAGGGCGCCGAAGAAAGGTATCTCTCTGGCGATGTGTCCGGGCTGGATGCCCGCGGCAATGAGCGCCCCGATCCAGTCGACAAGCTCCGAAGTCGACGGCCTCTTACGCAACCCCTTGACCTCACGGAGCCAGTAGAACTTCGCAAGGCATTGCTCAAGCAGCCTGCTGCCGATATCCGGGTGGTGGACGCGGACGATTTTTGTCATGAGTTCCTCGTCAGGGAACTCGATGAAGTGAAAGACACAGCGTCTGAGGAACGGATCGGGCAACTCCCTCTCTGCATTTGAAGTGATGATGACTACCGGACGGTGGGCTGCCTGATGGCTGTCGCCGGTCTCAGTCACTGTGAACTCCATGACGTCGAGTTCGTGCAGCAGGTCGTTGGGAAACTCTAGGTCTGCCTTGTCGATCTCGTCGATGAGGAGCACTACTTGTTGATCACTGGTGAGCGCCCGACCCAGGGGGCCGAACTGGATGTATTGGCGGATATCGGATACGTCGTGATCACCGAAGCGGCTGTCTTGGAGTCGTTTCACAGTGTCATACACATACAGGCCATCGGCTGCTTTGGAGGTCGACTTGACGTTCCAAGTGATCAGTTCAAAACCGAGATCTTCCGCCACTGCCGTCGCGAGCAGCGTCTTGCCCGTCCCCGGTTCGCCGCGTATCAGGAGTGGCCTTTGAATGGCCACCGCCACATCGACTGCGTGGCGGAGTTCCGCCGAGGTGATGTAATTGTCGGTGCCCGTAAAACGGCTAAAGCTCTCGCTCATGAATAGCTCCCTCTTCGGACTCGACTGTCATTGTAAAGGTTTTTCCTCAGCTGCCCCCTTTAGGTCCAGCACCTCGTCGAGATGCTTGTCTACGGGTAGCCACGGAAAACCCGGATGCTGGATACGCAAACTTATAAAGCCGTGCATACGGGCCCAGATCGTTTGAAATGTCTCCATTTGGCTCCGGCCCTGAAACAGGCCAGCTTCACGGCACGCCTCAATGCAGTCAAACCAGGTTTGGAACACGACAAACTCCAGACGGCCGTGGCGCATTTTCAGATCATCGTGCTTCTGCCTGATATCGCTGGTAGCAAACCACATCCGGTAATGATTAGGATAGGCCAGCGCGTAGTCCGCGTAGACCCTCAGAATGCCAGCGAGAGCGCTTAGAGGATCTGAGCTGCTCTCACTGAGGGTCTCTTCGTAGCGCTGCCGAACGCCAACGTAGCCGCGGGCGATGAGATGGTCCATCAAATCGTCCTTGTTGGCGAACAGCCGATACAACACAGTAGGTGCGTATTCGACACTCGACGCGATCCGTCTCATGGTGACGTTACCTACGCCCTCTTTGGCGATGATTTCTTCGGCTACGTCCAGCACCCTCTGGCGCAGAATCTCAGTTTCTCTCTTCTTTCGATCCGAAACTCCCATAAGTACACCTCGACAGCGTGAAACTTCACACGCATCGTAACGTAGTTCGTATTCGTAACGACGTTACGTGTTTATCAGAATCTCAAAAAACTACTGCCAAGAAGTGAGGAACTCAAGTTATGCCAACTGTCATCCGTCGCCTGATTCCTGTTTTTGCTGCTCTGTGTCTGATCCCTACCGTAGCTGTCGCCGACGACTACTTCCAGGTCACAACCTTGGCGCCGGACTTGCTCCTACTCAGCACCGACCAGGGCAGCTATAGCAACAACTCGCTAGTTTTCACCGGCAAGGATGGGGTTCTGCTTGTCGACACCCACCATGACTCTGACGTTGAAGCCTTTAAGGAATTCGTGGATGGTCTGGATCTTGGCGTACCGAAATACATCATCAGTACTCATCGGCACGTCGAGCACATAGGTGGCAATGCCCTCTTTGGCCCCGATCCAATCATCCTTGCCCACAAGTTGTTCCCAAAGAAGCTGCGTAGTGGAACCTTCCTTTTCGGTGAGTACCCCCCTGAGTCGTTCCCCGACATCACCTTCGAAGACTCGATGGAGATTCACTTCAACGGCGAACTCATCCGGTTGGCCAACATCGGAGGAAGCCACGACGACAACGAGATCATGGTGCACTTCACAAATCACAAAATCGCCCATGTAAGTTCGGTGGTCAACGGTTTCAACTTTCCCTCCGTCGATGGCGATGGTGACGTACTGCAGTTCGAACGTCTGACGCGGAGACTCATGACCCTTCTGCCTGAAGACACACGGATAGTTTCCGGTCACCACGGCAAAGTCAATGGTTTCGATTTCGTTGGCACCTGGGACATGTTGCCGACCTATGCAGACATGATGAGGAACACTATTGAAATCGTTCAACACGGGCTTTCCGCAGGCAAGACCAAGGAGCAGATGCAGGAAGCTGGGGTACTTGACGAGTACAAGGACTACGCGGGTAGCTATGTTGGAACCAATGGTTGGATCAACTATGTGGTGGATGTTCTGACTGTTCCCAAGGAGACCAGATCAGACATCTGCAAGCCGATCTACGATTCCTGGAAGAAGGACGGCGCAAAGGCTGCTGTGGCTCGCTATCGCGAGTTGTTGGGCACCCAGGAAGAAGACTACGATTTCAGTGAGTACGTTCTCATGAGCATCGGCGGAAAACTCTACTCCCGTGGGATCTATGAAGACTCAGTCGATTTCTTCCAGGGAGCTCTGGAACTATACCCGGACGCCGAGTACGGCTACTACACTCACTATCTGGCTGCCATGAGCTACGAGAAGCTCGGTCGGCTTGATGAGGCTCTCAGTCATTGCCAGGAATCCATTCGGCTCAAACCCGATTTTGCCGCGGCCTCCGAGTTGATGACCAAACTCGAGGTGGAGTCGAAGGAGTGAGCCATTCCTGCGTCTGAGAGGCGGACATCTTCCTAGGTTTTGGCCGACAAGGCCGAGTGAGGCTTCTCTATGCGCTCCCTTAGCGAGCTTTGTGATCTTAGCTGTTCAAAACTCACGTGCCTGACGACTCAGGAGCGCGCCGGCCCGCCTTCACGATTGTGGCATCTATGTCGGTGTGGTTTGCCTGCAAATGGCCATCACACTTATGTCGTCGAGAGCGGCGGCTCCGTGGCGGTGTTGGAGAGCAGCACCGCTCACAGTGTTCACCAGGTCGGTCGCTGTCTGCCAGCTCGCCTTTTCAACGGCCGCTCGCAAACCGGGGGTGCCAAACTCAAGTTCGTCTGGGTTGATGCTTTCGCTGACACCGTCGCTGTACAGGATCAAGGCATCGCCCGGCTCGAGCTGTAGCGATCGCGTTGTGTACGGTGTCTCGCAGAACAACCCGAGCGGCAAGCAGTCGGTGGCCAACTCGCGGACGCCGGTATCTGTCACCAACAGTGGGGGTGTGTGGCCCGCAGTGCACAGTTCAACCGCTCCACCGGATTGCAGCCGCGCGGCCACCAGGGTTGCGTAGACGTTACTCGGGGCGGCGGCGCAAAGCAACCGACTGGCACGATTCATGACCTCCGCGAGGGTCGCTCCAGTCGAAGCGGTGGCGTGGAACAGCGCGTGCAGGTGCGACATCAGGAGTGCTGCCGCTACTCCCTTTCCGGATACGTCGCCTAGCATCACCAGCAGCTTGTTATTGTCACCCTCCACCGGCAGGACATCCACGTAGTCACCGCCCACCGCACCGTGCGGCCGGTACAGGTAATGGCCAACCCAATCATCGAATACGAAGTCATGTGGCGGCAATAGCGATTCCTGCACCTGCCACGCCAGCTCCAAGTCGTGCTCGAGGGCACGGCGTTCCGGTTGACTCAAACAGTCGAGGCAGATGGTAGTTGTCGGGTCGGCACGCAGGCGGTCTATTTCGACGTTTCCAGCACAGTTCGTACAAGTCCCGAAGCTGGATCTTTCGAGTCGATCGAGAGCGGCGTCCACATCGGCGAGTAAGCCGACCACATTGGGCCCGAGAGCAGACTCTGGGAGCTGTGCAAGGCGATGACGACGATTGACCAGAGTCGCACGAAGCACTGAGCGTTCGGCCTCGTCGGGGTTGGACGATGGAACTGCGGCATCGGTCATGGCAACCTCACTCTCACAATCGTGAATTCAACTCCGTGACTATGCCACAAATCTTGGCAATCTGACTGTCGGCATACCCGCGACGTGGTAGTCCCCTGCGTGACCGTCAGCCAGCTTCTGGTTGGATCGCTGTACAGATTCAAAGCCGAATACCCTTGAAAGTGATGGTCAGTTCTCCCTCACGTCGTAGGCCATCAGGACATCACCGTGTCGCATATAGAGCACTCCGTCAGCAATGACAGGATGAGACCAGTGAGGGCCCTCACCCAGAGTCACCTGGAAGCTGCTGATGACGTCAAAGCCCTCCGGAGTTGCCTTTGCAAGAGCGAGATACCCGTTTTTTTCCTCATAGCAGTAGAGCATTCCGTCAGCGGAGATTATGGAACCCTTTGTCATCCACTCCGTCTCATACATCGTCTTTCCGGTCTTGGCATTCAGGCTCACCCAGTTCCCGGTACGATTGTTGATCCAGTTGGCCCCATAGATGTACCCGTCGACATGGACAACGCCTCCCATGTGAGTGTCTAAGGCCCGACTTGTCCACAGCGGTTCGATCGCATCACCGTCCTCGGACACTTTGAACATCGCCCCGATGTGGTTGTATCCACTCGTGACGAACAGCATGCCGTCTATAAACAGTGGGGTATTCGCGTTGATGCCTACGCCGGGCGATTCGTCCGGATCAATCTTCGTGTACTCGTAGGTCCACAGCGTATCCCCGTTCTTCGCCTCCAGACCTAGAACATAGTTTGCCGTGACGCCGACGATGATCTTCTTGCCGCCCACCGTAATCAGAATCGGAGAGACGTAGGCCGTTGAGTCGTTCAGGCTTTCACTCTGCCACACGGTCTCGCCGTTTCGCTTGTCGAGGGCGACAACCGTCGTCAGTTCGCCTCCAACCGTATAGATAACCTTGTCTTCGACCATAAGTGGTGATTCAGAGACTCCCCACCTTCCATACTCGCCTTTGAATCTCTCATATGCGGGAACTGACCACACGATGCTGCCCTTGCTTGTGTCGATTGCGGCGACTTCACCCTGTCCGCTAATCACATAAGCCCGGCCTTCTTCGACCGTCGGCGTGGTCCGTGTTTCCCCGTACGACTGATCCCAAGCGGAGCCAAATGGGACACTCCACTTGAGTTCTCCGCTCAGCGAGAGTGCGCTCAGAGAGTCGAGATCACCGTTTCGCCCGGTGACGTAGATAGTATCGCCGTAGACTGAGGCTGATGAGTATCCAGTTCCAATGCCGTCGTTAGACCATAGCAATTGTGGACCGCCCTCCGGCCATTGGCTGAGAAGGCCCGATTCAGGATAGACCCCGCTTCCGCCAGGCCCCCTCCACTGCGAAGCGTCATCAGCGAGTACGTTACAAGGATTGAGAATCATCAATAGCACGATACCTAGAGCTTGTTTCATCAGACCCCCCCGTGACAACACGCGTTGTTTTACGGTTTCACGAGGAGGCAGATTGTTAAAAATGTGATCGATTCGTAAAAGCTCTGAAAAATCGAGGAACTACCTCATCTGCACGATGATGCGCATGAAGAATCAAACACATTAGTAGTGACCGAGGTGAAGAAGAATATCAGCCTTCAACAAAACGACACAAACGTACATTATGGTGGTGTGCCTATTGTAGCTAGATCCAACTACAGGTTTTACATAGAATGTGGATTCTATGCACGCATATGATCCAGAGTTAATGTTTCAATGTTTCAGTTCTCATTCTCTTGATAATGTCTGTGCTAATCCAGTGAATTCCACGATTCACTCCTTCACGACGTTTAAAAAATAGGTACTTTTCGTCCGGTGTTATCGTAGCTGCAGACTCTCCGTCAATGGTGTTCACTGATTCCCCAAGGCTCTCTGCCTTTGTCCAGCTACCGTTCTCTAGTTGAAACGAAACGTAGATTTGTGGATTGAAGTCGTTTTCCGGTAACTGCACATTGAAGACAATGTAACTTTCATCCGGGGCGATGAATGGATTGGATTCATTGTGCTCGGTGTTGACCGCCGGTCCTAGATTGACAACATTGGCAAATTGACCATCTACCCATTCGGCTTTGTAGATATCCTTCGCTCCGAAGCCCCCCTCACGACCTGAGGCAAAGAACAGATTACCCCTATCAGAAAGAGAGGGATACACTTCGCTTGTCCCGCTGTTGACCTCTTCCCCTGCATAGATAGGCTGCGACCAACCGCCTTCCACTTTCTTTATGTAATAAATGTCCAATTCCCCGGTTCGTGGATGAGGACGATCTGAAACAAAAAAGAGCGTGCTGCCATCCGGTGAAAACGTGATATCAACGTCAGAATATACTCCTGAAAAGAACGCTGTTACCGGCCCTTCCCAGACTCCAGAGACCTGCGTATAGGTTTTGATTTCATATGCAGGTTTCGGATTCTCAGGTCGGGATTTGTAATATGAAAAGAACATTTCCTGTCCATCTGGTGAGAATGAGATGTTGAAGCTGTAACGATCACCAACTAAAACTCCATTATTGAACTTCACAGCTATTTCTCCAGGCGGCTCCTGTCCGAAATATTCTCCTTTCAATCGCGGAGATTCTTGAGTTTGAGCTAATGCTGGAATAGTGAAAATCAACAGGAGCGTTATTCCGATCTGTTTCATGCACCCTTTGGATATGTTCATTTCACCAATCCTCCTACAAATT
>JAAESQ010000459.1 GCA_024229275.1 bacterium | reverse complement strand
CAGCTCATGAGCCGAAGCTCCCGCGCCCGAGTACTGAAGGTAGATATCCACTTCTGGCCGCTGGCTGAGATTCCCTCGCTGTCCGGAGAGGTTGAGGTAACCGCCCTCGACAGTCAGGTTGGTCGTCAGCTTGTATGCCGCACCTGCTGGTTCGAGCAAGAGATCGGCGTTCAAGACTCCGCCTGACGAACCAGTGGCTGCCATCGGACCGAGTTGGAGTCGACCATCATCGAGGGCCAAATCGATCGTGATGTCGTGAAACCGGTCGATGGGCATTTGCAGCTCGGCAACGGTCCACACCACGTCAGCGTTGGCGTCGCGAATCACTTCGAGCTCGAGAGGGGTATCGGGAATCACTCGGTCGCGTCGTTCGGCGGGTTGCGTTTCTTCGTTTTCCGCGATTTCTCGTTTCTGGGCTGCACGCCTAGCGAGGTACCCGGCCACGTCCAGCCGCCGCGACTCGAGTTCAGCCCGCAGACGCGGTGTTCCCGTCAGGTCCAACCGGAACTCACCCGCAACGTCGCTTTCTCCGATCTGCACCGCAATCCGTTCGCCACTGAAGTGTCGAGGATCGCCATTGAAACGACCGTCCACCCGGAACGGCTGGTGGGGGAGTGACGGTAGATCGAAGAGCTGCTCGAAGAGCAACAGGCTTGGCCCTTCGGCGTGGAGCAGGACATCGGTACCAGCCAACTTCGGCGGCTCACCCAGCGTGCCGTCGATCGTTGCATGGTATTCCCCGAGTTGGACCGACAGATCTTCGAAGCGAAATCCAGCATCCTGTCGCTGGATTCGACCGTTGAACCGGAACGGCGTCACCGGCACGCTGACCCCAGTGAGCGCGGTGAACAGCGACGCGTTGGGACCGTCTCCGTCGATAGTGATGTCGGTGCCGAGCAGCTCGGGAGGGCGTCCGATCATCCCATCGAGCCTTCCCATCGCCGCGCCGAGAGTCATGTCGATCGTCTGCAGTTCATACCCCGTGTCGCTGATACGAAGATTGCCTGTGAGGGTGTACGGCTTTTCCGGAAGGGCTGGCAGCTCAACTAGATCAGTTTCCGCGACCATGCGGCCGGCATGGCCGAGGTCCGGGCCAGCGATTGAAACCGACATGTTGCTTCCAATGAGGTCAGGTTTGGGCACGACGGTGCCATCGGCCTCGACGCGATGACCGGCGAGTTCGGCCGTCACCTGTTCGAGCCGGTATCCGTCCGGCCCGATGCCGATACGGCCTGACGCAGAGAACGGGGCGCCAGGGAGCTGGACGCGATCATCGATCCAGTCCAGGGCGGACAACCTGCTGCCGTTGGCTTCGAAGTTGAGGCGGGTGCCGTACAGCTCCGGTCCAACTCCGACAATGCCGTTGGCTTTAGCTGAAATGTCTCCAAGTGCAGCATCAATGCCTTCCAAACCATATCCGTTGGGAGTCACACTGAAAGTGCCTGACACACGAAATGAATCTCGAGGAAGGGTGCTCAATCCAGCCAGTGACGCCGGAATGGAGATATCAGGTCCATGAGCTTGCAGCGAGACCTTGGTGCCTTCAAACCCTGGCGACGAGGCGACAAAACCGCCAACCCTGAGCGATAGATCTCCGAGACCGACCTTGACGTCATCCAGTTGGAGCCCGGCAGACCGAACTCTCAATCTGCCGTCAACACGGTAGGGTTGCGCTGGCAGATCGGACAGTCCGGTGATGGGCTCCAGCCAAGCCAACCCAGGACCTTCGGCGTTCAGACGAATGTCGCTTCCCACGAAGCCGACGGCAGCCTTAATCTTTCCTGCGATTGTCCCCTTGTTTCGTCCGAGCCGCGCTTTAACACCCTCTAGGGTAATGTAGTTGCCCTCGGGAATGAGTCGGCCGGCTACCGCGAACGACTCGGCCGGCAGATCGATGCCTAGCAAACCAGCGTACGCAGACATGTCTGGGCCCTTGGCAGACAACGTGAGTGTGGTTCCCGTGAACTCTGGAGGAACGCCGACGACGCCGTCCGCGTTGAAGGTCGTGGCGCCGATGCGTGCCGCTACGT
>JAAESQ010000458.1 GCA_024229275.1 bacterium | reverse complement strand
ATCCGTGATCCTCTGCCCACCGCGGACGTCGACGAGAGACTGCAGCACGGCCTCTCTGGTGATTCCGGCGGATTTGAGTATCCGGCCCGCCTCGCCGTCCTCATCCAGGATCGCAAGCAGGATGTGTTCGAGCCCGACATACTCGTCCTTCATCTGCTCGGCCTCGCCAAAGGCGTTGTCCAGCACCACCTTCGTACGAGGCGCGATATACACCTGGCCCGTGCCGGCGCCCGTGACCCGGGGAATCTTCTCCAGGGCCGCCTCGACGGCCTCGACGAGTTGCTCCTGACTGACACCGATCTTGCCCAGGATGGGCGGTATGACGCCGTCCCGTTGATCCAGGATGGCCCGTAACACATGCTCGGGCTCGATCTGCTGCTGGCCCTTGCGCTCGGCCACCTGCTGCGAGTCCTGCATGATTTCTTGAGCTTTGAGTGTCAATTTATCAAAACGCATTTCTTACTCCTTCACTCTTAGGGTTCGCGCAAAAATAAATTCACAGAGTTGGCGCCCGGATTTGGATCAGATTTGGTTGCGTCGATTGAGCAAAACCACAGGAATAGTCGCACTATTTCGAGGATTTTGCGATTGAGACGCGGCCAAAGATCACCTGAAGACGGGACGCGAAAATGTGAAGTTATTTTTGCGCGAGCCCTAAGCGATGTCGAGAACATGGGTGACGCTTTGAACTCACT
>JAAESQ010000457.1 GCA_024229275.1 bacterium | reverse complement strand
CCTGTCTACCCTTCCGGTCCCCGCGCCGACAGTGGAGATTGTCGACATCTCGGTCAACGGGGATTCATGGCCCGGTTCTCTCTGGGCCACGGGCAACGCTCTGGACCTCGATTCCGGCGCAAATCACCTCACGTTCGAGTACGCCGCCACCACCACACGTCGGCCCGAAGCAACCCTATACGCCTATCGCCTCAGCCGGCACACGGTGGGCTGGGTCGAGCAGCCGGCCGACCGTCGCTTTGCCACCTTCTTCAATCTCCCTTCGGGTAGATACAGCTTTGAAGTGAAAGCCAAAGAGGCGGGGAGCGATTGGGGCGCACCCAGTTCGATCAGAGTGATCAAGAGACCACCTTGGTATCTCACGGCGATGGCCAAGCTCGCCTATGGCCTGATCGCCATTGCCACGGTTGGAGCGGCCGGAACCAGTCTGTATCACAAGCGCAAGGAGCGTGCCCACAAGCGACAACGTGCAGAAATCGCTCTGCGCGACCTCGCCTACGTTGATCAGCTGACGCGCCTGCCGAACCGAGCGAAGTTCGAACGCCATCTCGGAGACAAGCTCGCTCGCATGACGGACGGCGGAATCGTCTATGTCTTGTTCGTCGACCTTGACCACTTCAAAGACATTAATGATTCGCTCGGGCACCAGGTTGGTGACCGCGTGCTTCGGAGAGTCGGCAGGCGTATAGCAGCCACCGCCCCAAGCGATTGCCTCGTTTGTCGTTGGGGTGGCGACGAGTTTGTCGTGCTGATGTGTGACAGGTCAACGGAAGAGGTGTTGGCGATCGCTCAATCAGTGGTTGATGCGCTTTCCGGTCCTTTCACCATCGACACCTATGAATTCATCGTAACTGCAAGTATCGGTATCGCCCATGCTCCAGACCACGGAGACGATCCAGACACCGTGCTGAGATCTGCTGAAGCCGCACTCTACCGAGCGAAACAGATGGGCAGAAACAGCTGGTGTGTCTTCGACTCTGCTGTCGGCGCCCGCACGGTTGATCGGTGGCGGCTGGAACGCGATCTTCGCGAAGCCGTCGCGAATGGATCGATTCAGGTCGTCTATCAACCTATGTTCAACAGTTCGGGCAAGATCGTGACTGCCGAGGCACTCTCCCGGTGGCGCCGCCCCGGATCAGATGACGTCTCCCCATCGCATTTCATCCCGATTGCCGAGGAGACAGGTATCATTCTCGACCTCGATAGGCTGGTTTTCGATACGGTGCTGCGCGATGCAGCAACTCTTCGGAGTCGAGACCTGCTGGACTTCAGGCTATCGGTCAACCTGTCGGCGCTCGAGTTTCGAAGGTCTGACCTGGCTGATCTTCTCTTTACTGCGATTGCCGAGGCCGGCTTGAGTCCGAGCTTCATTGAACTGGAAGTTACCGAAGGAGTTCTTCTTTCAGAACCCGACAATGCCCGCGAACAGATCGCAAAGCTACGCGAACGCGGAATAACCGTCTCGATTGACGATTTCGGGACCGGCTATTCGTCCCTCAGCTACCTGACTTCGCTCGAGGTCGATCGCATCAAGATCGACCGTTGCTTCGTCAGTCGTATCGACACTGAAGTCGTTGAACGAGCCATTGTTGCCGGTGTGGTACAAATTGCGAACAGCCTGGGCATCGAGGTTGTAGCAGAAGGAGTCGAGAACGACGCTCAGCTCGAGATCCTGAAGAACCTCGGATGCGCAGTCTTTCAAGGCTTCCTTTTGGGGCGACCTCAGCCGCTCGGGGACCTCGAAGCCAGACTCGGCGAGTAACTGGCGAAGGCGGTGTCGGACGGCGACTAGACCTCACGCGATCCTTGAGGGGATGGCTCGGGTCGAAGAACAAAGCAGAGCCGAATTCGATTCTCTATTTCGAGACGACATATGGAGTCCAACCCGAAGAAAGGTGCCAGGCACCCGGGTATTCATGTTTCCTTCAACGATGAGTGACAACCAACCCGGCGTGCGAACGTTGAGAGCGTTGGGAGAAGGTCGCTTTCGGCGGCAGGTGCCAGACATGATGTTTTGAGAACTCGAGCGCACCAACCACCCGCGACCCAGGGATCTCAAAACCTCAATGCCTGGCACTGCACGGGCAGGGCGTTTGGAGAATCTAACGTTTGGTGGACCTTAGCCTAGGGCAAGCGCGAGTCGAGCACACCCAGCGTATTCCGAGGAACGGAGCGACGAGGAAGGAGCTAGGGGGAACGCGCGAGGAGCGCGGGTTTTGGTGAAATCAAGGCAATGAGTCGCGTCGAGGGCGCTGGGGGCGGGCCATGAATGATCCATCCGTACCAAACCTAAAGACCCTCAAACCCTGACCCAAGGCCAAGGTCAGCCCGGCGACCAATGCTCCCATCGCCCTTCCCGAGCGGAGCCAGGCACGCGCCGCCGAACGCGCCCTTCTCCCATCGCGCTCCATCCCCCCCCCTCCGTTTCCTCCGTTACCTCCTGTTCAAAACTCACGGGCCTCACCTTTACGATGATGATGGCCGTCACGAGTGCCACAAGGGCCCCAAGAACAAGAGAAAAGAGGCGGTTCTCCGAACTGCCTCTTCTTTCTTTCCCTCTTTGTGCTTTCTTAGCGTTCTTCGTGCTCTTCGTGGTTCAAAAATCCCTCTAGCCCCACGACTTACGATGGCTAATCGTTAAAGAAGACCAGATGAAAGCACGCGAAAGATATTATGAGCAAGCTCACTTTCCTATTGACATCGCCTTCTCACACTCCTATATTGTGAGCGTGCTCATATAAGGAGTTGAGTGTGCGAATCACCGCCAAAGCCAAGCAGGAAGTTCGGGAGAGGATCCTCACCGCTGGGAGGAGCCAGTTTCAGAGAAAGGGATTCGAAGGGACGACCACCCGGGATCTTTCTCGAGCCGCGGGTATCGCCATCGGGACTCTCTTCAACTATTTCCCCAACAAGGAGTCCTTGGGGATGTCGATTCTGGCGGAGGCCCTGGAGCGGGGGCGGGACCGTTTCCGGGAGAACGTTCAACGAATCCCCACACTCGAGGAGGGGTTGTTCGCCCTGAGCGCCTCGGAGCTGAGAGAGATACGACCGTACAGGGTCTTTGTCGGTCCAATTCTGGAGACGGCACTGAGCCCCTTCGGTTCCTCCCAGACCAGCAGTGAAGGGGAAAAGGCTCGCCAGGAACACCTTGGGACAGTAGCCGAAATGATCATCAACAGGCGCGGCCCCGACGCCGCAACCTCGGTCACGCTCCACCTGTACTGGAGTCTCTACCTTGGAGTACTCGCCTTCTGGTCGAGAGACGAATCGCCCAACCAGGAGGACACGCTTGCCATGTTGGACCAGGCGACACGTCTGTTCGCCGCTTCACTGACCACCTCAGCCCGGGACGAGCACGAAGGAGGCACCCGATGAATTCGAATCGGAATATGACGGAAATCTTTGACGCCCTGCCGGCCGACCTCGATGAGGGAAAGGATCAGGCAGGAGCCATGGAGGAGCTTCTGCGAAACCTCGCCCACCAGCCTGTCCCTACCGGCCGGCTGGTACGGTTGTGGGCACTGGGATCTCTGCAGGCAAAGATCGCCGCCGGATATCTCGCGTACTGGCTGAAGAGCGGCTTTGCCGGAGAAGAGGAAAAGGAACTGCGCAGGAAACAGGCCCATGTGGACGCTGCCATGAAACTGCTCGGTGGGATGGGCTACCTTCGCGGTGCAATCATGAAGATCGGCCAGGCGCTCGCCCAGTACCCGAAGATTGTCCCCGAGCAGTATGTAGATGTATTGAGTTCGCTGCAATTCGAGGCACCTCCGATGCACTTCTCCCTGCTCCGGGAGTCGATACGAAACGAACTCGGGACAGACCCGGAGGGACTCTTCGACGACTTCGAACCAGAAGCCTTCGCGGCGGCGTCCCTGGGTCAGGTTCACCGTGCGCGGCTGAAATCAGGAGAGCCTGTCGCCATCAAGGTGCAGTACCCAAATATCGCCAGGACGATCGCTTCCGATTTCAGCAACATGAAGGCGATGTTGGCTCCTCTGCGGGGGACCAGGGATTGGCAGAACCTCATTGATCAGACCGAGGATGTGCAGAAGACGCTGGAGACAGAAACGGACTACACCCGTGAGGTCGAGTTCATGGAACTGGCCCGAACTGCGTTGGCGTCGAAAGATGACATCGTCATTCCTCTCTGCTATCCGAAACTCTCATCAAGGCGCGTTCTTACCATGCAGTACCTGGAAGGGGTGCATCTCACGGAATTCCTGGAGAGGGATCCGTCCCAGCAGGATCGTGACCTTCGCGCCACCCAGATAAGTCTCTTAACCTTCCGTCTCCTCTATCAGGCCAGGATGTCCTACGCCGATCCCAACCCGGGCAACTTCATCCTCATGGAGGA
This sequence comes from bacterium, assembly GCA_024229275.1. Taxonomy (GTDB): domain Bacteria; phylum Acidobacteriota; class Thermoanaerobaculia; order Thermoanaerobaculales; family Sulfomarinibacteraceae; genus JAAESQ01. Next base: position 1,131 of record JAAESQ010000457.1, on the reverse strand, counting down.
CGGCCGGCTGGGTCTGATCGATTTCGGCTGTTGCCGGATCTTCTCAGAAGACGAGCAGGAGCTGATGGAGCTCGGTCTCGAAGCACTGCAACACGGCGGAGACGCACAGGTTCGGACGATCCAGAAAGCATCGCTCCTCACGGACGAGGAAATGAAGAACGAGAAACGGATCAAAGCCTTCCACGAAATTCTCGATTGGTTCTGGGAGCCGCTTCGCTACGACGGAGAGTTCGAGTTCGATGACGACTATCTGAGGCGTGGAATCGAGTTCATGAGCACACTCATCAGACGGCGGTACACTCGGGCTATGCCGATCTCTGTCTGGAACAACCGGCTCTTCTACGGGTACCGGGCGCTCATGTATCGGCTTCGGCCGAGAATCAACGTCAAGCGCTTGCATGATAGTGAACTGCAGCGCGCGGGCCTCGAGCGCTTCGTTGCAGAATAAGCACTGCTCCAGTAGAAGTTTTCAGGAGTGCTGGTCACGTCGGTATTCTCTGTGGGTGGAGAACTGAACTTCCATCGAGCTTCTGTTTCGCGTGGTGGAGGTCGCCATATAGGGGTGCCGGGACCCGGGTATTCGTGTTTCTCCTTCCAAAGACAAAACCCTTCGAGACTGTCATTCCGGCCGAGCCATGGGCGAGTGGAGGGATCTCCCGACGAGTTAGGCAAACTGCTTGAATACAGCACCATACGGTCTGCCATTTGAAACGGGAGATCCATTCGACTCCGCGACGTCGAACGTCGCTTCGCTCAGGATGACAGCCTTTTTTGCAGTTTTGTCATTCTTTGAGTCACCGCCGGGAAAGGTGCCGGCCACCCGGGTATTCGTGTTTCCCTTCGGGAGGACCACTCATTGATTACGGATGGGCCGGGCTTCGCATAGACAACTCAGAGGGCACTGTTGAACAGGAGCACGCAGAAATTTTGTCCTTCTCTGCTACCTCTGCGTGTAACTCGCGCCCAGTGGGCGCGGTGCCCCACCAGGATGAGCGGATGAACGTTTGGCAGCTCGGACATCTGCCAATGTTCATGAGCCGCTCCCTCTGGTGTGGTGTCTGTTCAATCTCCTACGGGCCCACAAGAGAAAAGGGGCGGTTCTTTGAACCGCCCCTTCATTTCCTCTTTGTG
>JAAESQ010000456.1 GCA_024229275.1 bacterium | reverse complement strand
TTGGCTGAGTCACTCAACGCGCGAGAGATTGCCAAGCCCCGGAAGAAATCCGGCAAGCATCATGAGGACGTCGATTGGGCGAGCCTCATCGAAGGCGCCGCTGAAGTCATAAAGTCGGACGCGAAAGTGCGAGTCGTTCTTTCCGCAAACCTGTCTAACGAGGCCCTCTTCCTTGCCCGCGAACTCTTCGTGAGACGGTTGGACGCCGAGGTAGTCGTCCCAGAGTGGAAGGGCGACGAGCGACAGATCAAGAACTCGCACGGCGATTGGATCTCTTCATTCGACTCGCACCCCAACAGCAACGGGGCACGATTGCTGGGCCTGCATATGGTGGAAAAGGGCGAACTCGAAGAGTTTCTCCTATCGTCAAACTGCCCTGTATTGATATTCGACGCCTATTCGCACCCATGGCTTCAGGAAGACGATCCTGCTCATCTCCTCAAGGGCCAGGACATTGTCGTGATGGGCAGATTCCAAACACCGCTTTCTCGGCGAGCCAAGTGGCTGATACCGCAGACCTCGTGGATCGAGACCGAGGGCACCTACACATCGTCAACAGGTCGAGTACAGCTTGCAAAGCGAGGACTGTATCCCGCGCAGATGGCAAAACCTCCGTGGGAGATTTTCAGCCTTCTGACACGAGCGGTCGACAGCGAGTTCGAAATCGCGTCGTCGCCGAGAGATGTGTTCCTTCAGCTCGCCGCCGAAGTTCCCGTTTTCGCGGGCATGACCTATGGGCGCTTGGCTTTCGAGCCCGGAATTCAGGTTCTGGAGGAGGTCCCGAATGTGGGCTGAGTTGATCGTCGTCGGCGCCAAGTTGGCTATCGGCCTGGTCGTGCTCCTGACCATCGTTCCGATCATGGTCTGGGTCGAGCGTCGAGGTTCGGCTTTGATTCAGGATCGGCTTGGTCCCAACCGAGTGGGTCCGCTCGGCCTGTTTCAGCCGGTCGTTGACGCCGTAAAGCTCATCACAAAAGAGAATCTGATTCCGGCAGAAGCAAATAAGCTTCTCTACATTCTGGCGCCAACGATTGCCCTTGTCATTGCGCTGTCAACTTTTGTTGCGGTTCCGGTTGGAATGGACGACGGCTTGGAACCCTTCGGACAGGCCATCGGCGGGTTCATTGTTGCCCCCGATTTGAACATAGGCATTCTCTATATCTTCGCGATCAGCTCGTTGGGCGTCTATTCGGTCGTTCTCGCGGGCTGGGCGTCGAACAATAAATACTCCCTCTACGGAGGGATTCGCGCCGCCTCTCAGGCGATCTCATACGAGCTTGCGATGACGATCTCGGTCGTCGGGGTTCTGATGGCTGCAGGTTCCCTGCACCTCCACGAGATCGTCGCTTCCCAATCAGGCTTACGGTGGGGCTATTTCCCGGCGTGGAACTGCATTCCTCAGTGCATTGGCGCGATTACCTTCATGATAGCTGTCTTCGCCGAGACGAACAGATTGCCATTCGACCTTCCCGAAGCGGATTCGGAACTCGTTGCGGGATATCACACAGAGTACTCGGCGATGAAATTCGCGGCTTTCTTTATGAGCGAATACGTGCACATGACGGTCGGAGCATGCCTCGTCGTCATTCTCTTCTTCGGCGGCTGGAACCTGCCTTGGATCGACATACCTTTGGCAGGTTGGGCAGGCGCCATCATGTCGCTCGTTGTCTTCGCTACGAAAGTGGCGATGTTCCTCTGGTTCTTCGTCTGGGTGCGGTGGACCCTACCGCGCTTCCGTTTCGACCAGCTCATGGCGCTGGGGTGGAAGGTCATGATCCCGCTTTCGGTTCTGAACTTCCTTCTCGTCGGTTTTCTCATGGCAAAAGGATTGTTGTAGGGGGTATGGCCATGGTGACGATTGTTTTCCTTGTCGCGGCCGGCCTGGCGGTTTTGTTCTCGATACTCGCCATCGCACACCGCTCTCCAGTGATCAACGTTCTGTCGCTGGTCATGGTCTTCTTTGCTCTGGCCGCGATCTTTGCAGTGCTTGGCATGGACTTTCTGGCAGCGATCCAGCTCATTGTTTACTCCGGCGCGATTCTCGTGCTGTTTCTCTTTGTGATCATGCTGCTGAATATCAACCGCGTCGAACGCTTGGGCAGTGGCAGGCCGCTGCAGGCTGTTCTTGGCGCAATCGCCGCCATCGGAGTTGGCGCCATTACGATCTACGGTGTCTCAAAACTGGCTCCTGCCAAAGGGGCGGTGCTAGCCGATGCAGGTCAAGGCACGGTCTTCCCTATCGGCAAGGCACTCGTCGGGTCCCATCTTTTCCCGTTTGAGTTCATCTCGGTCGTACTGGTGGCAGCCATCGTCGGCGCGGTCTATCTCGCCAAGAGGGAGTCGGCATCATGATGGGTGAAGCGATTGCCATCCCACACACTTGGGTACTGGTTCTCTCTGCGGTGCTCTTCTCGATCGGCACACTTGGCGTGCTGCTCAGGAGGAACGGCATCGCGATCTTTCTCTCGCTGGAGATCATGCTGAACGCCGGGAATCTCGCGTTCGTCGCCTTCGCCCTGCGCTTCGCAGCCGATGCAGGAACCGCGACGGCGGCCCTGGCGGGTCAGCTCTTCGTGTTCTTCGTTATTGGCATTGCCGCAGCAGAGGCCGCTGTCGGCCTCGCCCTCTACATTGCTCTACACCGTCTCAAGGGGACGATTGACGTGGATCGCGTCAACGTTCTTCGCTGGTAGGAGGTGGTAGCGATGCTCGGCTACCTCTGGCTGATTCCAATTCTTCCCCTCGCTGGGGCGATCGTCAACTTCGCACTCGGAGTGTGGCTTCCCAAGAAACGACTGGTGACTGCGGTTGGGCTCGGTTCCGTTGGAACGACGACCGTACTCACTTACGTTGCACTGTGGCAGTACCTGCAGGGGCCCACGGCAGTCGTCGTCGAACGCTACTTCACATGGATAGCCGCCGGACGGTTCGTGGTGAATGCGTCGCTGCAACTCGACCAGTTGTCTGCGATCATGATCTCGTTCGTCACCTTTGTTGGCTTCCTGATCCACCTCTACTCCGTCGGCTACATGCACGAAGAGGATGACAAGGCGTACGCGCGCTATTTCGCATACCTCAACCTTTTCATGTTCTCGATGCTGGTCTTGGTGCTCGGATCGAACCTTCCCGTGCTCTTCGTCGGCTGGGAGGGTGTTGGGCTCTGCTCCTACCTACTCATTGGCTTCTACTTCGAGAAGGATTGGTGTGCATCGGCCGGGAAGAAAGCATTCATCGTCAATCGCATCGGCGATTTCGGATTCCTACTCGCAATCTTCGTCGCGTTTGCCGTCTTCGGTTCGGCCGAGTTCGGTGAGATGTTTCCCGCAGCCGCAGCTGATTCTCATCAGTTCGCTGGCACAGCCACTCTGATTGGACTCCTGCTCTTCGTTGGAGCGTGTGGCAAGTCCGCACAACTTCCACTCTATGTCTGGCTGCCCGACGCTATGGCTGGACCGACTCCGGTTTCAGCACTCATCCACGCAGCCACGATGGTAACTGCCGGCGTCTACATGGTCGTTCGTTGCAATGTGTTCTATCAGCTCAGTGCAACCGCAATGCTGGTTGTTGCCGTAGTCGGCGGTTTGACTGCAGTCTTTGCCGCGACCATAGGGCTCGTGCAGAACGACATCAAGAAGGTCCTCGCCTACTCCACCGTCTCGCAGCTCGGATACATGTTTCTGGCCGCTGGTGTCGGTGCGTATGTTGCGGCAATCTTCCACGTCGTGACCCATGCCTTCTTCAAGGCATGCCTCTTCCTCGGCTCCGGTTCGGTCATCCATGCCTGCGGCGGTGAACAGGACATCCGCAAGATGGGCGGCCTTAAGAAGTACATGCCAAAAACGTACTGGACCTTCCTCGCTGCAACCGTAGCGATCGCAGGCATCCCTCCGCTGGCCGGGTTCTTTTCGAAGGATATGATCTTGGCCAAAGCTTTCGAGGCCGGTCTCACCGATGTCAATCACTTCGGTAAGGTCTATTTCGCACTTTGGGCTCTCGGACTGTGCGGCGCGTTCCTGACAGCCTTCTATATGTTCCGACTGGTCTTCATGACCTTCCATGGGTCGTTCCGCGGAGGAGAGGATGCCGAACATCATCTCCACGAATCCCCGTGGACGATGACTCTGCCGCTGCAAGCTCTCGCGGTGCTTTCCATCATTGGTGGCGCGATCATAGGATTCCCGGGACAACTCCTACACAAGGATTGGAACCTCATCGAGCGTTTCCTAGGTCCCGTTGTGCTCCATCCTGGTGCCGCGGAACACGGCGCCGAGCACGTAGGTCACGCGGTCAGCGTGCCACTTGAACTCGGACTCATGTTCCTCTCCGTAGCAGTGGCTGCCGGAGGGATCTACCTTGCCTATCGCTTCTACTTTGGTGAGAAGGCGCTAGAGACTCCGAAACGACTCGCCGAGAGATTCGCCTTCAGCCATCGTGTACTTCTGAACAAGTACTATGTCGACGAACTCTACGATCTGGCCGTTGTCCGCTTCCTGCACCGCGTGTGCCTCTTCTGCTGGAAGGTGGTGGACGTGATCATCATTGACGGCATCATCGTGAACGGCACAGCCTTTGTCACCGATCTGACGAGTGAGCTTCTGCGCTTCCTCCAAACCGGCAACGTTCGCAACTACGCTCTCTCGGTGGCGCTCGGTATTCTCGCGCTTGCCGTCATCCTGTGGTGAGTCGGAGGTTCATGTGGACTTTCCCCTACTGCTCTCAACCGTAACGTTGGCCCCGGTAACCGTTGCGCTACTCCTCGGGTTGCTGCCGTCACGCTATGTTCAGGTCCATCGCTGGCTCGCCCTTCTGGCCTCAGTCGCCGTGTTTGCGATCTCGTGTCAGATCTGGCTGCGCTTCGACCCCGATAACCCAGGTTTCCAGCTCGCTGAGAAATTCAGCTGGATCCCTGCGTATGGAATCTCATACTCGCTCGCAGTCGATGGAGTGTCGCTTCTCTTAGTGCTGTTGACCACCCTATTGATTCCGATCGTGATCCTCGGGTCGTGGACTTCTATCACCGAACACGTCAAAGGCTTTCATATCTCTCTGCTTCTGCTTACGACTGGGATGATCGGCGCGTTTTTGGCTGTCGACCTGTTCCTTTTCTATGTCTTTTGGGAGCTGATGCTGATTCCGATGTACTTCATTATCGGAGTCTGGGGCGGGCGTCGCAGGATCTACGCGGCAGTCAAGTTCTTCATCTTCACGATGATTGGTTCTCTACTGATGCTGGTCGCTATTCTCTACCTCGCAGCCTTCCATCATGGAGTCACCGGTGAATGGTCGTTTGCGTACAACGACTTCCTACTCACCGCGCCGCAAATGGTAATCGGTACGACCTTCCTGGCAAGCCCGCAACTCCTCGTGTTCCTGGCCTTCGCCTTGGCATTCGCCATCAAGGTTCCCATGTTCCCGTTCCACACTTGGCTCCCTGATGCGCATGTTGAGGCCCCCACAGGTGGCTCGGTGATTCTTGCCGGCGTGCTGCTCAAACTCGGAACATACGGATTCTTGCGATTCAATCGCCCGCTCTTTCCGGATGCGTGGGAACTCGCTATCCCCGTAATTCTCGTTCTCTCGGTTGTTGGGATTCTCTACGGCGCTTGGGTCGCTATGGTCCAGCCTGATATCAAAAAGCTGGTTGCCTACTCCTCAGTAAGCCATCTCGGTTTCGTGATGCTAGGTCTGGCAGCAGGAACTGTTGCCTCGACTCAGGGCGCTGTGCTCCAGATGATCAATCACGGACTTTCCACCGGTGCGCTCTTCCTGCTCGTGGGAATGCTCTATGAGCGGCGCCACACTCGATTGATCGAGGACTACGGCGGCATCGCAAAGGTAGTTCCCGTATACACCGGCGCTTTCCTGATAGTTACCCTGTCGTCGATTGGCCTTCCGGGTCTGAACGGGTTCATCGGCGAGTTTCTGATCCTCGCGGGTGCCTGGAGCAAGTTCCCGATCGCCGTCGTGTTGGCTGCTCTTGGAATCATCTTCGGGGCCGTCTACATGCTGTGGATGTTCCAGCGCGTGTTCTGGAACCCTCTCGTGCATGAAGAAAACAAGAATCTGAAGGACATGAATCTCCGAGAGATGCTGGCACTTGCGCCACTACTCATCCTGATCGTCTGGATCGGGGTTCATCCAAATACGTTTCTCGGGCCCATGGAAGCAGCCGTGCGCTTTCTGATCGAGCGGTGAGGAGGAGATAGGACCGTGTTCACCCCGACTCCAAACGATTTCATTGCCGTGCTCCCCGAGATCGTCCTCACGATTTCGGCCGGCCTGATTCTTCTTGTCGAAGCCTTCCTACCACGGTGGCATAGAACACCATGCTTCATGGCGTTGCTGGCGCTTGGTGGCGCCGCATGGTGTCGTCTCACCATGCCCTTGCCCGGCACCGTGTGGAACGGAATGCTAGAAGTAGGTCCTCTCGCAGCTTACGTCGACATCTATATTCTCGCCGCTTCGTTTTTGACAGTCTTGATCGCCGGACCATTCTTGCGGCGAACACAGTCAGAGCGTGGTGAATTCTACGCCCTGCTGCTGCTTGCGATCGTTGGCGCGATGACGATGGCATGCTCCGTTGACGCGCTGCCAATGTTCCTGGGACTCGAGTTACTCTCCCTGCCGTTGTACGCGCTAAATGCATTTCTCCGCAAGAGCCACATCAGCGTCGAGGCCGGCCTCAAGTACTTCATCGTAGGCGCTTTCGCCTCGGCCTTCGTCGTGTACGGAATCGCCCTACTCTACGGATCGACGGCCACCACTAACCTGTTGGAGATGGGTCGGGCGATCGCGACTTCCGGTAGCCTCACACCGATCACAGCAATCGGAATCGCTATGTTGGTCGGCGGACTCGGTTTCAAGCTGGCACTGTTTCCCTTCCATGGCTGGGCGCCGGACGTCTATCAAGGCGCTCCGACTCCGATCACTGCTTTTCTCTCGGTCGTACCGAAGGGCGCCGCGCTGATCGTTCTCTACCGGTTTGTTGACGCGAGCGACCTGCTCCGAGTCTCGGACCGTTGGTTGTTGGCAGCCGGCATCATCGCAGTGGGTTCACAGTTCATTGGCAACATCGTGGCGATAGCGCAGCGCGACATCAAGCGGATGCTGGCCTACTCCGGTATCGCGCACATGGGCTATGTCATGGTCGCGATCATTGTGAGTGGAGATGAGGGTGGATCAGCGATTCTGGTTTACCTTGCCGCCTACACCCTGATGAACATGGGTGCTTTTGCCGCTGTTTCGCGCCTCTCAGAGCGCGAGGACGAAACCCATTCAATCGACGCCATGGCCGGCCAGGGCTGGTCTCGACCGGTCATCGCTCTGGCACTCACGGTATGTCTGTTTTCTCTCGCCGGCATTCCCCCTCTCGTCGGATTCACCGGCAAATTCGTCGTCTTTCGCGCAGCGGTCAATGGGGGGTTCATCTGGTTAGCTGTGTTGGGAGTGATCAACTCACTCATCTCGGCCTTTTACTACCTTCGCGTGGTCTACGTTTTGTATATGCAGCCGCTTCCGAGCCGTGCTCCGGCGTTCCCAGCGTCCTTCATTACAACCGCGACCGCAGCTGTGGCTGCCCTCGCCGTACTTGTCGCAGGCCTTTTCCCTGCGCCTCTGCTTCAAGCTGCCGAGGAAGCAGTGAAAAACCTAGTGAGGTAGGTCGTGGTTGCATACAAACGCCATGTCGACGTCGAGACCATTTCGGACTTGACGATTGCTCGCCTTTCGATCTACCTCCGTTGCGTCGAACGGTTGCTGGACATAGGTGTTGAAACCGTATCGAGCCAAGATCTAGCTCAGAGATTCAATTTAAACTCTGCCCAGATCCGAAAGGATCTTGCATATTTCGGAGAGTTCGGCGTACGGGGAGTCGGCTACAACGTCGCCGAGCTGCGCCAATACGTCATCGAGATCCTAGGCCTCGACCACGAGCACAGAATCCTGATCGTAGGCGCCGGAAATCTGGGGACCGCGCTCTGTCACTATTCAGGATTTTCCGGAGACAACTTTCTCGTCGTTGGAGTACTCGATTCCGACCCCAGTAAAATCGGTGTAGCAACTCCGGCAGGCCTGCTTGTCGAAGATGCCGCCCGTCTGGCTGAGATCGCTGAACAGCGAAACGCTGAGATCGGCGTCATTACGACGCCGGCGGCTTCTGCACAACCCGTCTGTGATCAAATGGTCTCTGCTGGATTGCGCGCTATTCTCAACTTTGCACCGATACAAGTAAAGGCATCAGACGACGTGCTGGTGAAGACTGTGGATCTCAAGATCCACTTGGAAGAGTTGTCCTTCTATCTCAGTAATTCCGAGGTCGAGTGAATCCTGTGGCTGTACCGAGGGCTCGAATCACAAAATCAACCGCCGTAATCGTTGCGGCTTTGCGATCTGTTTCGCTACAGTAGGGGCGATGGAAGTCTCCAACAAGATCGGGAAGTACGAAGTTCTCGGACAAATCGCGGCTGGTGGATTCGGAATCATCTATAAAGGATGGGATCCGTTCATCAAACGACCGGTCGCGATCAAGATGTGTGCAACACCTGATGCCGAGGTTCGACAACGCTTCCATCAAGAAGCGGAGTTCGTCGGCAACCTCGTTCACCCAAACATCACACTGGTATTCGATTTCGGGATCGAAAATGACGTCCCATATCTTGTTCAAGAATTTCTTACCGGGTTCGACCTCGACGAGTTACTCAGGGCCGGCGTTCTCGGTGACCATTCCGCTGTTGTCTCGATACTGATCCAGGTTTGCGAAGGTCTGGATTTTGCCCATCAGAACGGAATTATTCACCGCGATATCAAGCCATCGAATATCAGAGTGCTTGAAGATGGAACCGTCAAGATCATGGACTTCGGGATCGCGAAGTCTCTCGAAGGCGGTTCCAATCTCACACAGACAGGCATAGCGCTCGGAACAGCTGGATACCTCGCACCGGAACAGATACAAGGCAACACCGTCGATCCGCGCACTGACATCTTCGCCCTCGGAATCGTTGCATACGAGCTCGTGACGGGTGTTCGGCCGTTCGAGGGCGGATCGTTAAGCAATGTTCTCTACAAGATCCTCAACGAAGAACCGCCAACACCGTTGACCCTTCTCCCGTCCTGCCCGGGAGAAGTGGACCACATCATCCGCAAGTGCATGTCCAAATCGCCGGATGATCGGTTTCAAACCGTTGGCGACCTTCTCGCCGCCCTACGCCAGCTTCCGGTCTCCCAGCGTACTGGGACCGTCACAACGGACGCACCGGAAGAACCCACTATTGCCATTTTGCGGCGTGCTTTAAAAGATCTCGAACCACGCCCTCAGCCGGAACGATCCGGGGAGCGTACGACCAATCTGCAGAATGTGCCAACCACGCCATCAGGCTTTCCTTCAGTCTCATCTTCACCTGTTACCCCGCCTCCTCTATCTGGTCCATCAGACCAAACGGTACTCGAACACGTCCCGCAACTCGAGGCGGACGAGAGTGCTGAGCGTAAAAGTCTGGCCATGCCGGTCTTCGTCGGCCTCGTTTTACTCGTTATTGCTCTCGGAGCGACACTGTACTCCTCCTTTCCGATCCAGACCCTTGTGTTTGGCCCTGGCGGCGCTCCATGGATCCCAACTCCAACTCCTCTACCGACGGCAACGCCAACGCCTCCCCCGGCTCCAACGGCGACGCCAACCGCAGAACCCACAGCGGCGCCTGAGCCGACTCCGACGGCCACACCTCAGGGCCCTGTCTCTGTCACCTTGGTCATCGATCCTCCGGCAAGACTCGCGATTGACGGCAAACCGTACGGGGACGAACGACGATCGACCCTCAAAGTTGATCTACAGCCAGGCGCCCACACATTTTCACTGGGACTCGAAGGATATCCCGTCCAGAACCTCAATCGAACGGTGACACCCTCAACACGATCCCTCTCTCTTGCCCTCGAAATCGGCCAGCTCACCGTGATCGCGAATGAGGAAATAGCACCTCCTGGAGGAGTCGCATTCCTGGATGGTGATCGCCTCGGAGAACTGCCGATCATTCGCCGCAAAGTGCCTGCAGGGCAGCATGTCTTGGTAGTGCGTTGGGATGGGGTCGACACTGTGTTCAGGCGTACTATTAGTATCCCTCGCCTTCCCAGTGCACCGCTCGTCGTACCCTCGGTGCACCCTCCTGGTTAGCGGATTGCACCGTTGAGACGATCGGGAATGCACGCCAGATAGATCTCCAGAGAAGCACCCTTGGTCCAAATCCCAGAGCCTTTCGATCGAGGGCGTACAAGGGTGCTTGAAGATGGGTTCACGAGTCATTCTCCTACAGCGCGACATCCGGTCCTTGCCGTGTTCGGTGTTCAGCGGTAGAGTGACGCTATGAGGTCATCCTTTCTCAGAGCTGCGTGTCTGTTCGTTTCCGTTGTTCTCGCTAGCGTCGTTATAGCTCAGGACGCAACACCGAGCGAGGAAGCAGCGCTCAATGCGTATCGCCAGGGTGAGTTCGCTCGTGCGGTTCAGCTCTACACCGCTGCACTTTCCGAGACACAGGATGCCGCGCACAAAGCGAGGCTCCACGTACGTATTGCATGGACACTATTTGCCTTGGGTCGCGAGAGTGAAGTCGAGACCCATCTGCGGGCATCATTGGTGCAGAAGCCAGACCTCACATTGGCCTCTGACTATTACACCCAGGAGTTTCTCGACCGATTTGAGGAGGCCCGTCGCAAGGGTCTCGAGAGCCAGGGCACCCGGGGACAAAGCGGCGCACCAGATCTTGAGGAGACGCTGGGTTCTGTTCGCGCCAGACTCGACACAGGTGAGGACCTTGAGGGTGCGTTGAGCGATGTCGAACAACTCGCCGTCGCCTATCCGTCGGAAGGACGGTTGATTCCACTCAGAATTCAACTACTGGAACTACTTGGCCGAGCTGAAGAGGCTGACCAATTGCGCCAAATGCATCTGCTTGCCGGTGCCGATGGAGAGGTGCTTGAGGGTGCGAACCTGATCGAGCTCCTGTCGATACCGGATCTAATCCTCCGTGCCAATCGGTTGTTGGATGAAGGTGATGTCATTACCAGCCTGGAATTGTTGCGCGAGGCAGTTGCTCGTCAACCGAGCAACGTCGCGGCGCTTGAACTCATGGCTGAAGCCGCAGGGCGGGCAGCCCACTGGCAAGAAGCGGAATTTGCGCTCAAATCTGCGCTAGGAATGCAACCTGACAATATCGGTCTCAAACTGCGCCTTGGAGAGGTTTACCTCGCCAAGGGTGACGCGTCGGCGGCGCGAGATGTATTCCGGGAACTCACAGACTCCCACCCACACTCGGACAGGGCATGGGCCTCGTTAGGGCTTCTCAACGCTCGCCTCGGAATGCCTGAGGACGCCAGCCGAGAACTCAAGCGTTCTCTTGACGAGAATCCTCTTTTGCCAGAAGTACAGCTTGCCTACGGTGAACTGCTGCTCGCCGACACAAATCTCTCAGATGCTCTCGAGGCGTTACGCGCTGCTTCCAACCTACTTCATGAAGACCCGCAACTCGAGGCACGGCTCGGCCAAGCGATGGTCGCTACTGAGAAGTATGACGATGCGCTTCGTCTCCTTCGCGCTGCGGTCAGCAATGGTTTTGACCCTCCAGACGTCAAGCGTGCACTTGTTCTGGCAATGATTCACCTCGAAAACTACTCGGAAGCCGGTAGAGTTCTCAAGAGTCTGGCCACTGGACGCACAGATCACGAGCACGCCTTGATAGAGGGTCTCCTGGCCTACAAAAAAGGTGAGTTTGAAAGTGCCGAGTCGAGCTTGAGCCGTGCTCTCTCAGAGATGCCAAACGATCCCATGGTTCTGAACATGATGGGTTCAGCGCTCTATGCGCAAACGAGGTACAACGAGGCGTTGGAGCTTTTCGAGCAAGCGCAGGAGTTGGTGCCCTCAGATCCGATCATCGAAATGAACCGTGCCCGAGCGAGCGCTGCAGTCTCCGCGATCGACCTTGAAGGGACCGCGATTGCCGTCAAACGGCCGACGGCGACTTCAGGGCGCTGAATCGACCAGCTTTTTCAAGCCCGATACAAGTTGTTGAGCTGTAGCTTCAGGCGTGTGGCTAGCGAGATAGACCTCACGTGCCCTCTGGCGAGCATCGGACTTGGCTTTTGGTGCCAGTGCCCCGATTCGTAGAATGCTCCGGGCCAGATCGGCAGCCATTGCTGGTCCCGGTGTGATGCGAATAGCTGCAGACTGAGGCCACTCCAGGTATTGGTGTAGGCCGGCTACCGCAACGGGAGTACCACATGCGAGAAATCTCAACACTGCCGCCGAGGTCTCTCCTGCGGAAGGATCACGGAGGACGATTCCAAGATCTGCTGCTGCAGGTAGGCGACTCATCTCCTGGTCTGGTACCCACCCGGTGGTGGTCACTTTGTCCTCTATTCCCAGTTTCGAGGCTAGCGACTGCACCAGATTCTCTGCTCCCCCACCATCCTGGCCGACGAGGACCAAATGAACCCTGGCGCCGCAGCGGAGGGCAGAGGCCAAGGCAATCAGTACGCTTTCAAGGCCCTTGTCCGGAGTCAGGAACCCGAGATGGAGCAGAAGGAAGGTGTTCGGCTCGATACCGAGGCGTTTCCTTATTGCATCCCTATCCACTTGCCCTGGATCCTGAACGCACAGATTCACAACCTCTGTCGTCAGAGATGGGTCGTCACGTGCGATCTGCTCGGCTGCCCATCGCGAATGAACAATGGCACCGTGCGCACGAGCCAGGATCGGCTTGCGAGCAGGAAAGAGGAAGGGGTCCCTGCGGGCCGTCATTCCGAAGGTCCTCGCTACAGCAAGGCGTTCTCCCGAGCGCGGATGAGCTGCGCTGATCAGTTTGAGGAAAGCACATTCATGCCCTTGAGCGAGTGTGGCCTCCACGACCAAATGATGCAGCACAAGATCGTGAATCACGAGCACCGCAGACTCATGCAGTGCCCTCTCAAACAACCAGTCATGGTAGGGATTGTTGCCAATATGCCAGAGGGGAATCTCACCTTCTTGAGGCTTGGTGACAGATTCAACGAGAGGAATGTCCAGCTCCCAATCGCCATCATCCCACCCTGGGGGTCGGAGTACGCGAACACTGCAGATCTGGGAGAGTTTAGCCAGCAATTCCGTAGCATAGTCACTCACACCTGACCGGATAGGCGGGAGCGGTGAACCCCAGAGAATTGCCACCATCTGCATACCCTACCACGCGACTCCAAGCTCAGCTTTTCTATACCTCGTTCGCGGTGGTGAATCATAGAAAGACAATGCCGACGAAAGAAGGCCTGGCCCGAGTATCATAGGGCGCGTGAAGATTGTTCGGTGGATTCTCCTCGTGCTCTATGTGGGATACCTGACTCAGGTTGGGTTGACTCTTCTTATGCTGCCGTGGATGCCTTTGTGGTCGTTCATCCTACTCAAGCTTCCACTTGAACTGACGCCCTTTCTGCAATCCCCAATGACACGCGGAGTCGTGTCGGCGTTCGGTCTCCTGCATCTCCTGATGATCGTTCTCGAGTTCCTCCATGCAGGCTTCCAAGCGAAGAGGCTACAAGAAGTCACCCAGTCGAGTTCCTGCACGGAATAACAGGAGAAAGAAGACAGTGTCGCATTCGATACTGATTGTCGACGATGAACCATCACTCCTGAAAATTCTGTCGTTCAAGCTCAGGAGAGAGGGTTTCCTCACATTCGAGGCTACCTGCGCGGAAGACGCTGAAACCATTCTCTCTCGCGTTGCTGTAGATCTCATCGTGCTTGATGTCACACTCGCAACCCCGACGGACGGGTTTGAACTTGCAGAGCGCCTGCGCCAGAGAGAGCCCACCGCAGAGACTCCGATCATCATGCTGACCGCGCGGAGTCTCGCCAGCGACATCTTACGAGGACGAGAGATCAACGCAGCTGGCTACATCACCAAACCCTTCTCGACAACAGACTTGGTGAACCGGATTCACGCCATTCTCGACACCTTGTGAAGGCGAGCCAAAACCGCTGAGGTTACCTTGACTGCTTCCTCTGCAGCGCGTAGTCTCACAGCTCGGAGGCGCCACGGAGATGTATCGCAAGACCCTGAATTTACCGAGTACCAGTTTCCCCATGAGAGCTAAGTTGCCACAGCGAGAGCCTGAGATGCTCGAACGCTGGTGCGAGATTGACCTTTACGGTCAAATTCGGAAGGCCCGATCCGGTGCACCGAGATTCATACTCCATGACGGCCCACCATACGCCAATGGGCATCTCCATATGGGCCATGCGCTCAATAAGATTCTCAAAGACATCGTGGTTAAGTCCCGTAACATGATGGGCTTTGATGCTCCGTACGTCCCGGGCTGGGACTGCCATGGACTCCCCATCGAACATCAGGTCGACAAGAAACTTGGCTCGAAAAAGCAGGAGCTTTCGACAGCAGAGGTTCGTAAAACGTGCCGTGAGTACGCCTCCAAATTCGTTGAGATTCAACGTGACGAATTTGCGCGCCTCGGAGTGCTAGGTCAGTGGGACGACCCCTACCTGACGATGGAATATGCATATGAAGCTGAGATCGCCGGCGCACTGCATGGATTCCTGCTCGCAGGGTATGTGGAAAAGGGGCACAAACCAGTCCACTGGTCGTGGGCAGCGCGTACAGCACTGGCCGAAGCAGAGGTTGAGTATGAACCCTATGCCGCGCCAAGCATATACGTCCGATTTGCTTTTCCATCTCCTCCTGAGTGGCTGAGTACCGCGGCTGGTGGGCGTTCGATCGACGTCGTCATCTGGACAACCACACCCTGGACCATACCAGCGAACCTCGCCATTGTGCTGCATCCTGAGTTCGAGTATCAGCTATTGGCACTGAGTGACGACGAAGCTATTGTCGTCGCTGCGGAAAGAGCCGAAACGACACTCAAGGAAAGCCGTCTCGATTCGCTTGAAGTGCTGCATACATTCCGAGGGGCCGAACTCGTCGGCCAGGTCGACGATCCTGAACCGCCCCGTCTAACGACTCGACATCCCCTCATCGAACGCGATTCAATCCTCTTGCCGGCTGACTATGTCACGCTTGAGCAGGGTACTGGCTGCGTCCACACTGCGCCGGGCCACGGTCAGGAAGACTTCGTACTCGGTGAACGATATGGGCTCGAGCCCTACGCCCCGGTCGATGATCGCGGTTGTTTCACAGACGCAGTTCCGGAACATGCTGGCGTTCATGTATTCAAGGCCAACCCTTTGATCGTCAAAGCTCTTGCAGATTCGGGACGACTCCTGAACCGGGTTGGAGACACTTACGCCGTTGATCGCTATCCTCACTGTTGGCGAACCAAGACTCCGTTGATCTTTCGTGCAACGCCACAGTGGTTCATCAGAATGGACCGCAATGACCTACGAGAGCGTTCTCTTGATGCCGTTCGCAGCGCAGGCTGGATTCCTCACTGGGGTCAGGCTCGTATCGAGGGAATGATCGAAAACCGTCCGGACTGGTGCATTTCACGCCAACGCCACTGGGGTGTTCCAATCACGATCTTGACGTGTTCCTCCTGCGGCGAAGCGGCGATTGATGAAAGCCTCTTCGACCACATTCGAGAGCTCTTCGTGCGCGAAGGTGCTGACGCTTGGTTTGTTCATCCGGTGGACGAACTCACCCCGCTGGGATTCGCCTGTCCCAGCTGCGGTGGAACCGCCTTTGAGAAAGAGACAGATATTCTTGACGTATGGTTCGACTCTGGTGTCAGCCATCTCGCCGTATGCGACACCGAGCGCTATGGGCTCGACTGGCCCGCTGACTTGTATCTCGAAGGACACGATCAGTACCGCGGATGGTTCCAGTCTTCTCTCACAGCGTCGGTCGGTCTCAAAGGCAGCTCGCCGTATAAAAAGGTCCTGACTCACGGGTTCGTAGTCGATGCCGATGGACACAAGATGTCGAAGTCCCTCGGTAACGTGATCACTCCACAGCAACTCCTCAGTCGCTATGGCGCAGACATACTTCGCCTCTGGACGGCGATGATCGACTTTCGTGAAGACCTCAGAACTTCCGAAGAAATCATGTCACGCACAGCTGAGGCCTACCGCAAGATTAGAAACACCTTGCGGTTCTTGCTCGGAAATTTGACGGACTTCGATCCCGAGAAGCACGCTGTTCCCTTCTCGGAGTGCCGCGGGTTGGATGCCTATATCTTGCGTCGGACCAACGAACTTGCGACCCAGGTCATTGATGGCTACAAAGAATACGAATTCTCGCAGATCTACCATCGCGTACTGAACTTCTGTTCCGTAGATCTGTCGAGCGTATACCTGGATGTCGGGAAGGATCGGTTGTACTGCGACCATCCGGAATTGCCTGAGCGTCGGGCAACTCAAACCGTCCTCAACTACATCGCTGAGACCATGGCGCGCCTTCTCGCCCCGGTGCTTTCATTTACTGCAGAAGAGCTTTGGGACTCACTGCCGGGCGAACGCCCTGAGTCGATCCATCTCGCCCTTTTCCCGACCCTTGCGGAATTGCCCGAGAATGACGAGTTGGACGAGGCCCTCGGCCGCCTACTCCGGATTCGTGACGTCGTCAATCGACAACTCGAAGAGCTGAGACAAGCGGGAACAATTGGCAAGTCTCTTGAGGCTGAGGTCGTTTTCGGTGGAGCCCAGGAACTCCTTCAAAAAGACCTCGAACGAGGTAACATCGTTCTCGACGATCTCCTCATCGTTTCTAAGGTGCGGTTCGTCGAAAGCCTCAATGCCGGCGAAGACCTCACTGATTATCCTGGTCTTTCAGTCCACTGCGGATCATTTGAGGCGGAGACTTGTGATCGCTGTTGGAAGCGAGTTGACGCCTTGGTTGACGCACCGGACACACCGGGGCTTTGTGCTCGCTGTCACGACGTCGTAACTCGTTTGGTAAGCGACGGACGCGTCGAGCTGGAGAGCCCCACTACATGACAGAGAAGACAATTCGTTGGCCATTTGTCGGTCTCATCGTGCTCTTGGTCATCGTTCTCGATCGTGTGACCAAACGAATGATCATAGCCAAGTTCAGCGTTGGCGAATGGTACGACGTTTTTCCAGGTTTGAGCTTGACTCGAGTCCACAATCGCGGAATCGCTTTCAGCCTCTTCAACGATGGTGGCCCTCTCACACGTATCATTCTTCATCTCGTTATCGTTGTCGCCATTCTCGTCATCACGTATCTCATGGTTCGGCAATCAAGCCACACTGTTCTCTCGGTCCTGGCTTTTGGCCTGGTTCTAGGAGGCGCCATCGGGAACCTCGTGGACCGCGTGGTCTATGGTCACGTCGTCGACTTCATCAACGTATGGATTCGCCTCGGGGGCAATATCCACTCATGGCCTAACTTCAACGTCGCAGACAGTGCCATATCGTGCGGTGCTGGACTGCTCATTCTTCACGAACTCAGGTCCGGCGTAGCCGAACGGCGGAGAAGCAATGCACCCGACGCTGATTGACCTCGGTTTCTTCAAGCTCGGAAGCTACGGTGTCATTCTGGTTCTTGGCATCGTGTGTGCCTTGTGGCGGCTGAAGGTCCGGTCGGATAACAACAAACTCGACGGGATGGTTCTGGTCGACTTCTCGATATGGTTGGTTATCTGGGCGCTCGTGGGATCAAAGGCGCTGCTCGTACTGGTGGAGCTACCAAGGTACCTGAGCGATCCTGCACAGCTTTTCGGTCTCGTCCGTGTGGGGGGTGTTTTTCTCGGCGGCTTCATCGCAGCTCTCATCGCCGCAGTAGTCCTGATGCGGCGCTACAAACTTCGCTTTCTCGAGACCGTCGACGTCATCACTCCCTCATTGGCTCTTGGTCACGCTATCGGACGCATTGGCTGCTACTTTGCCGGCTGCTGCTGGGGAGGCTACTGCGACCTCCCGTGGTCGATGACCTACTCGCATCCTGACGGTGTTCATCCCCTCGGCACGCCGCTCGGTATTCCCGTGCACCCCTTCCCTATCTACTCGATGTTCTTCAACTCTGGTCTCTTCTTGGCTCTGGCCTACCTGTATCGTTTGAGACCCACACCTGGCCGAGTTCTTGGGACCTACATGGTGTTCTACGGCCTGGGAAGGTACCTACTCGAGTACACGCGTGGTGACCAGGTTAGAGGGTTTGTTCTAGATGGCCTCCTTTCGACCAGCCAAGCCATTTCGCTCACACTCATTCTCGGTGGTTTGGCGCTTCACGGCTGGCTGTTCTTCCGACGAGCGGAGAAGTGACTCCCACTCACCGTTTCGTCGTCCCCGAAGAGCGCGAAGGTGACAGACTTGATCGGTGTCTTGCCGACATGGGTACTGAGTGGACACGATCTCGAGTCAGGCGCTTCATCGACGATAATCGGGTCCATCACAACGGCCATTCGGCAAAACCTGCGACGCGAGTGGAACAGGGCGATGTCATTGAAGTGTCCGTACCCGAGGTGCAGCCTTCCGAGGTCGCGCCGGAGGAAATGCCGCTGAACATACTGTTCGAGGACGAACATCTCCTCGTGCTCGACAAACCCGCCAATCTCGTCATCCATCCGGCGGTCGGCAACCCGTCAGGGACGCTGGTCAATGCTCTCCTACACTACTGCAAGGATCTGTCCGGCATCGGTGGTGTGGAACGCCCAGGCATCGTGCATCGTCTGGACAAGGACACGACAGGGGTCATCGTCGTTGCCAAGAACGACACGGCACACCTGGGCTTGTCTCTTGCTTTTCGTCGGCGTCAGATTGAAAAGAACTACATCGCAATTTGCTACGGCGTTCCCGAGGCCCGCCAAGGATCGATCGATACCCCGATCGGACGACATCCGAAGGAGAGACAACGTATGGCTGTCTCGGAATCCGGTCGTAACGCACGCACCAATTATGAGGT
>JAAESQ010000455.1 GCA_024229275.1 bacterium | reverse complement strand
GACGGTGCGGCACAGCACCGCCTGGGCGCTGGAGGACCTCAAGGAGGAAGCGGCGCCGGCCGTCCCCATGGTGATCCGAGCCATCCTGGAGGAGGCTGATCCGGAAGTGCTGAAGGACTTCTGCTACCTACTCAAGCGCACCGGACCCCCCGCGCGCGAGGCGCCGTGGTACCTATATATCACCCGCTTCCCCCCGCCTAGCTTACCGGATTTCACACGGTAGTGGTGTGAGGATGGGCCCCTTCAGCCCGCAGACGATCGGCGACCGCTCGTGCGCGCCTTCGACCGGGTTTTGCGGTGCGGGGTGTACTTCGTGAGGATTCCAACTCGCACCCTCGCGGAGGATGCCCTGTGCGTACACGACCGGCACAACATCGCTTGGCCGGACTACCTCTCCTGAGCCGTCCTGCTGAGGTGCTGCAAAGCGACCAGGACTGGCAACCCTGCACGAGGCAGCGGCCCGGTCATGTCAGCGTTTCGTTACTTCGTAAGGGCGACGAAATAACGAAGTCCCAGCCAGCTGAACGATACTTAGGATCGGCCGATGAATAACTTTCCGGTTTTCGGAAAAGGGTTAGACTGATAGGGAGAGCCGTTGCCAGTCTCGTGGTACAGGAGGAGACCATGGATCCCTATCCGTCGGAAGTTCGCAGGCACATGAAGGTGTTTTATGATTCGTTGTCGGAGAAGGACCGGCGACGCTACGCAGCGGTTGAAGCGGAGAAACTCGGGCATGGAGGCGTTGAGTACATCGCTTCCGTGTTGGGTTGCTCCGAGAGAACCGTACGTCAGGGACGTGGCGACGTGAGCAAGCTGCCGGAGGATGAAGCCGAAGGGCGAATCCGAAAAAAAGGGGGGCCGCAAGAAAGCTAGCGTTGCTTGCCCCGACCTGGAGACGAACCTTCGCCAAGTCGTCGCCGACCACACGGCGGGCGACCCGATGCGCGAAGACGTGGTGTGGACCTATCTGTCGAGCACGGAAATTGCCGGACAACTCGAACGCTTGGGAACGCCGATCGGTCCCGATACCGTACGCCGCCTGCTTGAAGAACTCGGCTTTCACAAACGTCAAGCCGAGAAGACGAAGACGATGGGCGACACCCCTTTTCGCAACGAGCAATTCGAGAACATCGCCCAACTGAAGCAGCGATACGTCCATTCGCCCAACCCGATCATCAGTATGGACACGAAGAAGAAGGAGCTTCTGGGCGAGTTCTTCCGCGCCGGGGACGCATGGTCCAGCGGTGCGAACGGCACCTTCGACCACGACTTTCCGAGCTATGCCGACGGAAAACTCGTTCCGCACGGACTTTACGATATCAAACGCAACGTGGGACACATTACTCTCGGCACCAGTCGCGACACCAGCCAGTTCGCTTGCGACAGCTTCCATTTGTGGTGGCAACGACACGGCGTCCGGACGTACCCCAAGGCCAAGTCGATCCTGCTCTTGTGCGACGGGGGAGGCAGCAACAACTGTCGGCATCACATCTTCAAGGAAGATCTGCAACGACTGGTCAACCGGATCGAGATCCCGATCCGCGTGGCCCACTATCCTCCACATTGCTCGAAGTACAACCCGATCGAACACCGTCTGTTTCCTCATGTCACACGTGCCTGGTCCGGCGTGATATTTCGCACGCTCGAAATCGTCACTACGTGCCTTCGCCGTGTTTGGACACGTACCGGCTTGAAAGTCACCTACGCCGTGCTCGATAAGGTTTACCAACTGAAACGCCAAGCGAGCGATCGATTCCTCGAATCCTATCCGATCCGGTTCGACAAGCTGTTGCCCGACTGGAACTATACCGTCGTCCCAACCGACTACTGAATTACGGGAAGTTATTCATCGGCCGCCCCTAAGGGGACGGATACCTACCTGTACGGCGGCACATTCTGGCCGCACCTGCTGGCCTTTGGCTGGCCGTACAGCGACGGACTGAACATCCATGAATATGGTGTGCCACAAGTCTACCTGCCTGCCTTCCTGCGACGCTACCAGCAGGTGTGCAACACTCACGCCACCGGGACG
>JAAESQ010000454.1 GCA_024229275.1 bacterium | reverse complement strand
TCCGGAAGTCCACAACATCGACCACCGACACCGTCATAAACTCTCCTGCACGCGCTGTTGAATGCAGTCGGAGCACAACATACTGCACCGCAGTCTCACGTCGCAAGACTTGTCGATCAACGCACATAACACGCGCCGGATCCATCAAGAACGCCGCGCGAGACCCGCCCAGGAACCGGCTGGGGGATGCTCGCCCGAGGGCCCCCATAAGTGCCGATCTCGCGCTCAAGGGGTTTTGGGCGATATTGCGCGAGATCTGGGTGATCTGTGCGGGTCGAGACTGGCTCCAACTAGTTCATGGTGCCTCATTGATGCATGGGGCGCACTGAGTTGTCGAACGGAGGATTAGCCCGCGATCGTCGCGGACGACTGGCAAGAATCCTGTCTACGGGTGGACGACGAGCCACACCGCGATGTAGTGAGCGGTGAAGGCTGCGACCGTCAGCGTATGGAACACCTCATGGAATCCGAACGCGCTCGGAGAGGGGTTTGGTCGTTTTATGGCGTAGACAACTGCTCCGAGGCTGTACAGGATGCCGCCGATCACAATCAGTACGACGGCTGCTACACCTGCTCCGTCGATCAACTCGGAAAGGAAGAAGACCGCCACCCACCCGACGACGACGTACAGGGTCGTGGACAACCATCGTGGGGCCCCAACCCAGAAGACTCTGAACACCACTCCGGCTGACGCCCCTACCCAGACGATTGACAGCAGGATTCGGCCCTGGTCGGTTGGCAAGGCAAGCACTGCGAACGGCGTGTAGGTGCCAGCAATGATGAGGTAGATATTCGCATGGTCCATCCGCCGAAGCAGTCCCTCAACGCGAGGAGACCACGAACCTCGGTGCAGCAGCGCGCTGGTGCCGAATAGGAGCGCCGCAGTGGAAGCGAAGACGGCAGAGCTGATGCGACTCTCTTGTGTCGGAGCGGTTGAGACAAGGATGATGCCTGCAACGATGGAAATCGGGAACATCACCGCATGCAGCCATCCCCGCAACATTGGCTTCGCGGCATCGACTGGGGCTACCTGGCTGTCCATGCTGCGAGAGGCTACCGGCAGGACTGGTGGCTGGCCGACGTGCAGTCCACCAGCACGATTGGCGATCGGCGCTCCGTCTGGTGACAATGCTCACATGAATGACCAAGGGGATCGTGAAGATGTCAGCGAGTTCGTGGAGCACCTCGCCTTTACCGCTGTCCTAAACGACGGAACCCCGATCCGTGTTCGACCCATCGCTCCCAAAGACAAG
>JAAESQ010000453.1 GCA_024229275.1 bacterium | reverse complement strand
CGCCCTGGTCATAAATTTCGGGAAGGCCCTGCTCAAAGACGGCATTCACCGCATCGTGAACGACCTCTGAGGAGCCAGCTCACGGTCGGACTAAGGTTCACTCAGTCTCTGCGTCCCTGCGTCTCTGCGTTAATCTCTTCATCGAACGGGACCGTGTGATTCAATGGCCAACTCATCAGTATTGCGGCTAGCCTGCGCTTCTCACCAATTCCTACTGCGTCTCGACCGTCTCGCTACGAAATCGGTGAGAAGTGCAGGCTAGATCTCTTCCTAAGCGCGACGGAGCGTCGAGATCTCGCGTTGCACTGCGGATCGGATAGCTTCCTCTCCGTGGCGTTGCGACAGGACGACGAGGCGAAAATAGTCTTTCCCGGTCGTGTGTCCCGCCTGCTGGAAGGCCACATTGAGGCTTCCATTCACCGCTCCTCCGACGAGTGGGACAAGGATCCCAAAAGCCTTCTGAGACATTCTGAGTCCGAGTTTCTCCGCGACGTAATTGACCAGCTTGATCAATTGCGGCGCGTCGGTCCCGAGTTGCCGCATGGCTTGGTCGAAACCGATCTGAGTTGCCGAGTGACTCACCTTTGCCGCAAACCCACCGGCTTCACGAGCTGCGCTCATCGCAGCAATTTTGACCGGTAGAAAGCCTTCGTCGTAGGCAAATTGCTGAGGCACCATCGCCGCCAGCACATGCATGATGTTGGAACGATCTTCTTTGAGACCGAACCCGTAGGCCGCAGCGAGCTGCACCAAGTGCCGCGACAATAGCGTCGTCGATGCCACGATATCCACTGAAATCAGTCCAGGGATAACGAGCTGCGCCGCTGGTAGTGCTTCGGCGAGAGATGTCGCAGCGCCGAGAACCGCACCTTCCGCACCAACCATGACCGCATTTGATCGATCGAAGCGGTCAGCGATCTGGTCTCGGATTGAGAGATCGATGCCCTCGATGTCTTGATTGCTTTCTATTTGGTATCCGGCTTTGCGATATGCCGTGAAGATCTTATGTTCGCGTGACACACTACCGGCAACCCGAATCGATCGCTCGATGCCGGTCCGAACAGCCGAGTCGATGGTCGTCGACAGCTTCTGCGCGAGCTTATTGTTGGCCTTCTGGATGCGTTGCGCGATTTTTTCGAACGGTAGGCCGATAGTGTTGAGAAGCACCTGGACTGGACCCGGTTCGACGACGTGCCGTGCTATCTCTCGCACGATTGATTGTTCGTGAGGGCTGAGCTGGCTGTGATCGGAAATCATGGTGTCCATCGCATCAAGTGTGACTTGGTCAGTGTCGAATTGTCCATTCGCAACGATCATCAATCGTTCAGTTCGACATGTGCCTCAACTGAGGGAAGAAGCGCTGGGAAGTTCTCAAGCCCGAGAAGGTCGGCAATCATGGTCGCAACTTCGGTGTTCTCAAGTACACCGCGGAAGTGATCGCTACCCTGGCCGAAGGCAAAAAGTGGCACCCATTGGGCACTGTGCTCATCGTCGCGCCAGCGCACCAAAGCGGAGCCCTCAGTGCTTTCGACGATTCCTGGACTTGCCGTATCGTGGTCAGCCGTAACGACAACTAAAGTGTCTTCGCGCCCTTCGGCGAAACCAACAGCGACTGCCACAGCCTCATCCAACTCGTGGATTCCAGCCACAAGGCCGGGGAGATTCAAATCGTGGGCTGCCTCGTCCGGAATCTCACACTCAATCAACAGCACGAATCCGTTTGGACCGGCGGATAGGCGATCGAGAGCCCATTGAGAAGTCACGTGGAGAGGTGGGCCATAGGCTTCTGGTTGTTCCTCTCGCTCGGCGAGTAGAGCAAGTACTTTCCCATCGGCAGCTGCGAAGAGGTCGTCTTGTGTTCTGACTACCCTCCAGTCGAAATCGGGTGCGCGGCTGAGAGCCTCGAGAGCTATCGCCTTATCGTGATCGATGCTTGCCTGTGCTTCGAGATACCAATCACCACCCACCAGGAGACTGGCCCGTGACCGAATCATCCCGTTGAGAATTGTTCCGTAGCGTTCTCGGTGGGGTGCGTGGGAGGTGAAAGACGCTGGTGTTGCATCAAAAAGGCCAGAGGTCGTGACGACGCCGGTCAGCTTGCCCTGCGCCGCGGCGCAATCGAACCAACTTCGAGTCATCTGTCCGTTCGGTAAGATTCCGATGACTTCCTCGTTGACCTTGTGGCCAGTCGCGAGTGAGGTTCCGCTTGCCGCGGAATCTGTCGCCAGGGTATCGGCTGCGGTTGTGCGAACAAGCGCAGTGTGGGGTGCGGTCTCAAGTGCGAGGCCGCCGAATCGACCATGCAGCAAGTACGATCCAGTCGAAACACTTCCGATTCCCACTCCGTCGCCAATGACAAGGATGAGGTTGCGCACTCGAGGTGGTTCCTCAGCTTGGTTAGGGAAGATGGGGGCAGTGGGGGAGGTGATCTGATCGGAATTCTCCGGGAAATCATGCCACTCCGCCTTTGACACACTGAAATCGACTCCTGGAGCAGTCAAAGGGGTCTCACCGGCAATATGCAGGCTGATGAAGATGGCTCCAAGTGAAAGGGCGATTCCGAACACTGTTCCCAGCACGAAGAAGCGACGGCCTGTGCGAGATGGTTCGTTCAAAATTCCCCCAATCGGCGAGGCGTGCCGGCACTATAGCGGATTGTAGAGAGGGTGGCTCACAAATATGACGGGATTCAGGATTGGTATCATGGGGCAGTTCTGAGGATTTCTGTGGTCGCAATGAAGGGGCTGATAAATCTGATCGACCACATGGGTGGTGTTTCGCTTTGAGCCTCTGATTCCGTTGAAGGTTGGTGGCTGTCGGCGATTATGGTGAGCGGGGGAGGTCTGATGGCTCGTCGTCATAGCACGGATGTATTGGTAGTGGGAGCCGGACCGGTAGGTCTTATGACGGCGCTTGCGCTAGTACGCAAAGACGTCAACGTAACTATTGTCGATCAGGAGGATCGTTCCGCGGTCCATGGATATGCACTGGCGCTGCACTCCCGAAGCCTGACCAAGCTCGCCGAACTGGGAGCTGCCGAGGAACTGGTCCGAGCCGGTCAACGAATCGACACGGTGGCCTACTATTCTGCAAAAGAACGCATGGCGGCCGTCGATCTCTCTGCGCTCAACGTTCAGCTACCTTTTGCGTTGGCCCTTCCTCAGTCGGTTCTTGAGGATGTGCTGCGTCGTCAGCTCAAGGAGGCTGGGGTCAAGATTCAGTTCGGCAGACGCCTGGCTCGGATGAAGGTGCAATCGAAAACGGTCGAAACCACTATCGATCGCCTCGACCGAGTCAGTGGTGGATATCCGATAGCTTCGTCCCATCGCATGGTAGTTGGTAGCTCTGATCTCGATGCCAGATACGTAGTCGGCGCGGACGGACATCACTCGCTAGTGCGGCGGCAGTCGGGTATTCAGATACGTCAGTCGGGGAACCCAGTCATGTTTGCGGTCTTTGAGTTTCTCTGCGACCCAGAGGCGCCTCATGAGATGCGCGTTCAAGTCTCAGGGGAGGGTGTCTCGGGTCGATGGCCGCTCCAAAAAGGTCGTTGCCGAGTAAGCTTCGAACTCGGCGATTCAGCGAAATTTAGGAGGCGGCGAGCGGAACGACGGCTTGTTCGCCAGGTCGGCCCGGAAGTGTTCCCCTACCTGGAAGAGGCCCGATTGGCCGAACTCATCCAGAAACGGGCGCCTTGGTTTCAGGCGCCTATCGGTCAGGTTCTGTGGTCAATAGGCGTGCGTTTTGAGCGGCGCCTCGCATCGAGTCTTGGAGAGGGTCGAGTGTGGATTGCCGGTGACGCCGCCCACATCATGCCTCCACTCGGGATGCACAGCATGAACCTGGGTCTGATCGAGGCGGTTCAATTGGCCGGCGCGATTGCCGAGTCTTTGCAGGCCGGCGAACCCCGCGAGGCTCTGGGACGTTATGAGCGAAAACGCCTCAACGAGGCACGCCAACTGCATCGGCCCGAACGCTCCTTCGAGGCTCGAGCCAATGCCGACCTGTGGGTACAGACGAATCTGCCGAGTATCGTGTCCACTCTGCCTGCTACGGATTCCGATCTGACCGCGTTGTTGGATCAGCTCAATTGTGAGCGATTGCCAACTCAGATGGGTGATATCGCCTAGCAGCCTGTACCACGTTGGATGCAGATAGAAACATCGAGTTTGAGATGTTTTGGTCATTGGCCAACGCGGAGTTAGCTGCTTTTGATGTGAGTCTCACCGAGATGACAGAACCAGTACTCTGATCCTCGTATTCTCCGTTGTCATCAGAGTCTCTCGGGCGACTCTGCCTTCTCTGCGTTGGTTATGTATCATCGCTTTCAGATCGGGATGGATCTGCAGCGGAGAGAGAGGTGAAGCAGATGGGGTTTGAGTTCAGTCTTCCCACGAAGGTGGTGTTCGGTCCCGGGAGCATAGGCAGCCTGGATGCGGAGTTGCCTTCCTCGATCAGCCGGATATTTATCGTCACAGATGCAGTGCTTGTCGAAAAGGGTTTGGCCGAACAGGTGAAGGAGCACCTCGGGAACCGCAGTGTGGAGATCTTCAGTGCTGTAGAGCCGAATCCTTCATTCGAAACAGTGGATGCGGGCGGCGTTGTCGCGCGTGCCCATGAATCACAGTTGGTGGTTGGATTGGGCGGAGGATCGCCGATGGATGCGGCGAAAGGTATTGCTGGTCTGGTCGCAAACCCTGCGCTTTCAACTCGCGACCTTGTCTCGTGCGGTGACTTGGAATGGCCGGCCGTTCCGGTCGTATGTATACCAACCACGTCCGGAACCGGCAGTGAAGTGACGCCTTTTGCGGTGTTTTCCAACCATGCTCAACGAACAAAAGAAGGGTGTTCGTTTCCTTCTTTCTTTCCAGCCTTGGCACTGGTTGATTCCGAGTTGACCTACTCGATGCCCCATGGGACGGTGATCGATACCGGGCTCGATGTCCTGACCCATGCCATAGAGGCGTTTCTTTCCACGATCGCTTCGCCTCTCAGCGATGTCTTTGCATTGGATGCCATAGCAAGGGCCCGAACGCATCTCCAGCAAGCCGTAGCGAAGGACCATGCTGCGATGGACGAAATGGCACTGGCGGCAACATTGGCCGGGGTCGCGATAGCCCATGCCAGCACGATACTGCCCCACGTCATGGGATATCCGCTGACTGTTGAGCACGACATCCCACATGGACGTGCCTCAACTCTCGCGCTGTTACCATTCCTAGACCTGCTGATGGAGCGTCTGCCGGAGAGCTTGAAGGTCCAACGGCTTGGCAGTGTTTTCGGTGGACCGGGAGGTATGAGGCAATTCGTGAACGAACTCGGAATCCAGACGAGCCTTGGGAGCTATGGCATCGATCGGACCGAGATTTCCGGTTTTGTGCCCAAGGTCATCGTAAAGAGTGATCTCGAAATCACGCCGTTTCCGATCAGCGAGGAAGAAATCACCACTATCTACGAGAAGGGCTTTGAGTAGAAAAGGGGCGCCGAACGCCCCTGCGATTCATATGCTTTTAGAGCAAGCACCAGAACATCAAGATCTTGGCGCAGATCGCCGGTGAGAATCGCTCAATTTAGGTCATACCAATCTGATCGAGCAGGAAGGCATAGGTCAGCGCGGTTTCGCGATAACGTCGAAATCGACCTGATGCCCCGCCGTGGCCGGCTTCCATGTTGGTGTGGAGCAACAGTAGGTTATCGTCGGTCTTCACTGCACGTAGTTTCGCTGTCCATTTTGCTGGTTCCCAGTACTGCACCTGTGAATCATGCAATCCGGCGGTGATCAGCAGTGCCGGATAGTTCTTGGCCTCGATTTGGTCGTATGGCGAATAGGACAACATGTAGTCGTAATACTTCTTGTCATTCGGGTTGCCCCACTCATCGTACTCGGCCGTGGTCAGTGGGATGTCAGGATCGAGCATGGTGGTGATGACATCGACAAATGGTACGCGAGCCACCGCTGCTTGGAAGAGATCTGGACGCATATTGACCACGGCGCCCATGAGGAGGCCGCCTGCGCTGCCGCCCATGGCGAAGAGTTCGTTCACAGTCGTATAGCCCTGCTCGACCAGGAAGTCGCCGCAGTCGACGAAATCTGTGAAAGTGTTCTTCTTGTTGAGCAGTCTGCCATCCTCATACCATTGCCGCCCGTTCTCCTGACCGCCTCGGATATGGGCGATGGCATAGATGAAGCCGCGATCGAGCAAACTGAGACGATCGGATCTGAAATACGGATCCATCGATGCACCGTATGAACCGTAGCCGTAGAGAAGAAGAGGGCTCGGACCACCGTCGCTTCGTGCATCAGGGCGATAGACGAGTGAGATCGGAACCTGTACACCATCTCCGGCAGTTGCGTAGAGGCGTTCCGCTACGTAGTTCGAGGGATCGAATCCGCCGAGGACTTCATCCTGCTTCATGAGCGTCCTCTCGCGGCTGCTCATATCGTAGTCGTAGACCGATTCCGGTGTGGTGAGTGAGGAATAGCCATAGCGCAATAATTCAGTGTCGAGTTCGAGATTGGCGTCTATCCAGGCGTCGTAGGTTGCCTCTCCGAAGTCGAGGTAGTGTTCGTTCTCACCTGACCACGGCCTTATGCGTAACTGGATGAGGCCGGCTTTTCGTTCAGAGACCACGAGGTAGTTCTTGAAGACATCGAACGAGGACAGGTATACCTCGTCGCGATGCTCGATGACTTCGGCCCAGTTGCTTAGGGCTGTGCGATCAATCGGGGTCGACATGAGTTTGAAGTTAGTTGCTTCGTGGTTTGTGCGAATGAAGAATCGATCGCCAAAGTGGTCGATCGAATATTCATGCCCGCGTTCACGCGGTAAGAAGACATTGAACTCACCCGTTGGATCACCGGCCTCGATGAAGCGGATTTCGTCGGAAAGAGTCGAATTCGATCCGATCATGACGAATCGCTTCGACTTGGTTTTGCTGATCCAGCAGCTGAAGGTCTCGTCTGTTTCATCCCAGACGAGTACGTCGTCTGCCGAGTCGGTGCCGAGTACATGTCGAAAAACGAGATGGGAGCGGAGAGTTTCAAGATCCTGTTTCGAGTAAAAGATGGTCCGATTATCCTCTGCCCACGCGATATTGCCGGTGACCTCGGGGATGGTGTCGGCTAACATCTCTCCGGACGTCAAGCTCTTGAATCGGAGGGTGTAGATTCTACGTCCGGCGGTGTCTTCGGAAAACGCGAGAATGTCGTTTCCGGAGCTGACCTCGAGTCCACGCGCCGCATAGTACGGCTGTCCATCGGCCCGCTGATTGGCATTCAGGATGATCTCCTCGTCTCCATCCATCGAGCCCTCTCGCCGACAGTAAATCGGATACTCGCCACCCTCCTCAAAACGGTCGTAGTAGTAGTAGCCGTTGTCGAAGTAAGGGACCGACTCATCGTTCTTTTTGATTCGGCCGACGATCTCGTTGAAGAGTTCCTCCTGCAACGCCCTGGTATGACTCATTACCGCGTCGGTGTACGTGTTTTCCGCCTCGAGATAGTTGATGACCTCTGGATTCTCTCGTTCCTTTAGCCAGTAGTAGTCATCGACGCGCGTGTGGTCGTGGATCTCGAGGGTGTGGGGTTTGACAGTTGCTCGCGGCGCCTGTGCAGGTCCGGCTTGACGACAGGCTACGGCGGCCAAGCAGAATACGAGCATAAGGACGGCGCACGGGAGAAGTGTCTTTGACATTGGGAGCCCCTTTCCATTCAAGCGCTGGCAGAATAGCATCGCCTACCGATCAGATCTGTGAGGTCTTCCATCGACCTCGGCGAAAGGCCAGCACTCCGATGACTGCGATGAGCGTTTCGGCGATAGTAATCGCCAGAAAAACTCCGCGGGCCTCAAGTGTGGTCGAGTTTGCCAACACGTAGGCGAGCGGAATTTGGAACAACCAGTAACAGAAGAAGTTGATCACAGTGGGCGTCGTCGTGTCGCCGGCCCCGTTAAAAGCCTGCACCATCACCATTCCGTAGGCGAAGAACGCATAGCCATAGCTGATGAAACGCAATGCATCTATGCCATAACCGAGCACGGTCTCGTCATCTGTGAACAGCCCGATCAGCAGCTCGGCGCTGAAGATAAAGGTGATCGCGACTGCCACTAGGAAATAGGTGTTGTAGAGGCCCGCTTTCCAGACTGATTTTTCGGCGCGGTCCGGTTTTCCAGCTCCTAGGTTCTGTCCCATCAGCGTTGCGGCCGAGTTCGCGATTCCCCATGCCGGCAGAATGGTGACAACGATAATTCGTATCGCGATCGTGTAGCCGGCGACAGCGGCACTGCCGAAGCGCCCGACGATCCACATCAGGCCAATCCAGCTTGAGGTTGAGATCAGGAACTGGCCAATGCCGCCGAGCGAGACTCTGGCGAGACGGAGCATTACGCGGGGCCGGACGACCATAGTTGAGCGATCCACTGCGACCCGGCTCCGGTGTCCACTGAGCATCCAGAGCTGGTAAAGCACCGCGGTGCCGCGCCCAATCGTCGTTGCGATCGCCGCTCCAGTGAGGCCGAGTTCAGGAAAGGGTCCCAAACCGAAGATGAGACATGGGTCGAGAACAAGGTTAATACCGTTCGCCAGCCACAACGCGCGCATCGCGATGTGCGCATCGCCCGCGCCTCGGAAAACAGAGTTGATCAGGAACAGCAGGAAGATGGTGGTTGATCCGCCGAAGAGTACGCGGGTGTAACCAACGCCTTCGGTAACCAGAGTAGGGGAACCTCCCATCATACGGAGAAGGCTGGGGGCGAAGATTGATCCAGCGACAGCAATCGCAAGTGATGCGGTGATCCCGAGCAGAATCGCTTGCACTGCGGCTAGCGAAGCCGCTGGGCGGTCTTTCTCACCAATACGGCGCGCGACCATCGCAGTGGTTGCCATACCGAGGCCGAGGGCGACCGCGTAGAGCAGAGTGACGAGTGCCTCGGTCATACCGACCGCTGCTACGGCGTTGATCCCGAGACGGGAAACGAAGAAGACGTCGCAGATAGCAAAAAGCGATTCCATCGACAATTCGAGAACCATAGGAATCGACAACAGGACGACCGCCTGCCAAACGGGACCTGAGGTGAAGTCCCGGTCGCTGCCAACGATGGCCTCTTTCAGTAGTGAGAAAAGTCCGGATGTGTATTCAGTTCGAGATTCGGTCAAAGATGACATGAGATCGGGCCTCCGTCTCCGTGTGCTGGGAGAGTCAACAACTGGATTGGCTGGTGGAGATTCAGCAGGAAGCTGGGAGGCCGAACGCGTTTAAGGCGCGGATGAGATCAGAGTTCGGATTTCGGGCTCGATCTCGGTCGGAGTTCAGCGCTCCGTTACCTGCCGATTTGTAAAGTCGCGCATTCTCATCGGTCCTCCTTGCGGGGTGACCCCCGGTTGGTGGAGATACTATACGACAGTTTTCTGGAGAGGTTGCGGATTTTTCTTCTCTTGTCGGTGTACCTGCTCGGTACAGACGCTATATTCTTCAGCACTCTTGTGTTTGCGCGGGCGAGGCTGGAAGCCGGCCTGCTTACTCCGTTGGCCAAGGTCCTCCCGGCGGTAACCTCTCCCCTGTGCCGGGACGGGCCAGAAAAGGAGTGATGTGAAGGGGGTAACTAATGCTCGGCTTCGCCGTCGTTCCACACGGCCTTGGCGAGCGCGGAGTAGTCACTGTCTGCGAGGCCCATTTGAAGGGCTCGCTGCAGGATTGCCTCGGTCCCCTGGAGGGCCTGTGCATCGAGGTTGTCTTCCTCAGCCATATTGAGGAATAGCCGAACGTCCTTGAGGAGGTGCTTCGCGGGGAAGTTGGCAGGTGTGTAACGGTCAGCCAGCATGCCTTCGACTTTCTTGTCAAAGGTCGGGGCGTAGAGCGCGCTGTTGCGCAGAATCGTCATGAATGTGTCCACCGGAACGTCCTCCCGGATAGCCGCACCCAGGCTTAGTGCGAATGCTCCGGTGAGGGAAGCGATCAGCTGATTGAGGCAGAGCTTGAGCGCGGCTGCACTTCCGACGGGTCCGACAAGCTGAGGCTCGGGACCGAAGTGGGACAGTAGGCCGCGCCACCGCTGATACAGCTCTTCCTCACCGCCAGCCATTACGATCAAACTGCCGTCGGTCGCCTGAGGGATACTGCCGAGTACGGGGGCCTCGAGATAGTGTCCACCGGCCGCAGCGATCTTATTCGCGGAGTCGCGACTCTTTTGCGGACCGATCGTACTCATCTGAATCACCGTGGTGTTCACAAGATGTTGGCGTGCAGTTTTGTTGAGCACCGTGACTTCAATGGCTTCGTAGTCGCTGACCATAACAACTATCGCGTCGCAGGTGGCTACGCATTCATCTGAGTTTTTACAGACTTGTGCGCCCGATAACTCCAGGTTCTGTGTCCGCTTCGTCGTGCGATTGTAGACGGCGAGGTCGATGCCGGCGTTGAGCAGCCGGAGGGCCATGGGATTGCCCATCAGACCCGTGCCGATGAAGCCAATGGTCATGGCGAAAGACTCTCAGTCGAAGATTTCAAGAGCTTCGACGTCACCCTTACCTTCGCGCAGGAGTTCGGCGTTGCCGCTCGAGAAATCGACAACCGTGGAGGGGACATCTAGTAAGTGACCGCCGTCGACAACCATATCAACCCGATGGCCGTAGACCTTGTCGATCTCGACGGGGTCGTTCACAAACGCATCTTCGGGATTGCGGATCGAGGTTGTGAGGAGGGGTTCGTCCACCATCGCCAGCAAGGCCAGTGCTATGGGATTGTCCGGCACCCGAATACCAATGGTGCGGCGCTTTCGCAGCATGATTTTCGGTACCTCGCCGGAGGCCTCAAAAATGAAGGTGTAGGGGCCGGGCAGAACCCGCTTCATCATCCTGAAGACCGGTGTCGAAAGTCCCTTAGCGTATTGCCCGGCGCTGCGGATGTCTCCGACCAGGATCGCGAGCGGTTTCTTTCGATCCATCTTTTTGAGTTCGTAGATCTTACGGATTGCATCCTGCTGTGAAATGCAGCACGCCATGCCGTACACAGTGTCGGTTGGAATGACCGCCACGCCCCCACGTCGCAGGGTGTTGGCTGCACGGGCAACCAGCCAGTCTTCAGGAAGGTCGGGATTGATCTCGAGCAGCGCCATCTCTACCTCGCTCGGGCCTTATAGCGGTTGTGACCCTCGCCGTCAAGCGGTGCGTGTCACAGAAGGCAAGCGGCCGAATGATGAAGGCGGAATGATGAATGATGAAATGGGAGCCCAGAAAGCCGAACGGCTCTACGGGAAAACCAATGATTGAGGGAGGTATGGAGAATGGTCACGGTATAGTCGAAAGGCTGGAACAGCGCGGTGCATCGCCGATTGTTCAAGAGTCGGCGAACACATTGGGAGGTGCCATGGAAGAGCAACAGAGCACGAACCGTACGCCGATACTCGTTTTCGCTGTTTTGGTGGTTGCACTCGTGATTGTCGGATTCTTGGTGCGAGGTATTTTCTTCGGAGAAAATACCGAGAATCTCCCAGCGCCTATTCCCATGACCCCAACTCCGGAGCCGTCACCGACGCCAACTCTCGCTGAGCGCCTTTCTGAGCGTCTCAGGGGCGTGACGATGGCGACGAGCGATGCGGCGATTCGACCATTGGTAGCCGAAATGTCAGCGCATCCCAAGCTTGCCGAATGGCTTCTGAACGACGATCTTGTACGGCGGTTTGTCGCATCGGTTGCCAACATCGCTGACGGGGAGAGTCCCAAGGGTCACCTTGAGTTTCTTTCGCCGGGACAGAGGTTCAAGGTCAAGACGGTCGGCGCTGAAACCCGAATAGACCCTGCGAGCTATCGTCGGTACGACCTTGTCGTGACGGTGTTCGACTCGTTGGACGTCGAAGGAACGGTCGCCCTATTCAAGGAGCTCGAACCGCTCTTCGATGATGCCTATGCTGAGATCGCTCCGCGCGGCCGGAAGTTCGACGAGACCTTCGCTCAAGCCGTCGATCATCTCCTGGCAGTTCCTGTGATCGAGGAGAGGCCCGAACTCAAATCTCTTGTCGTAACATACGAGTTTGCGGATACAAAGCTGGAGGAACTCACTGACGCACAGCGCCAACTCCTGCGGATGGGACCAGAGAACGTAAGCGCGGTGCAGAGCAAGCTTAGGGAACTCCTGATAACGCTGCAGGACGGGAGGGATGCCGGTTCAGCGAATCCAGAGATGGAGTAGTGCGTGCCTCTGCGTCCTGGCAAGGTTCCTTGGGAACTGATCTCCGACTCCCTTCAAACCACGTTTCCACCTGAAGTGCTTCTCGGGCCAGCTTGCGGCGAAGATGCTGCAGCCGTGAAGATCGGTGATGAAACCTGGGTCGTCGCGAGTGATCCGATCACGTTTTCGGCGCCTCAAGCCGGGCGTTTGAGCGTGATTGTCAATGCCAACGACATCGCTGTACGAGGGGCAACGCCACGTTTCTTTGTGCCTGTGGTGCTGTTGAGTTCGGCTGAAGCCAGTGAAGACCGGGTCGAGGCTCTTCTCGGCCAGATTCGGCACGAATGCGATCGCATTGGTGTGGCAGTGATCGGCGGTCACACGGAAGTGACAGATGCTATTGATCACTCGATCGTAGTGGGGACGATGATGGGCAAGGTCGGTGCCCGCCTTATAACTACCGGGGGAATTGAGGTGGGTGATCGCATCGGGTTGGTGCGTTGGGCCGGTCTCGAAGGTACCTCGATTCTATGCACTGACTTGAGTGTGCAACTACGCCAACACGGACTGATCGAGATTGGTGACGGACTGGAGAGCCTTCTCTCTGGTGAGTGGCTGAGCGTTTTGCAGGCGGCGCTCGCGATGTGTGAGATCGATGGAGTACGCGCACTGCACGATGTCACTGAGGGTGGTGTTGGCGAGGCGTTGTATGAAGTGTCTGTTGCATCTGGCTTGGATCTCGACGTCGATCTCGACTCTGTACCCGTATTAGATCAGACACGACGCCTCTGCGAAGTGTTTGGAATCGATCCTCTCGGCCTGATCGGTTCCGGCGCTCTCCTCGTCGGCTGTGCCGATGCCGCGTGTGCGGAGGTCGAGAGATGCCTATTAGAGCTTGATCTGCCGTTGCGATGGATCGGCCGGGCGGTGGAGCCGGGCCGGAGCGCTACTAGGTTGCCGAGATTTCCTCGTGACGAGCTACTGCATGTGTTTGCGATGCAGGACGTCGAAGCTGTTCTGTTCGACATGGACGGTACGTTGATTCGATCGACCTACGACTGGCCAGCGATCCGCGCTGCGCTCGGCGTGACTCAGGATTCGATCATTGACGAGCTGAACGGGCTCAGCGAGCCGGACCGCACTATGAAGTGGTCCGAACTCGAAAGGGTGGAGCGGTCGGCGAGCGAAGCTGCGGGAATGATCGACGGTGCTCGAGAACTGATGGCAGAGGTGGTGGCGGCTGGTCTTAAGATCGCCTTGGTTACCAACAACAGCCAGGCCAACACAGACCTTCTGATCGATCGTTTCGACCTAAGTTTCGATGTTGTTCTGACTCGAGATAGTGGCCTTTGGAAACCATCTGGCGCTGTCCTGGTCGAGGCAGCTCGTAGGTTGGGAACTTCGGTTGATCGTTGCATGGCAGTCGGCGATTCGCGATATGACTTGGCTGCTGGACGGGAGGCCGAATGCCGTCTCGTATGCATGGTCTGCGACGGTGAAGGTACCTATAAAGAGCAGGCTGACTTGAGCTTTGCAGATCTTCCTTCGCTGACGCGTGCGCTCCAAATTGTACGAGGTAGCTAGTTGCGCCCTCTTCTTCTGGCCTCGCGAATGGGTTTTCGCGAGTCAGCCCCGAATAGCCGCTACAATACTTGGGTTCGCACGTGCATGAGCGATTGCCTTTGTGTCGGGCAGAGGTATTTGGGAGCCATCGATGCAACGACTCGGCCGAATCTTCTACCAGCCATACAAGTGGCTGATCTTCATCCCGCTCATGGTTGCCTTAACTGTGGGTTTTGCCTTTATCGCGGTCGTTCTTTCGATCGTTATGAGTCCCGAGGCAGGGAGTAGGATTGCGGGTACTGCATGGGCGAGGACCCTTGGCTTCATCACACCCATGACCGTGCGAGTGACGGGACGCGACAACATCGACCCCTCAATGTCCTATGTCATCGTGAGTAATCACCTCAGCCATTACGACATATTTGTGCTGTACGGCTGGTTAGGTTTGGACATTAAATGGATCATGAAGCAGGAGCTACGTAGGATTCCTGCACTGGGATATGCTTGCCAAAAGTTGGGCCATGTGTTCATTGACCGGCGGAACCGCAAAGCTGCAATTGCCAGCGTCGAGGCGGCTAAGACACGGTTAAAGGGTGGCAGCTCGATTGTGTTTTTTCCTGAGGGTACGCGGAGTCGTACTGGTGAATTGGGACAGTTTAAAAAGGGCGCTTTTCGCATGGCCATCGATCTCGGGTGGCCGCTTTTACCGGTTTCGATTTCGGGGACTCGGACGATTCTGCCGTCTGGCACTTTTGACCTCATGCCCGGTAAGGCCACTATGCACATTCACGAGCCAATTCCTATCGAAGGCTTCGATGAGAGTTTGCTTCCCGAACTCAGCCAGCGTGCAAGGAAAGCTATTGCTTCGGGCTTAGAGGAAGAAATCACGAGTTGAGGACTTCGCTCAGCGCGGTGAGACACTCTTTAGCGTAAGACGGAGATGCGCGCCTTGCGATGCCTGATTGACAAGATCGAGGTCTCCACTCTGTGCTCGGGCGAGAGCCCGAGCGATAGAAAGCCCCAGGCCCAGGCCGACGGTGTGGCTGTTGTCGAGGCCACGGTCAAATGGCTCAAAAACGGCTCGTCTCCTGCCTGCGGGCACACCAGGACCAGAATCGACAACATCAACATAGACAGCATTTGGGGTGGAAGAAACACTAACCCGAACGCTACGGTCGTCTGAGCCACGGGTGTGTTTCTCGGCGTTGTCGAGGAGGTTGTCCATGATGTGGTCGATCGCATCCGGATCGAAGATCGCTAGAGTGTCCAGCTCTTCGATATCGAGGACAATATCGACGCCCGCATCTGCATATGTGCGACGGTGTCGATCTACCGCGGTCTCGATGGCCTCGGCCAAGTCACCGGGAACCGCCTCGACCTG
>JAAESQ010000452.1 GCA_024229275.1 bacterium | reverse complement strand
CGACATCCTTCATGTTCATTTGGTGCACCTCGGACTTCGTCGATCGTGCTCGGACCGGATTAAGCATGCGCTGGACGCACTCGCGACGTAAAGCGTTCAGGCGGTTCTGGAGGCTATCCTCGTCGAGTTCGGCAAGGATGGCTATGGGTTTGCCGTTGGCTGTTATTACAATTTCGTGTTCGACAGCGAGATTTTCTCGGATTCTCGCCGTCTGGTTACGAAAGTCGCGAATGCTCACGAACTTCATTGCTCTGCTTCTCCAAAATTGTTCTCTTTAGCCCGGATTATTCACGAGTTTCCAGTTCCAGTGCCAATTTGAGAATAACGAGGACTTGCGAACGATTTCTGGGCGACGCGTGAGCGTACCACAAGATGTTGCGGTGGCTCCGATGATGATCTCAAGGGAATTTGGACTCGAAGAAGACACGTCTAGTTCGTGATGTAGGCATTGCAGGAACAGTAGGTAGTATTATCCAACGCGCGCGCCAAAGGCGAACGCTATCTGGTTCCAGGCGTCGAAGAAGGGGTACGACGCAGGAAGATGGACCACGATACGACGTACGGAAATAACGACATGAGCCCCCAGCTTGATGAGCTGTTCGCGCAGGCTCCAAACCTGAGAGCGTGCACAAGAGGTCCGAGCGGCACGAAGTCTCAGCTCCTGCATCAAGACGTACGCGGCGGCGGTCAGGAGCACGCGAAACTGGTTCGCCACAAAGCGCGAACAGCTCGTGCGTCCCACATCCATACCCAGTTTCAGTTCCTTGATGCGGTTCTCGATTTCGCCTCGAGGACAATACACTCGTTCGTAGACCACGCGCGGCCAGCTCGAAAGATTGGTGACGATGAATCGAGGGTTGTCCTTGAGTTCCCGGCCCGGGTAGACCAGAGCTTCCGCTTTGATGATGACTCGCCTTTTCTCCGACCACGTCCTTGCCCGGTACCAGCACTCGCCATACAGGTGAGCGCTTTTCCCGCTCTTTCGTGCCAGCTTGCGAGCTTTGCCCATCAGCCTCCTGGCTCTACGGAGCAGAACCTTGTTTTGCGCCATGGCTACTGCATATTCCGCGCCCTCGGTTTCTAGAAACTCGAACAGCTCTGGGAAGGCATAGCCAGCATCGAGCCGAACTCGCAGTCGAGCCTTGGGAAACGCTTCACGGAGCAGCCGAAAAGCGCGCCTGAGAATCGAAAGGCATCCTTTCTTGTCGGGGGCGTTGCCCGGACGAAGCACGGCGGCAAACAAGTACTGGTCGGGTTCCTCATCGAAACTCAAAAAGCCCAAAACGGGCAGATAGCACCACGAGTCATAGTAGCCATTGAAAAACGATAGCTGCTGTTCGCCGTGCGCGGGATCTACCGTGGGGTCCAAGTCGATCGTTATCCGTTTCGCTCGACCGGAAAGACGCTTTCGGTGTCGGTCGACCACGGCTTTCGCCAAGGCCTCCCCCATTCGATACACCTCGGAGCGACGAACCGTGTTCTCGAAGCGCGACAGCGTCGGCTGCGACGCCAGTCTCGACCCCTCAATCGGGTCCCGGCCCGCCAGCATCTTGTG
Organism: bacterium; assembly: GCA_024229275.1. GTDB lineage: Bacteria > Acidobacteriota > Thermoanaerobaculia > Thermoanaerobaculales > Sulfomarinibacteraceae > JAAESQ01. The sequence continues at coordinate 741 of JAAESQ010000452.1, read as the reverse complement.
CACTGGGTCTTCGCTCAGTCGCGCCGCATCGTTGCCGTCCGGATACCCGCACGCGATCGCGAATACCCTGTGCGACAACATCTCGTCTAGCCCGTGGGCAATTTTGTTTGGGTTTCGACGCTCCGTCAGACAATCCGACATTGTTTCCGTCAAACCTATTCGATGGTCCGCTGCTTTCAGAAGCAGTGCACCTCCGTCCGAGCTGCCGTTATGCTGGTCGAACTTGACAACGAGAGGTTTTGAAAATAGTTCTCGTTGGAACTGACACTGTGTTATATTCTGTATGTTCAATCGAAAGCCTCCAGTGTGGGTTTAGTGTTGTTAACAAGCGCTTTTTACCACACTGGGGGCTTTCTTGTCTCTAATTTTCGTGAATAATCCGGGCTAGAGCCCCTGTTATCTGTTGGGATGACATGAATGTTGTGGGAACCGAAAGAGGATCGCCTCCATCTATCCTTGCCGTAATTTCCGAACCTAACTGAAAGCCTTCCCCCTTAATCTCGATTACGCTTTCACCTGTCCCCGATATATATGGTATCCGGAACGGAAAAATAGAACCTATTCGAGGCGCGGGCAACTCTGGAGGAAGACCGCCAGAACCCAAAATTACCAGGACCCGATTCTCTGAGACAATTTCTTTATCTTTTACGGACACCACTGTGAAGGTCAGATGCCCTGATCTCTTGATGAAGCCTTCGGGAACGCTGGCTCGTATTTCCGTCGCTGACACAAAGTCAGTGG
>JAAESQ010000451.1 GCA_024229275.1 bacterium | reverse complement strand
CGCTGCGCAATCCTGAAGAGCCGAAGTGTCGCCAGCGGTGGGGTTGGATCCTGATATGGCCGGTCCTCGCGACTCCAGCATTCCAAGTTGCCCAGGTTGAGGCGACCGCCTACAGAGTCGATCCAGCACAAGTCAGTTCGAGTCTTTTCTTCATACCTGAAACGCGAAGCGAACAAGCTCAGCTTGTCGAGAAGATTCTCGACACATCGTCAATGAACTCAGAGACTAAGTGAAAGAGAGGGTAGCTAGTGAAAAAACACGTCGTATTTCCGGTAATCGTTCTGGTTCTCGTAGTAGTTGCAGGTAGCGCCGCTGCGGCCGATCCCAATTGGATTCTGCGAGTCGCGCCCGGTTGGGCAAAGAGTTCAGATTCGATGAATGAAGACGGATCAAAATCGAAAGGGAAGACTACCTGGGCACTTTCCACGGGTCTCGAATATCGGTCTTCCGATATCGTTGGATTTGAGTTGGGAATCGACTACGCCGATATTGGAGACGATACGACCGGATCTGATCTGACTGTGAGGGCGGGTCTGAATCTTCATTTGCTCGTCAGCGATCGCTTTGACGCGTATGTTGGGCCTGTGCTGGCGTGGATCCATCCGGTCAATTCTGGTGTCGAATTGAAGAGTGGATGGGGCTGGGGTGGAAGAGCCGGTTTCGATGTAGCTCTAGGTAAGAACTGGACCGTGGGCCTATTTGCCATGTTTCTCAGGGCGGATCTCGACGTCAAGGATTCGGATACGGGAGTATCGTCGCTG
>JAAESQ010000450.1 GCA_024229275.1 bacterium | reverse complement strand
TTGTCAGTGAAGTCCAGTGCAGTTGCGTCGAGTACGCTACCGGTGTTGTCTATTGTGAATGTCAAAACGCTGGTTCCGTTGAACGGAACCGGGTTTGGCGCGAATACTTTGCTGAATCCCGGCACGGGGACCACGACAAGGTTATCTGTGGCTGTGCCACTGGTACCGGACGATGAGGTCAGGTTTCCGGAGAGATTGACGTGGGTTCCTGGAGTGGAGCTTGTGACGTCGACGGAGACAGTACAGGTTGCTATTGCAGCAACTGTTCCGCCTGTGTAGGTGATGACTGATGTTCCAGCTGTTGCTGTGAGTGTCCCACCGGTGCACGTAGTTCCGGCGTTGTTTGGTGTCGCGATCTGCACCGCCACAGGAAGATTGTCAGTGAACGCGAGACGAGTTGCGGGCACGAGAGCTGTGGTGTTGTCAATGGTAAAGGTCAGGGTGCTGATGCCGCCGATGGCGATTGTGTCTGGCGTAAAGACTTTAGCAAAGGTGGGTGGCGGTGGCGCTGTGACGGTCAAGGTATCCGAAGCAGGTCCGCTGTTGCCGGAAGATGAAGTCAGGTCCTCGGTGGTGTTCAGATGACCACCGGGAACAATACCTGCTGTATCGACTGTCACAGTGCACGTAGCGCCGGCGCCGACTGTGCCACCCGTGTAGGTGATTGTTCCAGTTCCAGCAGCTGCAGTGAGCGTTCCACCGGTGCATGTTGTTGACGCGCCAGATGGAGTCGCGACTACCACTCCGGCCGGCAGATTGTCGGTGAAGTCGAGGGCACTGGCATCCAGGGCACTCAAAGAATTGTCAATTGTAAAGGTCAATGTGCTGATGGCTCCGGCGACGATTGGATTCGGGGCGAAGCTCTTGGCGAAGGTTGGCGGAGGTTCGATGACGAGATCGGCAGTAGCGGGATCGGCCACATACAGCCCTGCTTGTTCAAGGTCGCTGGTCGTGTTCAGGAAGGTCCCGGCAGTTGCGGTTGCCGGCACCAGAACGTCGACGTCGAACGAACATGTTCCTCCCGTCGGCGGCAGTTCGCCACCGGTGAAGGTAAGGAATCCTATTCCGGTGATTGAGGAACCTGCTCCACAGGGGAGCGCCGGCAGGCTGGTCGCAACGAGACCTGTGATCACTGCATCGAGGTTGTCCGAGAATGAGATGTCAGTGGCAGTGTTCGCCCCCGGGTTGGTGATTGTGAAAGTGAGCGTCGCCATGCCGGTGGCGGTCGTTGGTCCGTCGAAGGATTTGCTGAACTCGAGTAGCTGAGTGATCTCTAGGTCGTCGCTGGCGGCATCGCCGGAAACCGGGAAACCGCCGATAGTACCGGTGACGTCGCTTGTGGTGTTGGTGTAGACGTTGGCAGCGGCTCCTCCCGGGACCGAGAGCGAGGCCTGGATGGTGCAGGTCCCGCTGGCAGCGAGGGATGCTCCAGAAACCGTGATCAACGTGGTGCCGGTTCCGACAACGGTTCCTCCGCAAGTGTTAAGTAAAACACTGTCGAAGGTTAGTCCAGTTAGGGTTACGTTCAGGTCATCGGTGAAGCCGATGGCCGAGGCTGCCTGTCCAGCGTCAAGGTTGGTGAGGTTGAACTCGAGAGTGACTGTACCTCCGGGCGCCACCGGATCGTCGGTGAATTCCTTGGTGAGGTAGAGCAGGTTGGAATTGACGGTCAGATCGTCGGTCGCCGGATCAACAGTCACCGCGCCGCCTTGTGTGGCAGTGAGATTGCTCGTGACGTTGAGGTAAGTTCCGTCCGCGGCGCCTGCGGGGACCAAGACGTCGTACTCGATGGTGCACGTCAAACCGGTCAACAGGCTTCCGCCGGCATAGTTCAAAGAAGTCGGACCCCCACTGTCGGCCCCGCCGCATGTGTTTGTCACAGGAGGGAGAGTCGCACTGAGGTCCGGAACTCCTGGAAGTACTGCAGCTAGGTTGTCGGTGAAGTCGATGTCGGTGGCGTCTTCTGTCGGATGAGTGTTCTCGATGGTGAAACGAAGCGGCACAGCATCGCCAGGGACTACCGGATCGCCGAGGAACTCCTTGGTGAAGGTCAGTCCTTGAATGTCGAGATCGTCACTCGCAGGCGCAGACGTCGCCGCTTCCCCTGCAACCGTGGCACTCACACCGCTGGTGGTGTTGGTGTAGGAGCCTGGAGCCGCGCCGGCGGGAACGTCGAGGGTGACGCTGAAGGCGCAGCTTTCTCCAGGCGAAAGCGTACCACCCAACAAGGTGAGTAGGGTGTCCCCGGCCGAGCCCGTCAGCGACGAGCCGACACCGCAGGGTGGGTCGGGCGTCGATGGCAGGTTAGCGGTGAGTCCTGCCAATACGGGGGCCAAGTCGTCGGTGAAGGAAATGACCGTGGCGTCACCGCTGGCATCCGGAGGATAGGAGAGAGTGAACTCAAGGGTCACGGTGTCGCCGGGCGCCACCGGATCGTCGGTGAACTCCTTGGATAGAGTCGGCGCTGAGATCACTGTCAAGGTGTCGCTGGCTGGGCTGCCGACGCGTGTCGCGCCGTCGACGGTGGCAGTTGGCTCCTCGGTGGTGTTGAGGTGTATGCCAGGGGTGAAGTCTGATGGTATTGATAATGTGACATCGAAGGAGCACGAGTCCCCAGGGCCGGGCGAGGCGGCCAGACTGCCGCCGGTGAGCTCCAGAGCCTGGCGTTCGGTGCCGCGGCTGACGAGCGCCAGGGACGAGCCGGCGCCGCAGGGAGGATCGGGAACCGGGGGCAGGGTCACGGTCACTGGGAAGGGCAGGAAGCCTGAGGTCAGGTCCGGGGGAATGCCGGCGCTGCCGTCGGTCAGCTCGTCGAGGAACTCGACGTCGGTCGCCATGGAGGTGGTGCTGGTATTGGTGACCGTGAAGCGGAGGACAACGTCGTCGCCGGCGTTGATCACCGGGTCGGGGTTAAGGGTTCCGTCCTCAAGAAACTCCTTCGTGAGGACTGGTATTGGTTCGACGTAAAGGTCGTCCGACGCCATGTTTCCGACTACCGGGGAGCCGTTTACTGTGCCACTGATCGCGCCCGTCGTATTGGTGTAGATCCCGGGGGCGGTGGCGAGCGGCACTGAGAGGCTGACACTGATGGTGCAGGTGCCCTGCGGTGCCATATTGCCGCCGGTGAAGGTGATAGTGGTGGTGCCGGCACCCGCGACGGATCCGCCGCAGTCGTTCGATAGCAAACTGTCGAAGGTGAGGCCGGCGACGGCGGTCGTTAGGTCGTCGGTGAAGGCGACGCCGGTGGCCGAGTAGTTGCGGTCGAAGTTGTCGATGTTGAAGTCGAGGGTGGTGGTGGCGCCGGGCGCCACGGGGTCGTCGGTGAAGGACTTCTGCAGGGCGATCGCGGTGGTGGAGACGTCGAGGGTGTCGCTCGCCTTGCCGCAGCTAACGCCTGTAGCAAGAAGGTCTTGCGTCACGTTGTCGAGCATGCCGGCACCAGTAGTTGTGACATCTACTGTGACCGTGCAGGTCGCTCCGGCTGGCAGCACTTCTAATCCCCCGAAGCCTAAGCCGTTCGCATCGAGGATAATGGCGCTGGTGCCGGGGACGGAGGTGAGGGTAGTAATCAGAGCTGGATTCGGGCTGTTGCAGTCGGTGGACGCATTCGCAGGATCGGCAACGAGCATCCCGGCAGGTAGATTGTCGGTGAAGTCCAGGTTGACCACTGCCGAGGCATTGGCGGTGTTGTCGACTGTGAACGTCAGAGTACTTCGGTCGCCAAGCGGAACCGAACTCGGGGCGAAACTCTTGGAAAAGCCAGGGAGGGTGGTGACGACCGTGAGATCGACCGGTGAAGATGTGGGCGGATCCCCCCCCAGTTCGTTGTATTCCAGCATGATTGCGGGATTCGTGTGAACACCCGGAGTGCTGGCAGTGACGTCAACGGTGACGGTCCACATTACCCCTGCCCCAAGTTGGGCCTCACTTAGTGCAATGGTGCCTCCGCCATCCGGGGCGCTGAGGCTGCCGCTGGCACCAAGGTCGCAGGTCGTCGATGCGTTTCCAGGATCAGCAATGATCATTGCTCCCGGAACTACGGGCAGAACGTCTGTGAACTGCACGCCTGTGATTGGCGCCGCACCGCTATTGGTGATAGTGAAAGTGATCGTGCTGACGTTGCCTGGGCCGATGGTGTCGGGAGTAAACACTTTGGACAGCGCCCCATCCGACTGGGCGGAAGCCGAGCTTGGGAGACTCAGCAGCGCAACAACACAAAAAGAGGCAACGATAAAATTCCTACGAGAGACGACGACCTTTTGCATGCTTCCCCCTACAAAAAAACAGTCCCTTCAGACCGCAAAAAAACGACGACTACAAAGTCATCCAGATCACAAGCTGCAACCTCATTCCAGACTAGATGATTCCGCCCATTGCCACAAGGGATATGTCACATGGCTCAGACCATAGATGCCCATACTCAGAGCATTCGAAATATTCGATTGACGTGAGTAGACATGCGAGCCCACGCTTCTGTGCAAGAATCTTGGTGAACCGGATTGATGGAGGACTCATGGAGACGAGATCCAGTTGTGGGATGTCGATGGCGGTTTGGGCTGGTTTCGTGTTTGCAACACTCATCAGTGTCGCGTGTGGTCCTCGACCGCAGGGCGCGGCAGAAGAAGACCATCTTGTGAGTCTGGTCAACAGAGGCGTTGGCCTCATGGGGCGCTACGAATACGGTTTGGCCATCGAGGTCTTCGAGCAGGCAGCCCTTGATGAACCCAGTAACGCAGAAGTCAGGGTCAACCTAGCCATCGCAGTGCTCAACCGGCAGCAGGAGAACGATGAACAGTACGCTCTGGATCTTCTGGGCGAAGTTCTGGTTGAGGAGCCTGCGAATCTGCGGGCTCTCTACTGTATAGCCCTGCTCGAGCTGAGACGCGGGGATGCTGCAGCAGCGGCCGATCGGCTTGCCGTGGTTGTGGAGAATTCTTCGGAAGACGCCGATGCGGCCTACTGGCTCGGACAGAGTCTGATGGCATTGGACCGCATCGACGAGGCGGTTTCGTGGTTCGAACGAGCTGCCGAACTCGATCCATACCTCCGCAGCGCCTCCTATGGGACCTTTCAAGCCAGACAACGTCTCGGACAACGTGAGCTAGGCATGAAGGATCTCGAACGCTTTCAGGCGTTGGCAGAGAATCCTCGGGCACGCCTGGCCGAGTACAAGTACACGCGAATGGGTTCGAAAGCCACAGCCGCGCCGTTGCAACGTGCGATCTCGACCGAACTGCCGACGGCGCCGGCCGGACCGGTGTTCGCCGATCCGAGTTTTGTTGGGGTGGACTTCGAGTGGGCAGACGAGGCTGTTTCGAAAGTCCCAACCGTGTGCGATCTGAACGGTGACGCGATTGTCGATCTGTTTCTACCAGCGGTTGCCGATTCGGCGAGTGGTGGTGCAAATCTGGTCTTAATGGGACAAGGAGACGGGTCGTTTGGACACGATCCCGGCCATCCTCTGTCGTCGGTTTCGGAAGTGCGCACCGCACTGTGGGGTGATCTGGACAACGAT
>JAAESQ010000449.1 GCA_024229275.1 bacterium | reverse complement strand
GTGAACCTGATCTGGGCTCTCGTGCGGAACTGCGGGAACCAGTTCTCGGATGCGAAGGGAGAAGCACAAGTGGCAGAAACCACGAGGCGAGAGTACCGACGCCGAGCGCTGGGGCGGACCGACTCGTAAGAGCGATGAAGGCTGGTAATTCGGCTGGAGCAAAGGGGTCGGGTCAAGCGTTGTATTTGCAGTTCAACTGGAGACAGGAGGAAGCTGTTGAGTACAACAAAATCGTTCGCGATCTCGAAACACTTGGTGTACGAGGCCTTTGAGGCCGTCAAGGCCAAGGGAGGCGCTGCCGGTGTGGACGGGCAGTCGATCGAAGACTTCGAAAGAGACTTGAAGGACAATCTGTACAAGGTCTGGAACCGGATGTCGTCGGGGAGTTACTTCCCGCCGGCGGTGAAAGCGGTGGCGATTCCAAAGAGGAATGGTGGGGAGCGGGTGCTTGGCATTCCAACTGTGGCGGATCGCGTGGCGCAGATGGTGGTGAAGAGGACTTTTGAGCCGGCTGTGGAACCAATGTTTCTGCCCGACTCGTATGGCTACCGACCCGGGAAATCGGCGTTGGATGCGGTAGGAGTCACGCGCGAGCGTTGTTGGCGTAACGATTGGGTTCTGGAGTTCGACATCAAAGGCCTGTTTGACAACATCAGCCATGAGCTCTTGTTACGTGCGGTTTACAAGCACACGGAGTGCAAGTGGGTGAGGCTGTATATTGAGCGATGGCTGAAGGCTCCGATGCAGCTTGCGGACGGAACGTTGGTGAAACGCACCAAGGGGACACCGCAAGGGGGAGTGGTCAGTCCCGTTCTTTCGAACCTGTTCTTGCACTATGCGTTTGACGCCTGGATGGGTCGAACGTTTCCGCGAGTTCCTTGGTGTCGTTACGCAGATGACGGGCTGGTGCACTGTAAGACGGAGAGCGAGGCGCAGGCCATTCTGACTGCACTGGCGGCACGACTTGCAGAGTGCGGCCTGGAGCTGCATCCAGACAAGACCCGGATTGTGTACTGCAAGGACGGGAGTCGGAAGGGTAAGTATCCGAATACGGAGTTTGACTTCCTCGGGTACACCTTTCGGCCGCGGCTCGTGAAGAATCACAAACGGAATAGTCTGTTTGTCGGCTTCACGCCCGCGGTCAGTTCGGCAGCTCTCACAGCCATGCGGCAGGCCACGCGGAGGTCCAATATCCGCAATCGAACGGATCTGAGCCTGGACGATATCGCCCGATACTACAATCCCGTCCTCCGAGGCTGGATGGAGTATTATGGGCGCTTCTGTCCGTCAGCGATGCATCCGGTGCTCCGGCACTTCAACAAGACGTTGGTTGCTTGGGCGATGCGGAAGTATCGGCGACTCAGAGTTCATAAGACGCGGGCTGTTTGCCTCCTCGACCGTATCTCGAGGAGGGAGCCGCATCTTTTCGTACACTGGCAGAGAGGGATGGTCGGGGCGTTTGCTTGATGGGAGCGGTGTGAGTCGAGAGGTTCACGCCCCGTTCTGCGAGGGGCCGGGGGTGCAATTCCCCCGGTCTACTCACCGCGTGGCCGCTGCAACTGCAACGC
>JAAESQ010000448.1 GCA_024229275.1 bacterium | reverse complement strand
GCGCATTATCGGTGCTGCCGCCAATCGATTCCAAGTACGTCTTCCAGGAGGCCAGGTCGATTGGTTGCCGGCTCGTCACATCGAGTCAGCTGTCGCTTCTCTCTCTGAACACTCTCTAGGGAATGCAACCGCGCTCATCGCCTCGTCTGAACATCCTACTGTTCTTCGGGATCATTTGCCGGCTGGAGAAACCGTAGAGATTCTCGGCGCCCACGAGCAGTTCTGGTTTGTTAGGACATCATCGAGTGTTTTGGGATGGATCCAGACCCCCTCGCGCTCGTGATGCTGGTCGGCTTCTCGGTGAAACAGGAACGATGTTCGAGGATCTTGTCTACAACCTGCAGGACGATCGCGAATCTCACCGCCGCAGGCGGGGCACCCATGTATTCCCGGCGAACCGCGCAGCTCGGATCGATCCAACGTCTGCCCTCAGGTTTGACTGAATATCGTGGGTGACTGATGGCCCAAACGCACGGGCCTGGAACCCAAGCAAAACAGGCTCTGATTCCACGACCCACCAGATCGAGACGGATGTGAGTTCTTGAACAAGAGGGCGGAGAGAGCGCAGAGGGGGATTCTGGCCGAGTTGTCACGTTGTCTTGGGTCCGACTCCCAAATCCGCAAAGATCGCCAAACTCGTCGGCCCAGGCACCGCAACAAGACAGAATGCGAGGTGGTAGCGGTGTCAATAACACGAATACCCGGGTGCCTGGCACGTATTTCCGGCCTTGATCTGAACGCTCAGCATCGTGTTAGCCTTGTTCCATGAAAAGGAACTTCCTATCCCCAAATTCGCTCGGCCTTAAGGCTCGCCCACGGCCTACGGCCGCCTAGAGACCGCCCATCACATGGAGGTGCCATGGCTCTTCAAATTCACGAGTGGACGGCGCAGTTCGCCTGCCGCGCCGGGAAGATCTACTTACCGTTTGATTTCCAGTTTAATGGTCGCGATAAATCCAATCGGATCGTCCTCAGCCGGGTGGGTTCGAGTCCTTCCTGGCATGTCTTCGTCAGCTTTGCTGGTCCCCTGGCGCCGAACCACGTCGACTACCCTCGTTACGCCCGCGTGGAGGACAACGACGACTTCGCGATCCTCCAGTTCAACTGCACCTGGGCCAACAAGGCAGGAGTGCAGTACGGTGTACCCGGCAGCCAGGGACCGATTCCCACTCAGGCCGGCAAGCGCCAGATCCGCCTGACGTTGCTCAACAGCGCGCAACAACCCCTCGCCGCGCAGAGCGGCGTCTATTTCATCGATCCCGGCTAAAGTGAAGGAGCAACACCATGCGTGACGGCTTTCCCTTCGACTCCGCAGCTACCATCGGTCTGTCGGCCGACGATGACGGACCTGAGGTCGCTCGTCTCAAGGGGTATCTTCGCCAGTTCGGCTACCTTCAGCGCGAGAGTTCGGACCGCGTTGCACCAGAGGTACTGGACGATGAGAGGCAATTGCCCTCAAGCCCCGGAACGACCTTCGACCGTGTCACCGTGGAGGCCCTCAAGGCCTACCAGCGGCAGATGGGCCTGCCGGAATCAGGTTGGCTCGATCCCGGAACGGCGGCCATTATGGCCCTGCCTCGCTGTGGTGTGAACGACCGGCTCAGGGCTGCCGGAGATGCCTGGCCGAATCCAAACCTCCGCTACTCTATCGACAGTATCACTCTTGATCTCCCCATGGACGAGGTTCGCGCTGCACTGCAACAGGCGTTTGCGGCATGGGAACGAGTCTCGCCCCTCACCTTCGCCGAGGTCGGGTCGTCGGCCGCCGCCGAGATCAGGATCCGCTTCGAGGTCGGAGCCCACGGCGACTCAGGTCCCTTCGACGGACCGGGGAATATCCTCGCTCACGCCTACTACCCCCCACCACCTGCAAGCGATATCACCGGGGATATGCACTTTGACGACGACGAAACCTGGACAGTCGCGCTGCCCAGCCCAGTGGGGACCATCGACCTCATCACCGTCGCCGTCCACGAACTCGGCCACTCCCTGGGCCTCGATCACTCGAGCGATCCGAACTCGGTGATGTACGCCGCCTACGCCGGCGTCCGACGCACCCTCGGTCAAGATGACGTACGGAGAATCCAGCAGCTCTATGGTGGAACATTGCCACCACCTCTAGATCCGTGGGCTGATCCTGCGGTACGAAACCTCATCGACGAGTGGATACGCCAGACCGACACCTGCGTCAAACGGATCTTCCCCGGCGCCTGGATCGACATGTGGGGCAGGATGTGCGGGCGCTACAACAATGTTATTGCCCGGTGTGATCAAAGTCCCGACTGCCCCCCAGGGTGGGACAGCTACCGTTACGTCTGGGTACAAAACTGGGCGCCAATGTACTACCGCTTCACTGTTCAGCAGTATGTTGACCTCAGACAGGGCGGCGCGAGCTACGACTCCCTCCGCCAATGTCTCGGCTGAGTTGGGCGAGCATTACGGTACGTTGCTCACTCTTCTCATCGTCGTCAGCGAGACCCGCAAAGACCAGCTTAAAGCACTTCGGGTCAATAGCATGACCGAAATCGGGCTTACGACTTGTTGAAGGATGCGCCCCAAGGCCAATACTGTTCATTTTCATTGGTTGACCGCGACGCCAAATAGGGTCTCTTCAAACCCGCTTGGCCATCTTGGATAGAGGGCCTCTATCCGATCAGCATCTCCAAATCCAAAGTGAGCACGGAGGCTGTTCTGTCCAGTCTTTCCGGTTCGGTTCGAGACCTCTCGCACCTGACTCACTCTCTTCCCGCCGACAACTGCCGTGGCGGTAGCTCTGGCGCCAATCGCCGACTTGTTGGAATTCGTTCCGACATGAAAAACGTGCCGGGCGTGCGCCAGGCGAAGCCTGGGGGAGGCGGAAGAGGTGACGTGAGTCAGCGATGACATCGGAGTCTCTGAAACTTTTCGAACGGATCCTGCGGGTATGAGTCCCGCGCGGGTAAGGTTGGCCACCAACCGGGAGCGAGTCTTGCGCCTCGAGGGCAACCGAAGGGGTGAAGCGTAGACAGCGAGGTCGTAGGCTGTGTGTTAGCTCCGAAATCACGATTTGTGGACGCCGACCCTGTCCTGGAGTGGGAAGGCAATACTGATGGTGCTTTGTTGGCCTGGCATC
>JAAESQ010000447.1 GCA_024229275.1 bacterium | reverse complement strand
CTACCTCTCAGCTGGTTGTCATGTAGGAATAGGTCAACCAAGTTCGAGAGGTTCCCAAGCTCGGGCGGGATGCTTCCGCTTAACTGGTTGGATCCCAGCAACAGGTGCTCCAAATTCGAGAGGTTACCAAGCTCGGGTGGGATGCTCCCGGTCAACTGGTTGAAATTTAGAAACAGTTCCCTCAGTATCGAGAAGTTCCCAAGCTCGGGTGGGATGCTTCCACTTAACTGGTTGTAGATCAGGTTCAGGTAAAGCAGATTCGAGAGGTTACCAAGCTCGGGTGGGATGCTTCCGCTTAACTGATTGGAAAACAGGTTCAAGTACCACAAATTCGAGAGGTTACCAAGCTCGGGTGGGATGCTACCGCTCAACTGGTTGTGGTTCAGGTTCAGTCTCCTCAAGCCCGAGAGATTCCCAAGCTCGGGTGGGATGCTACCACTCAGATTGTTATCATACAGGTGCAGCTCCTTCAAGTTTGAGAGGTTCCCTAGCTCGGGTGGGATGCTTCCGCTTAACTGATTGGACCACAGGTTCAAGTACCACAAATTCGAGAGGTTCCCAAGCTCGGGTGGGATGCTTCCAATCAGATTGTTGGAATACTGTTTAATAGCGGTCACTGTAGTGTTCCCAGCATCACAGTAGACCCCGCGCCACGTGCACTCCGTGCCCGGAACGTTGAAATCTGTGTCCCCCGCAATCCGCCAGTTCGTCTTGTATGTCCAGTTCGCACCATCGGTGCTGTTGTAAAGTGCAATCAGCGCTTCACGCTCTATCTGAGGGATGGCACCTGCAGCTAGCCCAGAAACCAATAGCAACCCCATGAGCACACTGCCTATTTTCATGCCAACCTCCGAAAACAGTCAGAGAGGAACACACCTCGCTTACCGGCAGGCTAGCATACTCATCTCAGAAACCCTCTTGCAACGGAGACACTGTCGCGTTTCAGCAAGCCCGTCGCGCGGATCGAAGCTGAGTCGGTGAACTTTGGACATGTTCCGTTTCCGTTGAGCAATCTTGCGACTGCTTGGCACGTGCTCGGATGAATGAAGTTGCCTCGCACAGTTGACGGTCGGCTTTGCGATCTCACCAGCGGCCACCGGACTAGAGAATGAATTGAAGGGGTGTCGGCGGCATGCAGATTTGCCGCATCCAACCCTGTATCTGATTTGTAATTGAATTGAAGGGGGTGCTACGGGCTGCAACGCCCGCCCATAATCTCCACATAGTACTGTTTATCAGCCACTTACGTTGTAGGTCTACTGCAGAGGGCTGCAGCGACTCTGCCGCTTCTCTGCCGTCAGTATGCCGTCATCCCCTCACGCGTCAGATTTGTAGTCCGATGAAAATAAATGCTAACATTCTCAGATACAAGAGACTATGAGTCAGTATTAACGTTGTGGCACAGTCAGGGCACATACAATGGCCACCAAGATGACGCGGAGCGGGTCCGCATAACCTGTTCAGCCAGCATCTCCGTGCGCGGTATGTATGCGTTTGGGGTAGTAGTTCGAGTCTGAATGGAACTAGAACAGTTCCTCTTCTTCAGCCTCAGTACGTTCCTCGGCCATTGTCTTGTGCAGAGCGCTATCATAAACAGCCCCGTGATTCACTTCGAAATTGTCCCCCCGGAGAATCAAGTTGATGGTGGTACGTGGCACGATCCAGTTCGAGACGTAAGAGAGATGGCCGACCTCGACCGCTCTCCCATAGTCTTCAGGATTATCCTTGTAGAGCGTCTGGTTCCAGTGTTCGCCGGAGTTGATGGGCTCACCGTACTTGCGAACAAGAACCTCTTTTACCCGATCGTAGTCTTGGATGTAGAGGTTCGGGTTGACATGCTCTTCGGCAAACATGTAGGCAGCCCTGGTGAGCTTCCCATCTGTGAACTGGTAGAAGATCGTACATTCGATTCCGAGCACCACGTCTTTGAATAGCATCCCCTCGGAATCGTCGTTGTCTCGATCATCCGGAGGTCTACCCTCGGCCCCTATCACCTGTTCTTGTGACATTCCCCATCTCGTCTTGCGAAAATCAATGTGGCTGCGCTCCTCCGCCTGCTTCGCCTGAAAGTCAGCCTTCAGTTGCGCGGCCAGCTCCTGGGCCGCTTTGAGTTTCTCCTCCCTGGTCTCTTGCGCATACCCCAGCTGTGAGATGGCCGCGATTACGATGAGCAAGACAGCAAAGCGCCTCATCGATGCCTCCTTGTTCTGCGTTCGCTCAATTGTGATTGCGAGGCCGCCCACCCATTCGCGGAGCCTCTACCCCACATCAATGATACTTGAAGCCGGCAGCGTGGAAGGTGCTGTGCGAACCTATCAATCGACCTTCATCGATACGAACTGCTTGGGCGCGTGCTCCTCTACCGCTTCCTCGACAGCTCCTAGTCCGTAGGCTGTAGCCCAGAAAATGGCCGAGACCAAGGTGCACAGGGCCATCGTTAGCTTGAGCGGGTTCTTGCTCTCCTGACCCTTGCCTAGGAGCCAGGCCACTGGAGTCAAAGTGGCCTTCCCAAGCCACGCAAGGAGGATCAGGCTTAAGTACGCGACGGTTGGCAGGAAAGTCGTGTGCATTGCCCAAAAGTACGGGCCAAGTTCAAGACCCGTGCCGTCAGGAGATCTAGCTAGAAGGACACTTGCGACCTGCGCAATGCCAAGTGAGTTCTGAGTTCCAAGCAGTCCAAAGTACAACGAGCAACAGGCGAAGACTGCGGACAACATCACGTCGGCCACAATCGCAAGCGGAAGCCTGACTAAAGATGCCCGTCGCATCGCCCAGGCCAGCAACACAAACGTCACACTCAGAGTGATAGCATCAAAAACCGCGTTGGACACGAGCATCTGAAAAGTCTTGGGCACATGGGCCGATGGATGAAGAAAGCCACCCACCAAAAGGGATACTAGCGTAGCAGGAAAGCTCACTACTATGGCCAGCGTTGAGCATACGCCTGACGCTGGAGGTGTTTGGCCTTTCTTGAAGACTATTCCGTAGATGGCAATCACTTGAATTGCCACGAACAAAAGCAAGAACCAATACACTGGTGAGAGGGCCAGCATCAAACCTAGCGAAAGTGGTGCAGGCGATCGCAAGTATGCCAAGGTGCAAACGAGCACAGCCATGCAGCAGCCAGGCAAACTCAAGATGAAGAACATGAATACGAGTCTGTCACTCCGCTGCTTGGAGGGTTTCTCGGAGACCACCCAGTAGAGCAAAGGAACTGGGAGAAGAACCGCTAGCGCAACAACTGCGACGAGAACCCCCCATAGGAAGAAGCATATGATGGGGCATATCGCAAACGTCAGGAATCCGACCGACCGAGTGACAGCTTGAGTTCTCCCCCCCAACAAGTCACTCACGGAGCTAGGTAGTCTCTCTCTCACACTCAGGAACCATCCCACACAGCGATCTGGCAGAGTAATCCAGTGGCTCGAGCCAACTAGAACCCACTTGTTTCGCAACCATTGTCGAATAGAGTCGAAATCGTCATTCCTGAGAATCCCCCACACAGCGAAAAAGGCTGCAAGAATTACAAACAGAGCCGCAAGCGACCCCGCCCCAACCTTGAGCGTCCAGATTTCCGTAGCCGACAGCAACGCCCTGCTACCCGGCCCAACTGGTTGTTGATCCTGATGTGTGCACCTGGTTTGCTCCAGACGATCTATGTGCAGAAGTATCACTCGGGCTTCAGGGGGAGTCAATCGAAAGTCGCCCAACTCCGTATTCATCGTCGAGGTGCCGCCGTGCTTGTCGGTGTATTTTCTGGGCTGACTAGGCTCACTTGCGCTTAGCGCAAGTGATTCACGAAGCCGGTTCACAAAAGAGTGATGCACTCCGCAGCGGCGAGCGATTTCACTCCCGCTCCACTACCCCCACTCCTCGTCCCGAAGCAGCGTCAATACTGCCTTGCGCTTGTCTGCGTTGGTGCGCGTAAGCCCTCAGGCCACAGCGGAAATCGGATTAGCGGTTACATTGCCGACGGCCGAAGGCCGGCGATATGCAATGTAATCGACAGCAGCTCGTGTCCACTGCAACAAGTTGCTAGGCATGCGATGCGCCTCTGCTGCGTTTTTGCTTTGGGGGCCTTACAACCCAATTATATGCTCAATACGTGCTGCTGTTCTGCGCAGTTCCTCAGTGAACACAGCAGCCACTTCAAGGGGGAAGTCACTGAGCTGTTGGAAAAGATCCTGGTCCTCAAGTACGGCTTCTTCCCTGCCCGTCCACTGCTCCGGACCCTGAATCAGACCGTGAGACCTCTCGTGGAAATATGAATACGCCTCTTTGAGCAAGTCTCCACGGTGACTCATTCGCCCAAAGGTCTTCTCCTCAAGATAGTACGAGGCCGATTGAAAGCATGTGAGCGAGTGCCGAAACTGCTTTACGACTACCCCGATACTGAAGGACCGATCGACAGTATCACCAAGATCAGCGACCGGCATATTTCGAACTTGATCCAACTGGTCTTTGACTCGTTGAAGCGTGCTGATCTTCTGGTTGAGGTACTCGATTGCTACGCGGTCCCTTCCAAGACGTGCTTGGCGTGCACCCACGATGAAGCTCAAGATAGCTGACGTTGCACCACCTACAACCGCTGCGACGGCGGCGATCGCCGCGACGGTCAAGGCTGTAACTGGTGGTGACATTGCTTCGTTCATGTTGTCTCCAATGTGACGCTTCAAATTGCCTAACGCCCGAGTTCAGCAGCTCGTGTCCACTGCAACGAGATGGTAGGCAGCGTGGCCTCATTGTCTTCCGATCCATGAATCTAGTCCGACTGAGCGATTCGCAATTCGCTAACCAGGCTCTTTGGGATCCTGCGAATGTCCGAGCTATCAGGATCGATCACAGTGATCCAGTCTGGACCCTCACTGATTAACGAAGCATTGAGCGTGCCATCCCGGAGGACTACCTCAACCGGGATTGGGCGCGCGCCTCCAAGTGATGATGGAATCTTCGGGTATAGGTTGGCTGAGAACCCAACAAGAAGAGGTCCGATGCCGAGGAGCACAAGCAATGGTCCAAACGCTAGCGACCAGGTTTGCGACACCGCCTCGGTGCTTCCGTTTGCCAAAGGTTGGGTGTGGTGGCCATCCCGGGAATCCTTCCAACCGGCCAGGCCTGCCACCAGGAATACCGCCAACATAAAGAAATGGGTAGCCAGGGCGCGAATCTCTGAGTTTCCGATCGCGAGCGAGACGACGATCACCAAGAACAGAGGCCCCAACCGTTCCTGGACCTTGATGAACTTCGCGCTGAAGAGCCTATCTCGGTCGTTTAGGTCTGCTAGGAAGGTGTCCATCATGAACACGGAGAAGAAAGCAATCGCCGCGAAGCGTACAGTCACATCAAGAAGGAGCGGGTCAAGTATCTGGAGATCGGCCGGAACACCCTGGATGAGAGGATCTCCGCTAAAGAGGAAAAGGTGTGCGATCAGGACGTACATCGAGATTCTGCAGGACCACGAAGCAAGTGCCGGGTAACTGAGGTTCTTTCTGTAGTCATCAAGGTCAAGCCTGATTGTCAGGAGCATCAGCGAAACGGCAATTGCAAGGACTGTTACCGCACCGGCCAACACGTATCTTGCATGGAGTAGTTCGAAATCGTACACCGAGTATTGAGACAGGTAGATATTATGGACCACGAGTCCGATCACATAGAGGACCAGGGGTATCTTCAGGAGGATCGCGAGTGTTTTCTCTATCCCACTTGGCATTTTCGATTCCTCCTTCTGACTCTGTCATGCTCTCCCCTTTCTCGTTCTACTCAACTCGGCGGCGTCGCCGGCGGCTCGAGTTGGTCTTCCCAACAGTCGTAGCAAAGCAGTTCGGACGACTTGCGGGCGCCTTCGTCCGGGTCTTCTCTGTGCGGCGGTACGGTCAGCTTGTCGACATGTCCACAGAGACGCGTGATCGCGTAGCACCACCCGTCTTCCGGGTCGAATCCAAGGCGCTGAAATCTAGACATGTTCCTTTCCCGTTGACCTATCTTGCGACAGCTTAGCACGCGCCCGACCGAGACGGTGCGGAGCACGGTCGAGGTCGGCTCTGCGGTCGTCGCGGTCCGCGCAGCGGTCCGCCTCCGCTTCTCCGGACACAGCAAAACGCCCACCCCGTGAAGGGTGGGCGCTGAGTTGTTTGGGTTGGGTCGGGTCAATCGGGTGGCTTGCGGTAGCCGTTAATGATGTCGTCCTTGACCTTGGCTCGATTCGCGCTCTTTGCTTCCCGCTCGAGAGTGACTACTGCGACCTGAATGTACCAGGCTTTGCGCTCCTCTGAGGCGTCCCATCCTGGATAATCTGGGTAGACAGGCAGAAGCAATTCTGGCAGCAATGGCGGTTCCTTGCATTCGTGAACTGACATCACAACGTCAACAGTTTCGACCTCTGACGGAGGGACGAACTGCTGGACGGGAGCTGCCGAGCTGCAGCTCATGGACGACAGCGCCAGAAGGAACACTAGAACTACTACCGCGAACGAGATCACGATCTGAACGAACCTCTTGAATGAGTCAGCCATCTCCACCTCCGGCGATGTACTGCATGGCGGCATCGCAGGTTTGACATGCATCGAGATCAGCGGTCAGCGC
Organism: bacterium; assembly: GCA_024229275.1. Taxonomy (GTDB): domain Bacteria; phylum Acidobacteriota; class Thermoanaerobaculia; order Thermoanaerobaculales; family Sulfomarinibacteraceae; genus JAAESQ01. The sequence goes on along the minus strand of JAAESQ010000447.1, from coordinate 50,528 downwards.
CTCGAGTTCAGCTGTGAATTCGACGCGCTGCGCTGCAGCGATCGCTTCGGTTGCGGCTTCAGCCTCGAGTGCTCGGAAGTGATACCTCTCCGCATGCAGTCGTGACGCTTCGGCATTGGCTACCGTTGTCTTGATCGATTCGTTCTGCTCCTCAATCTTAGTGACGAGGTTGTTGTTCTCCTTCACCTTCCGCTCGATGACGTCGTCACGAACTTCGATTGCAAACGCCTGTTGCTTGATGGTGGCGTCTTTCTTATCCCACTCGCCGCGAAGGGCCCAGACCTTCCAGACGATGATGGCGACAAACAGAATCGGCAGCACAACCGCGCCGATCCGAAACACAGACTTTATCGCCGGAGTGACCACGAACCCGGGGATCACTTGATCCTCCGTTCGACGAAGTCGAAGACCCGGTCAGCGGCCGCGCGGTTCTTCGCGGCAACAACTGTTACGGTCACCCCACCGAGGACGAACCCGGCAACGAGCGACCAACAAATCCAAAGCATGACTATCCTCCGTTTCCGTTCGCCAACTTCTTTGTAAAGACGTTGGCTAGCTTGTACTCACCCAGGACAAGGCTTTCTAAACCGAAGTAGAGCCAGGCGGCCTGCTCCATCGACTTAAGCCATGTGGCCTCAGAGATGGTTCCCCACGCAACCAACGAACTGGCGAGGGCCACGTACCAGACGAACGCAACCTTGACTCCCCATGAGGCGGTAACTGCAAGCCGCCACTTTCTCGACCGATCTCTGTCGTCTACATCGCTCACGGATTCACCTCCCAAGAACATCACGACTAGTCGGCGCCGAGCCACAGGTCAGAACCTGAACTGGTCCATCTCGATGTGCGGGCCGAGTTCGATGCGCCGTCGAAGACGGAGGTCTACGAACTCTCGGGTCTGGTCGAGATCCCACTCTGAGCCCGGGCATGTTTTGGCGTCTTCGAATTCACAGTGCCCGTGGACACGTTCGGCCAGAATGTCGAACGTGAAGCACAGCATGGCCGCGACGTCGCACACCCGCGAAAGCAGGAATGGTGACGGTGGACTTTCGTCGTACTGCCCAACGACACACACTCCGAGTGAGTCACGGTTGCGGCCAGCCGCTCGGCAATGTGCACCCTGCTCAAGGACCGGGCGACCACGAAAGCACATCAGGTAACCACCAACCTCTTCGATTCCGAAGTGGTAGCCGACATCCTTCCATCCGCGATCCTCGACATGAAATCGACGGATAGCTTGCCAATCCTTAACCTGGCCGTCTTTTGTTGCGGAACAATGCAGAATGAGGCGAGTCGGGATCATCGCACGAGTTCAGCGAGATTGATCAGTGGGCCGAGAGTCCTATTGGTCGGCTCAACGGCGTCCGCCTCGAGGTCCTCAAAGAACTCAATCGGCCACAGCGGCACCGTCGTTGGGTCGTTTGTGTTGTTGTCCATCGTGGTCGCAATTGCGTAGACAACAGGAACTCCCAGACCAACTATTGGAGGGTTCAGCGGGCACCCGGCGCATATCAGCCCGGCCGTGCCTATATCAATGAACGAGTGTGCCGTGTTTGAGTCGAGTACCGTGCTGATTCCACCAAGCTTGAACGAGCCGTCCTGGCCAAGATTGACTAGCATTAGATTCGTTCTGTCTACTTCGTGTGGAATGATGTACTCGACCCCCAATTCGAGCGGGTCGAATGCTGGAACCCAGTGGCCGAACGTCCCGTCCTCTGTGACGTTGTAGGAGCGGAGGAATGCGCGAAATTCAGTGTTCGCAGATATCACCAGCACCCCTGAATACCCGGACGCCTCACCTTCGAAAATCCTAGCCAATACATTCTCGACGTAGAAGTGCGGCGGTGTCGTGTTGTGGCTCGGTACAAAGCTCCCGTCTACCAGACGCGAGAACACCAAGCCGTCGCCGTTGAATGGAATGAAGGCCAACAGTACTTCGAAAACGCAGAACCCTCCGGGAGGGGATTGCGGGTGCTCATCACACCCTACAGGCATGATACGCAGGTCCCCCTGGTAGTACGAACCGTACAGTCCTGGCTTGTCTGCCACCGCCGAGAAGACCTGAACGAACTCCCCGGCACTGGAGAACGGGCATATGAAAAAGGCGGCCATGATGGCCGCCAAGGCGAACGCACAAATTGTCGATCTCATGATTGCCTCCTTTGGCAGTTGATCAATGTGGTTACAGACTTGAGCGGATGACAGCGAACGCCATCACCAAGATTGCCGCTGCGATCGATGCCATGAACTTCCAGAGTCGAGCGTGAGCTGCCCGGTTCTCGCGTGACTCAGTTTTCGTGCGTACGTCGACCGTTTTAATCTGAGTCGTCACCGCTGCGACTTGCTGAGAGGATTCCCGTGCTAACAGGTAGACCTGATCCGTAGTCGTCGAGACAAACGTCCGCAGCTCTTCCGCGAGCTTTTCTATCTCACCCTTACGCCCGTTTCCTGCCAGCTTGTCGAGCGAGGCTGCGATGACCTCTACGTGGCGGTGCAGATCGACATCGAGACGATCGACACGAGTAGTAAGGTTCGCCTGATTCGTCTCGAGGATTGCGTGTTGTTTTGCGCAGTCACTACGGATTTCATGGTCTTCCGCCATCGCTCCCTCTAGATACCGTTGCTGAGCGGGAGCGGCACCTGGACGGTGCGCTCACCGTCGTAGTCGGAGGGGACGGTCATTCGAACCTTGACGGCCTTTCGCTGTAGGGCAGTAAATGAGCCGAGGTCTATGGCAGTTGCTGGCGAGGTACCGACTGGATCCCAGTTGCTGCCGCCGTCGGTGGAGGCCTCGAGCCAGCCACTGAACTCTGCATCCGTGTAGAACTCCGCAGTCGATTCGTCGCGGTCGGCCCACACCTCGAGATCCACTTCGTGGACTGTATTGCGGACGACTCCATAGAAGGCGACACAGCGTTGCTCATAGGTCGCGCCGGGAGCGCTGAAGTAGAGCACTAGCGGCGACCCTCCGGATCGGGCGTGCCGCCGATCGGCACCCTTACTCGACTACCAGCACGATCCATTACGAAGCCGGGGATGTGTTCGCCGCCCTCGAGACGTGCTCGATGTTCAGCGATCGCCGCTCTGGCTCCTTCGAGCTGCTCGACCAGTAGCTCCTCGATCCTGATCATCTTGTCGAGCGCTCGCTGCTGTGCGACCGCACCTTGCGCAGCAAAGATTCGCAGGATCTCGTCGTGGTCCTCTTCACTCATCATCCGGTCGTCCGGTTCGAGGACGAATTCGTCAGCGGTTTCGTCAAGCTCAATCACAATGGCCTCCTAGTTACCGGCCGACCCAGAACGGGACGTAGTACTGACCTAGCAGCGTTTGTGGATAGAGCGACGAGACATCCTCAACCTGCTGCAACCACACTCGCGATTCCATGCCGGTCGCCTGGTCGATCCTGCCGATGCCTGCGACGATGTCCCACACTCGCGAAGGCTGCCGCCAGATCGACACGCGCGCATCTTCGACACCGGTGAGTAAGTAGACGTTGCAGATGGTCCAGTACTGCGCCTGCACGATCTCAGTTCGCAGTTCAGCAGCACCCCTAGAGTGGTCAACCTGCCAGACAATCCCGTTGTCGTAGCTGAGCAGACCGTCATAGTAAGGATGTTCCATCTGAGTCGTCTGAGACGTCGTCAGAAGATCGTGACGGAAAGGGTAGAACGGCGGGCGGTTGGTCCAGGCTCGGATGAAGTACTCGATCATCGGAACCCGCTCCCAACCAGATATCCATACGAAGTGCGCAACGACCTCGGCAACATAGCGCCAACGCCGCGGCACTAGATACAGCGCGTAGACGCCACCGTCATCCAGTGTCATTCGATGCTCAGCGCCCTCCGTCGGGAGCGGCATGAGGTCATCGTCCAGCAATCGATAGCGTTCGGGATGAGTCAGGTCGAAGGGACAAAACAGGGAGTTATTGGCTAGCTCAATACGATAGCCAGGACCAGGAGGCAGTCGATCGAAGACCGCCACAAGTGGAGCCTCGAGACGAGTACCGCCGGTGGTGTTCTTGGTGTCGTGACGGGTCCAGGCGGCCGGCGTTTCGGCGCGCGCCTGAACCTGCCGCCACGTCAGATCAGGCAGCAGCCGTTCCTCTGCCAGATTGACCTCTGGTCGCGGAGTGGTAGTGAGTCGCGCCTGTCCACCGGGCGCCGGCACGCACGCGCCGGTGATGCCATCCACCTGGTACAGATTGATCGCGACACCGTCCGCTCCGTCGAATGCGTAGCGCTGAGTAACGTCTACCCATGCCGTGCCTGGCAATGGTTCGGGCCAAGGTGCCATCTCGATCGGATCGAGGCTGACGATCGCCCGGTTCATCTCGGTCTGACGATCCTCAAGGAGCGATTCCTCAAGGCGTGACTCTTTCCAGTACAGCTCGTCATATCCCGGTTGGACACGCGGAGCCAGCACCGGTTCGGTGCCTGCGTCGTAAAGTTGTGCAGAGATCATCGTTCGACGAGCATCAGCCTCGTAGTGTGGAGTTCGAGCCCACTATCCTTGGTCGCTCGTGCACCCTGTTTCCAGCCATTCAGGAGCCAAGGATCAGGATCGATTTCGTTCGAGATGACGAGCCCGTTGCCGGTCGTATCCCAGGCGATGATCGGCAGCTTGACCGGCATTCCTCGCACAAGACCCAGCACCGCCAATGCGAGTTTGGCATTGACCTTCAGCTTGGCTGACCGGTTGCGGGCGAATTGTCGGCGGGTGATGTCATCAACGAGCTGCGTTTCGGATTCCTCATCGGGGAGGTATGCCGGCACTTCGAAATCGACGACCTCACCATAGTCATCCGGCGGCAGGTTGGGATCTGACGGGGCGATCGCATCGGCCTCAAAGGTTCCGTCATCGAGGCGACGTTTTCGGACCCGAATGCCGGAGCTTGTTGTCGCCCCACCATAGGCAACGGATGCCGGCGCCGAGTGTGGCGACGACTCGTTATTGATTTCAGCTGTAGCTCGATACTCGTATTCAGCTCCGGAGACGACGTCGTCGTCGAGTACTGTGGCAAACCCGGGTTCGTCACGACTGCGCGTGTTCTCGAGTGTTGCGACTTCGCGCCAATCGTCCCGATCCATCGGGTTCTCATCACCTGTATCACCAGGTTCGTCGTGTGAACCTTCGGCTGGGGTTGGACTCGCCGGTGAACCATCTGTATCTGTTGTGTTGGAGATCGAAGTGAACGTGCTGGGAGCCGTTGCCGCTGGGTCAGTTTCCCAAACGCCAAACGGATCGCCGCTGGCAGGGCGCTGAGGATCGACAGTCGCCTTCCTATAGATCCGATATCGATCCGGTGGAATTGAAACCGAGTTGACTCCCCCTCGGTTCTCGTTCCAAATAGGCGTCTCCCAAGTTGCACCGCCACCCTCAACGTCAACACGTACTCCTTCGTCTCCGGCGACAGTGGCCGTAATCGAAGGTGCCATGATTGGTAGGCCAAGGCTGTACTCATGAGAGTCGCGGCGGTGATGGGTTGGCTCGGACATCCTCGGCGGGCCTGGCCGAAGGTGGTCCTTGGTGTACGTGATGCTCGTATCTTTGTCGATCTCGCGGTAGACGATAGTGAGTTGGCTTTCGAATGGATCACGTTCGCGGGTTGCTTGGTTGGCGCCGGCGCTCTCCCTGACATTCCCGCCACCAACCGCCTGTTCCCATGGCACGCCCGAATCGACGACAAGACCATCCTCGCCATCGGCGGATTGTCCTCGCTCAGCGAGCTTGTCTTTTGCCTCCTGATCCATCGTCTCGTTGTGGGTCGTGAATACACAAAAGCCCCCACGCTGGCGGAAGCAAGAGAGATTTGCACCTGGTTGGAAGAACGTCCACGGGTGGTATGTGGCTTCCTCCCATTCAAGCTTCCGGTACTGGCGGCCGAGCCCAGGCAGGTAAACCGTCCCCCATGTTTCTCGCGTGTACTTGATTGGTGGCGCACCAACGGAATCGACTTCGTAGTGCTCGATGTCTCGGCGAATGATCGTACCCGCTTGATTGCGAATCGTTCGGTCCGAGTCAATGACGACTTCTTTGCGGGTACTCCAATCGATATGCACAGCCTGATGCATGGTCACTGAACCAAAGGCCTCACAGAATCCATCAGGTACTGCGAAGTCGTCGAACGTTTGCTTTCGCCACTTGTTAGGGGTCAGCGACATGGCGGCACCGAAAGAATGACTCGTCTCACACGATTGCGTGTCACCGGGCCGACATCTGGAATGCTGTAGACAGCCTTGGCATCAAGTTCGAGCTGACTACCTACACCGTAGCGCACTGCATAGGGGTCCAAGAACACGATCTGGTTGCTTGTAGGGCGGTAGTAGACCTCCGGCGCGTAGGGATTTGCCAAATCGAGCATGGCTTTCCAATACGACATCTTCGGATCTACGACGCGTGGCGCCATATCGTAAGCCGGTAGCCCCCAGATCACACGAAATCCGCCGCGAGCCGCCAATCGTTTGACAGCATCCCCCACAGTTCTAACGTGTGACCACACACGATGTACCCCAACAGGAGCGGACGTCTTCCTGCGCCAGTTTTCGAGCGCCACATCAGCGCTCAAGCCGCCAGCGTCCGGCACCATCACAATGGTCTCGTCCGAGGTGCGGCGCTGTGCGTGCCAGACATAGTCATAGACTGTGATGCTGAACGTGGGCACTTTGCCGGCGGCAATGATCACTCGGCGCTCACGGTCGGGGGGTATTGCTCCGGCGCGCAGAAGGAGTTCAGCACGTGGTTTGGCTGGGTTGTAACTTCCGCAGACGTCCCATCGCGCACCAGACTCAATTGCGGACCACCCTGCGAAGTCAATCTTCGCCTGGCGGTAGATACAGTCGGGTGGCTGTTCGACCTCGCACGACTGCACCCACTTGGTGACGTCACGCTTGCCCATCCAGACGGTTAGTGAGTATTTCGGCATTAGGTCTGTTCCGTGAAGTGCACACCGTCTGCATTCAACTCATCGAAGGTCTCCTGCTCCATGATGTTGGCTTCGAAGTGCGTACCACGATTGACTCCGCGCACGACACCGGAGGCAGACACTCGTTCGAGGTACTCGAGACCCAGGAGCGCAGAGGCCATGTTCCGGTAGATAAACACCACTCCCAGCATTCCAGCTGCATGACAGCGATCGATCTGCCACGCCTGGCCGATACCAGTGGCGTGGTGGCGATCGAGCTTCCATCCCTGAGCAGATCCTGAGGCGTGGTGCCGCTGCAGCTGGAGTCCGCCTACTAATCCGGCACCTAGGTGTCGAGAGAGGTACCGCTCGGCAACGTAGTACCTGAGGTCTGCGGTGATGCGCATCGCCTCGGAAACGAGAAACTCTACCTTGTAGTCACCACCAAGAGGCTGCTGCATGACGTCGAAGTCCAAGCGCGCCGAGCTAGCTCGGTGGGCTGCCATTGACTCGAACCCAATGTCAGCTCCAGATTGCCAGCCTTCGGAGTGAACACTGGTGAAGGTGGTGGTGGATATCGTTGTCGAGTCGTACTTGACTGTCACGGTGACTTCGTCGAGCGGTGAGTCAAACCATCGTGCCACTGTCGCGAACCAAACGTCCGTGAGGTCGGCGATGATCGACCCGCCGGAGACCTGCGTGGTCTGCCAGTAGTCGAGCCCGCCATTGGCAACGGTACAGCTGACACCGTTGACTATGATCTCGACGAGGCTCAGCGTCATGTCGGTGGCGTTGGTGATGTTGACATCGACAGCCTGATCCGCAGCGACCCGAACAGCGTTGTCCGCGGGAGAGATTGATGCGACTGAGGCCATTAGATGCGCACGTTGGTGCGGCTTTCTTTCAGCTCGAAATCTGTGGTGGCGTTGGCTGAGCCTCGGAGATAGACCTCTGCTGCGCCGGACCCCCGCACAACCACCATCGCGCCCTCGGCATAGTCGTATTCGAGGTTTCCGGTGACATCAACATAGGTCGATCCTCTGTTCAGGATCGTCGCGTACTCAGAGACCTGTGGTGCGGATGGGTGTTTGATATGGATCACATCCGAGTCCTGGTATCCAGCGGTAGCCGGATCAGCAAGCGGGATCCGGTTTGCCGGCGTTTCGCTGGCACCAGCTGCTCCAGTAGTCAGGGACCACACAGCCGGAGCTAGCGACCGGATCGGCAGGGCGGTGGAAACGCGGGCACCAGAGGCGTATACATTGGAGTTCGCGGTGAGCCCCTCAAGTTCAACGGTCCACGGTTTGATCGCCGAGTCCCAATAGTCGCCCGCGACATGGCCCGAGCTGGCATCGAAGTAGACGAAGATTCCGTCAGTCAATTCGACTGCGTTGCCGGACCCGACAGGCATGGCGACTGCTGTGGCGCTCCAGCTGCTACCTCCGTCAGGCGACCAGTCGAACTTGGTGGTGTCACCAGAGTTCACACGGATGCGGAGGGTGTCTTCCCACGTGCCGTTGTAGTTGCCGATCAGGTGACAGTCATCACCGCCTGTGCCGGTGAAGGTGAGAGCACCTATTTCTGCGGCGTACGCGCTCTTGACCTGGCCTTCGTTGATGTTGGTGTCGTCGGCGATGTAGGCGTGTGAGCCGACGACCCAGAGGCTAGGGATGATCGCGCGAACGGGAATCTTCTTGGTCGTCGCGTCGATCGTCGCTGATGCACGGCTGCGGGTCCGGCGACCGTTGAGCTTCCGGTACTTGCCATCAGCTACACCTGCGGAGCCACCGCAGACCTCGACTTGCTCGGCGGAGTCGGAAGGCCACGTGATGTCCGAAGTGTTGCCTTCGACAAGAACCTGAAACTCGTCATTGACGAGAATGCCGGCCTTCTGCCATGCCTCCTTAGGGATCGACAGCCCACCTGTCGTGGCGACGAAATCCGAGTTAACCGTGCCTTCCCAATCCGTGTCAGCGTCGAACTGCGGATGCAGGCCTGTCGGGTTGTTGCCATAGGCTTCCGCCTTGATCTCGTAGTCCGTCGCATTCGAGAATTTGATTGTGTACTTTTGCGATGGCGTCTCGGTTGGCAGCTCGGCCAGGACAACGTGGTCGAGTTCGCCCGTGCCGGTACCGGCTGACTGCACTGAATCGGTCCACTCTGGATGATCGTCCAGGAATGCTGCATGAGGAATAGTACGCGTGCCAAAGTTGACGACGAACCCCATGACAGAGCCGCCAACTTCGGATCGTTGAATCGCACCAAGGTAGAAGTGGTTCTCCTCGGATTCGTCGACCATCGTATCCAGGTCGATATCGCCGGAAGGTGTGGCCTGGAATATCTCGACTGGGTTGAGGTACCAGGCTCGAAGGTAGGGCCAATACCCTTGACCGTATTCCGAGCCGCGCATAGCACACGTGCCGGTCCCGGTGGTGATGTACAGCAAGAAGCGCAGAGGCTTAGACCTGCGCAGGGCGAGTTCAAGTTCTGAACGAATGTCCCAGAACTGATTCGCGACCGTTCCGGAGTCTTCGTCGAGGTAAGCAGTTGAGGCGAAGGGAGCAAAGGCACTCGCGCCGGATCCCGCCTGGCCCTTGACGTCCACACCTGGCAGGGGCCAGTACGGATCATCGCCCGAGTTACCCCACGGGATTAACGCACTCTTGTCCTTGTACCGGTTTTCGCAGTCACCCAGGTCCGGAGTAGTCATCATTCGGACTGCGTAGATCAGGGTTCCAGCGACACCAGTGTGAGCACGTGAGTACATGCACCAGTCGGCTTTGAGCATGACGGGCGCCTGACCTATCCGCGCCCGGAGAGCGTCCACGTCAACCGAGATGATTGGGGAGTTGCCACCACCGCCGGCGCTGTAGTTGTACATCTCGTACTCTTCACCGGCGTTGACTGCTGTCGGCGTGTAGCCGACATCGTTGCTCGCATGCCCCCACACGAGTATCGAGCGCCCGAAGATTTTGACGGCAGATACACTGGACCGGTCTCCGGGAGTGCGGCCGAAGGTGGTGTAACGTGGCATCTATCCCCCCTACACCGTGAGCCCGCGAACAGATGGGCGCATCAGCCGCATTGCGCTGGGTTCGGTCCCTTCGGGTGGTGACCACTGCTGATGGAATAACGCCTTCTGGCTAGTAAGAATCGTGCCTGCCGCTTGGCCTGATTGGGTGAGTTCGAGATCGTCGGTCGAGAAGGTACCCGGCGACCCAGTGCTGTCTTCTGCGAACTCCCACCAGTCGTGTCCGTCGAGGACCTCCAAATAGACGGTCTCGCTTGTCGGGTCGCTGGTTGTGAGGGCAGGGATGTAGCCAAGACCTTGAAGCTTGTCTTCGGTATCGTCGTAGTCAGCGTGGCCGTGCTGAATTCGGCTCTCGCCATCGAACGGAACTGCCACAGCGGCGAGTTCCGGGACGCTGTCGCCTGGCGCTTTCACATAAAGATCAGCAACCTTGTAGCCAGCCTTTCCTCCGGTACCATCGGCCCAATTCTGCCAAGTGAGTTCGTAGCTTCCAGCAACAGCTGTCTTCTCTCGGTTCTCTGCAGTGTGGTTGTCGATCTCGTCGATAAAGGTGCGCCCACCACCACGGGAACCGTTGTTCCAGTAGAACGACGGCAAGCTGGCGATCGACGTCTGCACCGATGTGGCGCTGCCAACGTTGACGGCTGAGATTGCCTGAGCTGTTGAGGAGTTCCCGGCCTGGACGACGCCAACGTTCATGACGTCTGTGATGGCGCCCGCCGAGGTCATGGCGCAACCGATGGCAACCTTGAACTCGTTGCCGGTGGCGATCGACGCCGAGAGCACGATGCCAACACCGGGGACGATGTTGTAGTTGGGAGTCACCCCGTCAGCTACGACCGCAATACCGGTGCCCTGGTATGGGTTCTTGCTGTCGGATCCGCAAACGATGGCGAGAGTCACACCGCCCGATACAGTCGCCGTGACGACGTAGGAATCGGCAACTGCCTGACCGTTGTCGAGCCATGTCGGGGTACCGACGATCGGCGACCCGAGTGTGTTCTCGAAACGGAAGAGAAGGTCACCATCACTATCACCGTCGACCGGTGTGTGGCGCAATCTAATTGTCGAGGGCATTGGATTCTCCTACTGGATGTAGAGAGTTAGCTCCGCGCGGTGGCGCCGGATGTCCGTCGGCGCGTTGTTGGGGTAGCCGTCAGGGACGATGATCGGTTCGATCGTTTGTTCTGAGGCTGGGCCGAGAGTCACGGTGTAGTCTGTCGCATCTCCTGGAGTCGGCTTGCAGGTCAGCGGGCCGATCCCTTCGAGCAATTGCTGCACGATGAGGGTCTCGGCTTCAGTCAGGTTTTCCAGAGCGATCACAAGCTTCGGATCACTCCCGGGGATGATGAACTCCGTGGTCACTGCCGTGCCAGCGAGAGTGCGGACGGAGGCGGACGGAGGTCTGAAGCCGAATCGGTTCAGGATGCGGAAGGAGCGGTCACGCTCAAGCTTCACAGCGCCGCGCTCGATGCCTGCTTTGTCGAGGGCGATGCTCATGGGGTGGTTCCTGCAGTGTCAGGCTGCATACCGCGTTCGGCCATTTCGCGCTCTATCTCTACCCAGTTGGTCGTGAATATAATTCTGACCTCACCAGTCATGTTTGAGATTTCGGCGACCATATTCCTCACCTCATCCGTCCCGTCCTTGATCGCTCTGTTAATGCCACGTTTGATAGGTGCCTCCACCATCGGGTCAAAAGCTGCAAAAGATGTCCCCTTGATGCCCGCGGCTGCTGCTGCGGGTATCGTGGTTTCTATCCCCTCCATCTGGACCAACTCCTCTGACGCCTTCTTGAGAGGAGCAAGGAGATCGGACGCCTGCTTTCGTAGGTTAAAAGCCTTCCGCTCGTTCTCTGAGATGGTGCTGAGCATGTCCCCCAGAACGGAGTCCATGAGCTTGAGACCAGCAACTGCCGCAACACGTGCGCCGGCACCGACGAACGGAAGGCCGAGAAACGCGATAGTCAACTGACGAAATCGCTGGACCGATTTGCCGACAAAGAAGGCAACCTTGGTCTCTAGGTCCAATAAGCCTGCCCCTATCCGCAGAAACGCTGCTTTCGTGTGCCGCCATATAAAGTCCGACACGGGCTCCCACAGGTTCTTTATTAGGTCAACAGCAGCCTTCCAATCACCAGTGAGAAGCTTCAGCACCGCCTGAAAGTTCGTGAGCATGACCTCGTTGGCGAACTTGATTACGGCTGTCGCTTTTTCCCAGACTGCGACGAAGAACGTCTTGATGCTTGGGCCGAACTCAATCCAGAAGGCTCGAAACCACAGCTGCAGTTCCTTGCCAATCTTGAGCACGTCAGGCCAGACTTCAGTAGCAAACCTCTTCATGCGTGCCAGCAGTTCTTCGGCGAAGGTCCTCAATTCTGCCCACGCAGGCTTGAGGAACTTGATCATCGCGGCAGCAGCCACCTTGACCTTGTCCCAATACACGACGATGCCGGCACCGGCGGCAGCGACAGCAGCACCCCACGCCAATGCAGAAGTTCCGATTGCCGCGATGCCGGTTGCAATTCCTGCCACGATCAGCATCACCGGACCTGCAGCGGCGGCGAGCCCAGCCACGGCGATCGCGGCCTGCTTCACCCACGTGGGCAGCGTGGCGAACTCGTCTGCAAGGTTCTTGATCACGGACCCAACCGACTCAATGATGGGAATGACCACAGGGAGAACCGCGTCACCGAGGCGAATCAACGCGACGTTAATGCCAGCAAGAGCTTTCTTGAGTTTGAAGGCTGGTCCACTGGCGGCTACCTCGAACGCGTCGTGGAGCGTCTTCTCTGTGGTGTTGGCCAGCGACTCGAAAATCTCCGCCGTCTCTGCAGCGTTCTTGCCAGTGAGAGCCAAAGCACCAGTGATGGCCTCTGTGTTCGGGAAGATTTCGGACAGCTCGACGTTGTTGAGCGCAATTGCCTCCTTGAGTTTGAACAGCGTGGCGAGGAGGCCATCATCGGCGAGGGATCGCCGGATTTCCTCAATAGGAAGTCCGATCGCGGCAAGACCCTTTCGCGTGCTCTCGGCTGGCTTCTGAATCGTGTTGAGCACACCTCGGAGGTAGGTGACCGACTCGGACGCGCTACTACCAATGCGAGTCATCGCAGCGATCGACGCAGCCACTTCGTGGAACTCAACGCCCATGTCTGAAGCGATTGGGATCACGCGTCCGAGAGCAGGCGCAATCGTGTTCGCGGCAGCCTTGCCTTCGCGCACTGCTGCAACCAGAATGCTGGTCGCTTGAGCTGAACGAAGCACCTCCGGCCCGTAGGCATTCATTGCCGAGGTGACAGCATCGGCCACAGTTGCCGTTTCACCTAGACCCGCCGCCGAACCCATTGCTGAGTCCTTGAGAGCGTCAAGCGCGACAGATCCTCTTAACCCCGCTGAAGTGACAAAGAACATGCCTTCGCCGAGTTCGCGCGGAACCTTGCCGACTTGGGTTGAGAGCGAAAGCAGATCACCGCGCCATGCGTTGACCTGGCTGCGCTGAACCCCGACCAGACCCTCGATGCGCTCCATACTCTCGCTGAAGTCGGTGGCCATCTTGAGAGCGGCAGTTCCCGCCGCGGCGATCGGCACGGTCAGCGACGAGGTCAGCTGCTTCCCCGTCCGGTCCATGTCACGACCGAACCGCTTCACTCGACGGTGAACATTGTTCAAGCCTTGAGAGAATCTCTTCGCCTCAAGGCCGAGGAACACATTCAGTCTTGCTAGGGTGGCCATGGTTACCTGCTAGGGAGGGTTTGCTTCATGCACTGGATCATTTCTTCGGCGGCGCGCTCCGGTGGTTGACGGCGGGCAAGGCGCGCAGCTCGCGCTTCTACCACTTCGGGGTCTTCGTCCATGAGGTTCATGAACGCGTGCCACTCTGAGAATTCACTGGATGTCATCCGTGCTTGAAGGTCGGCTACTGTCGATCCGAGTTCGCGGGCGAGGATGAACCAGAACCGGCGCTCGGGCCGGCAGAGGAGTTTCCCTCAAGGTCCTCGATGTCCTTCTCAGTCAGCCCTGAGAGGCTGGCTGCTACGTTGAACACACGACTGAGCCCAGATGCCGAAAGCCCGCCGAGACGTTCGATGTCCTCTTCGGTGAAAAGGCGGTTTCCTGCCTCATCAACGACAGTCCTGGCAACGAGCTTGGCGCGAGTATTCGCGGCTTTCTCTTCCGTAAAGCTCCCAGTGTTTACATCGACGATCGACGCTTCCCACGCATCGCGCTCGGCGCCGGTGAGTTCGCGAACAATAACGTCACCGCCCCATTCGGGAACGGACACACGTTCGCTTTTGAGGGTCCCGCGGGTTGCGAGGATCTCGTCTCTACCAAGAATTGAGTTGGTTGTTTTCATTACCTATCCCTTCGCGATCTTGCTGAACTGTCGGTTTAAGCTGGCGTGGATCCGTCTCAACGCCTCGTCCTTCTTCTCGTCGAAGGCTGGACGCAGGAACGGCTGTGGCGCGGCTCCCGGATGGACCCTGTGCCGCAGCCGACCCAAACCCTTCTTGCTCTTGCGCACGATGTGAGGGTCAGTACCAAACTCGACGAAGTGGGCATACCAACCTTTGCCGCGCGAGTTGCCCGCCACGATTCGCGCCTCCATGGCCTGGCGACCAAGGCTGCGAGTTCGGATTCTGATCGTCCCTTTGAGTTCACCGGTTCGCTCGACAACGTGTGTCTTGGCGGCGTCACGTATTACGCGAGCACCCGCCGTGAGGGCATTACGAAGCGGTCGATCGCCAGCAGCTCGCTCGAGTTCTTTGAGCTTGCGCAGCAGTTCGGCGTCATCGACAACGATCCCGTCGAAGCCGTCGGTGTAGAAGCCAGTGTTGCCGGTTGGCATTACGACCAGGTGATGTCGCCACTGATGTCCAGGGTCACGCTCATTTTCTGAGCGTCCTTCACGCCGAGGTTGTACTCCACTCTCACTGTTGCAGCGAACGACGCGATGGTGCTTTCTGTGTCCGGAAAGTGAAGCTGGAAGTTGGTCGGGTCCGTCACGTCCTCCGATGTGTCGCGCAATGCGATGTGCATTGCCTCGCCAGCGTTGAACAGAACGTCGAACGAGATTTCGCCGCTCCCCTTCAGTCCGGCGATGTGCTCGTCGCCGGCGGAGTCGTGGTTGGTGGTGTCCACCTTTCCGCGCTCCGGAGGTTTGAACTTGAAGTCTCCGGGGGTTGGGATCTTGGTGAAGACCTCAGTTGGTGTTGCACCATCCCCCATGTGAATCTCTGCGCCATGGGCAAAAATACCGCTCATCTCGAATCTCCTTTCACGCGAAAGGCCGCCTCACGGCGGCCTCAGTCATGACCATTGAAGCTGTCCAGATGGACAGCGGAACGACCTACGGAAGTCTCAGAATGGCGATTTCGACCGTCGCGTCTGAAACGTCGATGTGCAACATGCCGTCAGTCTGTTTCCAGACAGCGGTCTGGAACGGCCCAAAGGCCGCCTCTTCGCCAACGCCGATGCTGTAGGCGGTGATTGTGCCGTCTCGGCCTCGCGCATCGGGAGCGGCATCGATCGTGACTGTCTGCGCACCGGAGTCGGTGTTCTTGGCAATCACGATTTCTTTGCCGGTGCATTTGACGGAGTTCCCGTTGACCGCATCGCCGGCCGTGAATGTAAGGTCGGCCGCATCAGCGACAACGGTGACGCTCTGATGGGCCAGTTGTTGTGGAGTGAGTTCTGTGCGGGCCATGATCTATGCCTCCTTGTACTTGATGATGAGATCGACCACGTATTGCCAATTCTCGGTGTCGAGCAACTGTTCAAGATCGAAGTCGTTGGCTACCTCGACGAGGTCCACCGCCTGTGCGCCGAGAGGTTCTGTGCGGCCATTCATGAGATTCACGACGGCCGCGCCGAGCGTTGTGGATTTGAGGTGAGTCTCCTCATGGATCGTCAATTGGATCCGCGCCGTCACATCGCCCGTCGGGCCGTCATGTGACATCTCACGATTCTTCGAAACAACCTTGTAGGTGATGCCTGCGTCTGTTCCCTGGGGAAGATTCCCGGGGAACGCATCGGCCAAACTGGCGAGGGCAGAAACAATGCCTTCTTCGATCATCGGATCACTTCACTTCGACACAACTGAGTTCAAGATAGGCACGACGCCCACCGAGATCGGCGACGCTGGTGATGTCGTAGGAACGAGATCCGTGAATGACTCTCCACTTCAACTCAACATCGGACCGAGACCGGATTGTGAATTCGGCCTGAGAGGTCGAGTGGACCTCACGACCAGCGGTGTACTCTCTGCCTCGCACATCGCGCTTCGCAGCCCACACCGACGCCACCTCGCCATAGGTCGTCCGGACGCCTCCATCCGAATCTCGAACCTCAAGAGGCTCGGCCAGGATGACCCGTTCGCGAAGACGTCCGATTCTCACCGTTACACCCTGAGAGATAGAAGAAGTGACCGAATACTCATCGGCATCTTCGTCGCAATCGTTCCGACCACAACCGGCTCCCGGTTCTCGTAGAAGTTGGCGGCAGCCAGATGCATGGCTTGGAGAGCGCGGTCATCCACTTCGCCGGCGAAGGTTGAGCCTGTGCCGTTGTCAGTGAACTCGACAGCTGATCCACCTTCGGTGAGCGCGACCTGGAAGGTCGAACCCGAAGCGTTGACGACGTAGTAGTCGACGTAGGCTTCGAGACCGGCCGGAAGCGCGCCGCCTGAGTTCCAGAGGCGGAAGTGGTCACCGTCGGCGAAGGTCCGCCCTTTGGCGGTGAGCTGGTTGGTGGAGTTGTTCGCGGTGACATGAGTCGCGGCGCCGCAGAGGTACCGAACGCGCACGGCATTCGGTACCTCGCGGGTCGCAGGCCAACTCTCGTCATACGCCGGTTGCACCCATCCGTTCGCAGTATCGACCTGGTAGCTCGACGAGTCGAGTGTCTGTTCAGCGCCGTCTTCGTCGATGTAGGTGATGCTCTCGATCGACCGCAGCGGCTTGCCACGCAGCTTGATTCTGGTGCGAGGTTCGCTGATTCGGTCGAGGTCCGGATTGTTGGGGAACGCCGGCAGCGCTAGTTCTCTCGTCTGGGATACGAGAGCCCGACCCGTAGATTCCTCGACGAGTTGGCGTGCCATTCGGATTCGGCCAGTGATGAAGCTGTCCTCTTCCGAGTCGGTGACGCGCAAAGCGATCTTTGCCTCATCGAGGTGAATCGGCTCAGCTGCCGGCGCAAAGACGACACTCGGGAGCACTGGAGGCTACCCTTTCTTCTTGGAGGTCGTCTTCTTAGACGATTTCTTTTTCTTGGACGAGGACTTCTTTTTGGCGGCAGGATTTGGCTTCTCTGACTTGGGCTTCTCACCTTCAGTCTTGTCGCCCTCGGTGGTTTCGCTCTCCGGATCTTCACCACCGTCACCGTCTCCGATTGCGGGGTCATCATCACCGGTTTCCTTGGGCGGATCCACGGTTGGAGGCGGGACGGGCTGAGCCGGCGCACCGGTGGGCTCCGGATCTTCCGGTATCTTGTCCCCGTCGTCAGCGTCCTCAGAGGCGGCGACCGCGGCATCCTGCAGCTTCGCCTTGACGATCGCCACAACGCGCTGCGGCTCGATGATGCGCGGAACGTCCTCTCCGCAGATTGCGAGGATCTCGCAGAACGCGGCGACGGATTTGCCTTCGAAGGTTCCGTCGTAAACGACGGCATCTTCTCCGACGTCAACCCACTCGGCAGCACCAGCCTCGACAAAGGCCTCGGCCATGTCTGTGGGTGCATAGTCGCCAGGCTTGAGGGTTCCCTCAGGGCCGGCGGCGGTACGTGTCATCTTCGCTCGTTTCATGGATCACCTCAGCTCGATGCGGTGATTCCCGCGCCTTCGAGGGCGGCGAGAGCCGAGTTCAGTTTGGTGGCGAGCGCGTCGAGCGCGGCCTCGACCTCCGTGTCGTCGAACGTCGCATTGAGAGCGTGAGACGTTGAGGCGTCGGCGATGTGGCTGGCCTGGGTGCCGTTCGCTTGGATCTGGCCTCCGGTGCGAACGTCCACCGAACCGCCTGATTCGACGACGGTCTGATCTGGGCCGTTGCCGTGGACTTTTCCCTGTGCGGACATGGTGAATCTCCTTAGTGTGTTGAAGTGCGAAAAGCGCGGCGAGGAGTGACCCCGCCGCGCGGGTCCGACTAGTTCTCTGCGAAGGCCTAGGCGGTGCCTTCCGCGGGCGAGATGTGACACTCGAAAGTCACGGTGTCAGCCAGGGTTTGCACGACCGGCTTGTTCTTTGCTCCATACAGGATGTAGAGCGCGGACTCGGCAACGGCGTTGGCGGCGTCCTTGTCAACCACGATCCGCAAGTAGCGCTCGGTTGGATAAGCGATATCGATGATGAAGGTCTGATCATCATCGTCGGCGGCGAGGTCGATCTTGGTGCCCAGGAGATCGGCAGCATCGGACAGGTTCGCCACGGCTCCCTGCTGAGCCTTGATTGATGTGACTGCCCCGGCAGCGATTGCCGCGACGCTCATGACCATCATCACGCCGACAAAGCCCTGAGTATCGATCACAGCGCCGTTTCGGTCGGCAGTACCACTCGCGTAGGCGAGAGCGGGCCTGACCTGCAGTTCTTTGGAACCATTCATGAGGCACTCCTTTCGGTGCGGTTAAGGGTGAGTTCGTTGAGAGTGAGTTCAAGTGACGAGGACCAGGTGACTGGCCTGGGCATCGGGAGGATTACTCAGCCGAGTTTGACGCGGGAGAAGGCCTCTTCGAGCTTGGGCATACCGTCCACTTCGACGCGGACGAGGAAGACCGTGAGGTCGTTGAGCGCCTTGATCTCGCTCAGGCGCTTGATCTCCATCTGGAATGCCTCAGCGATCAGGTATTGGCGGAAGTCGCCGAGCATGCCAACGTACTGGCCCGTGGTGAAGGTGTTGGGAACGAAGTCTGAAATCTCGACCGGGAAACCGAGCAGCCGCGGGTTGCCGCTGTCGTCTCGGACACTTTCGTTCCAGAGCGGGCGACTGTTGTCGTCGGTGAGGTTGTCGACCTGCTCGACGGCAGCGGAGCTGAGAAGCCATCTTGAGAATGGCCAGTAGCCTTGCTTGAGACCGTACTTCGACGACTTCAGTCCCTTAAACCTCAGCTCCGTGGTTGTGTTCCCGGTTGAGAAGTCACGAGCTGTGGAGATTCCCATCGGGCTGGCTGTGAAGACGCCGAGAGAGATACCAGGCTGACCAGATCCAGTCAGGAAGTCTTCCTCTTGCTGCTCGCCGATGACACGGTTAATTTCCGCGCGAACCAGAGCATCTGCGGGAATCACCGAGCGCCGCAGGAGAGTATTTGAGATCGGCAACCACCCGGTGATGGGGCGCGGGAACCACTCGCGGCGACCCACTTTGGGAGTGGTCATTTCCGGGATATCTCCCACCTCGGTCCCATGCACTGCGCCACCGGCCTTGGTTGTCAACCGCGGATACCCAAGGGAAACCGCCTGGCCAATCTGTTGAGCGACCGCCATTCCCGGGCGACGCATGGCCACCAGAGAATCCAGATCCCGAATTACATCGGTCATGACTTGCGGGGGTGCGGTGATGAATCCGCCAGCGGTCGGGTCGTCGGCGATCATCGGATCAGTGGCACCGGCACGCTCCTCGAGTTCGCGCATGGCGTCGCGGTACTGCTCATCTCGTCCGGTCTGGATGTAGGTGCGGAAGTGGGCCATCCGCTCCTCGGTGAGGACCTCGGTGGTGCCACGGCCTTCGCCCTCGCCAGGGTTGCCGGCGGCGGCCGCGGGGACGACGGGTTCCGGAGTCACACCCGGCAGTGTCTCCAGCTCGAGAGAGCGGAGGCGCTTCTCCATCTGGATTCGCTTCAGGCATTCCTTGCCACGCTCTTCGAGTTCGTTGAACACAGAGCGCTCGTTGGTGCGACCGTCGGCATCGTCCTCGTAGAGGGCGCGCTCTTCGCTCGCAGCGGTTGTGAGCAGGGCAGTAAGATCCGTTCGGACCTGGTCATACTCCTGCAGCAACTCACGTTCGGACTTACGCAGCTCAGGCATTGGAAGCTCCTTCCATCTCGAGGAGTCGAAGTCGCAGGTGGTAGGGCTCGAGCGCAGACGCGACGGTTCGGGCCTGGGCCTCGGCATCCAACGGCGTTTCGATTTCCTCTTCTGTGTTGGTTTCGCGGCCCTCGTCTGAGGGCGGTTCGGTGGCTTGGGTGTTTGGCGGGAGTTGCACGCCACCCAGCAACGTGCTGAGAGCGCGCGAGGTATCGACGATGAACTGGCGGAGTTCCGGATCGCGCACGCCTTCGGCATCGCTTACGTCCAAGGCTTGGGCGAGCTTCTCCGGATCGATCTCGTTGGCCATGAGGATCGAGCGAGCGGAGACCTTTGATTCCTTATAGGCGGCATCGGCGACCGGGGCAGTGTGGTGTAACATCACATCCACGAGGAAACGCGTCATCGCGCCGGTCTTCTTGTCTCGCTCCCACCGATCGCCATTCGAGTGGTCAATCCTGAAGCCGAATGAAGACTCATCCACGTCACCTCGGTCGATCGAGTGAAGCAGCGAGTCCGCCCAATCACCTGGCGGAGGATTCGCGACGTAGCGCATGCCCGTATCGGTGTTGGTGAGGGTCTGCGTCTTCGGACATTTCCCCAGCACGAACATCGGACTGTGACCCCAGTACGACCGAACGGCGTGATCCTGCTCTCCGTTGATCGCACTAAGGAACGCGGTGTCCTCGATGATCTCGGTGTAATAGTCGTAGATCAAGACCGACCGCGAGTCGTACGGAATGAATCCGTGAATCTCCCGCTTGTCGAGGTTCGCGCGAAGCTCCGTCGCCGGGTAGAAGCGCATCTCCGTCTCGACGCTTCGAAGCTGTTTTACGAGGTCAGGCACAGAGGTCCCCTGCGCCGCACCAGTCGGCTGTGTGTTCTGGTTGTCAGGCATGGTTAGTTCTCCGGTGGGTTAAGGAGGTTCGAGAGCATGCCCGGCGCCGCACTACCGGCGCGGGATGCAAACCACTGGTCCAGCCGTTCGGTCACGGTCCCGTAGGGGTTTGCTTCGGCCGAGGTCGAAGCGTCCAACGCTGACAGGAGCGTGGCGTGCGATATGCGCGACCAGTCGTCCGCACATCGCTCGACATCGACACCGCCGCCGGATGCCACATCAAGGGACTCGGCAATGGCGGCGAGGCGGTTCTGGATACGGAGCGGGTGCTCTCCGTAGTAGTCGTCGAGCCAGGAACGGAAGGTTGAGTCACCGTCTTCGGCGAGCATCTTGCGGGCGGCGGACTTGACGTCTGCCACTTCGCGGCGAACAAGAGTGCCGAGGCGTTCCTCGAGCAGCGGCAGGTACTGATCGCGTAGAGTGTCGGCGGGCAGTGCCGAACGTTCGGTTTTGTCGGGATTCCCCTTCGCGGTAAGGAGATAGGTTTCAGCCAGCGAGGCAGGAATCATGTTGACTGGCATCCACGGTTCATCGAGTCCTTCGCGCGGGTTCAAGTTCTCGCGCTCGCGGATCTCGTTGCCATCCATCCACCCGCCGTATCGCGCTGTTTTGTAGGCCTCGAAGCGTTCCTTGATCGTCGCGCGCAGGATGCTGTCGACGAGGAACTCGCTGTAGTACCGTCGGCGCTCTGCCGGCGTGTACATCTTCCAGTTGATCTCCTGCTCCCAGGCAACGAGAAGGGCACCCATTGTGTAGACCAAAAACTCGAGACCCTTCTGCTCAGTCGATGCCTTAGGTTCTTTGTCCTGCAGGCCGAGCATGTAGGGAGGCACGGACCAGAAGCCACAAATCTGGCGGAGTGTGAGTTCTTGGGTTTCGATGAACTGCGATTGCTGGGGAGGAAAGCCGACCTTCTCGACCTTCATTGACTCCTCGAGTAAGAGAATCTTGTGCGACTTCCCAAGGCCTGCGTAGTCGGTTGCGAGAGATTTCTCGAGGCTCTCGCGTCCTTCTTGTCCGAGGTTCTGGTCATGACTGATAACCAGGCCTGCGTGAGTACCCTGTGAGAAAAACCGGGACGTGAACTCCTCGAGTGCGAAGCCCTTTCCAAGCAGCTCGCGTGCCATCTCGATCCGGTTGTAGCCAACGACCCCGTCGTATCCGAGGCCAGGAACATGGAGCATCAGCTCAGGGGGAACGAACTGATCCTGGCCGTTCGGAAGAGTCACCCGATATCGAAGCGCCTTTGTGTTGGGCGCGCGTTCGGGGTGCACCCGGTGAGGCGCGACTGGCCAGATCGCTGTGATTCGGCCGCGGCCATCCACATCCATCAAACCGTATGAGTTTCCCCACGTTTCCCGGTGAGCCGTCAGAGTCCTGAAGAACGAGACGGCGGACATTTCTGGGTTCGGCCGGAGGTGGAGCTTCTCGTAGTTGTAGTGATCGTGAGCCCTGTTCCGGCCACGCGGCATCAACCGCTCATATGTGATGCACCCAAGCTGGCCGACTGTTCGGCTAAGCAGATTCACGCAGGCGTGCGCGGCCCAGAGTTTGAGCGCGTTGGCCTCGGTCACCCGGGTTCCGGCCTTCGTCAGCGCACCACCACCGAACCAGTCCTGCAGCCATCGCGACGGATTCTTGAGAGTGCCTTCGCTTGCGCGGAGTTCACCGAGGCCAGAGAAGAAGGCCATCAGCCGGCGCTACCTTTCCGCGCGAGTCCGGCCGCATTGAGCAGAAGAATCACGCCGACCACGACTTTGGACGGGCCAGGTCCCCACCATTCCCAGAGACCCCAACCGATTGCGGCCAGGCCAAGGACTGCGGAGACATTGATCTCGCTCGGCAGTGCGCGACGAAGCGCTCCGCCGATGCGCCGGAGAGGGTCAACAATTTTGAGAATATTCATCCGATGCTTCCGAGTGTGGTGGCTTTGTAGCCGCGGTCTTTGTATCCGGACGGCTTCTTTGGTTTGACGAGTGCGCCACGACAGCAAGCATTCACCAGCGCAGATAGACCATCGATCTTGCCTCCCGAATTCTGCCGGCTGGGTCGAATGTTTCGGTTCGTGTCTTCGTAGATTGCGAAGTTGGAAACCATCCAGCGGAGAGGAGGGTGCCCGCCGTGCCGGAGGCGACGACTAGGCAGCAGGTCCTCCAACAGGAACTTCGTTCCGACAGTCAGCCGGCCGATGACCTGTGCCAGCTCGACCATGGTGAGGCCTGCATCCTGGAGGTTTTGCGCAATGTCCGCGGCTTTCCACGGGTCGAATGCGCACTCCTGGATGTTGTAGAGCTCGGATGCGTTGAGGACCTGGCGCTCGATGGTCTCGTTGCGGATGATCTCGCCGTTGCCAGTCTCGTCCGCGATGAGGAAGCCCTTGTCCACCCAGTGCGGGTACATGGCGCGGTCCTTCTTCGAGCGTTCGCGCAAACCGGCAGCAGGAGTCCAGAGCCAGATGAGGTTGTGCCAGTTGGGGTCGTCGTCTTCGTTCACTGGTGGAAAGAGCAGAGCGAACGCTGCCAGGTCGGCCTTCGAACCGACGTCGAGACCACCGAAGCATGGCCGACCGAGAAGCATGAGCGGGTCGAATGGTTTCCCACATTCGTCCCAAGTTTCCAACTTGATCGCCCTCTTGATCTGCCCAGTCCACAGGTTGCAGCGGTACCGTTGGAAGTCGTTCTGCTTCGACGGGATCTCTTTCGCCGTCTTGCATTTCTCTCTGAGTTCAGCGCGACGGATCAGCACGTCGATGCTCGGGTTCGCTTTCTCCCATGCGATCTCGGTGTCCCACTCATCGCCTTTGTCTGGCTCCGTGACATAGGTGAAGAACTGGTCATCTTCCACGATGCCCTTCAGCACCTTCTCCGAGTAATCACGCAACTCTCGACATGGGCCGGTGGATCCAGCGCCTGCCGTCGAGGCGAACAGCGTGAGTGGCTCGACGCGAGTGGCCATCGATTCGTCGAGCATGTCGATCTGGTCGCGATCCTTGAACCGGTGGAACTCGTCAACGATGAGTAGGCTCGGGTTCACACCATCTTGCGCACCTACCTCCCGCGAGAGCGGCTCGAACTTGGCGTTGAGTGCCGGGAAGTAGATGTTGCTGACCTGGTTCGGCTTCACTCCGCGAACGTCGCAGCGGGAAGCCAGCGATGGTGACTTCAGGACCATCTGAGCCGCGGGAGTCCACACCAGTTTTGACTGGGTGCGCGTGATCGCGAGTGAGTACACTTCGGCGCCGGGTTCGCCGTCGGCGAGCAATCCCATGTCGCCGACGCCAGCCATCAACTCGGTCTTGCCGTTCTTCTTTCCAATCTGGAGGTAGGCGGTTCTGAAGCGGCGAACGACGAGCTGCTCGTCACCGTCGTCCTGGATCCGTTTCCACCCCCAGAGAAGACCGACAACAAGGCGTTCCCAATTGAGAAGATCGAATGGCTTGCCGGACCACTTGCGTCCCTTGGTCAGCGGGAGCAGGAGAAAGAAGTCGAACGCGAACTGAGCAGCAGCATCGTCAAACCAGATGCCCCGCTCATCGCCCGTTGCTAGGTCGCGATGGTGCCGCTCATAGACGAGACGCTCAAGTTCCCCGATTGCACGATGCTCGGGAGGGAACTCCCAGTCGTGGATCGGTTCGGTTCTGAGTTCTGTCATTTCACTGCGCGGAGTTTCGGCGGCTTCCCTTGGTCGCGTTGTGCGATAAGTTTGGCGAGGGGATCGTCTCCCGCATCGCCGGAGCCCTGAACGCGCGAGCGCGCGGAGGGACTCATCCCGAGTTCGGCGGCGGCCTTCAACATCGTCTGGATTGCAGCCTGGCGCATCGCCACTTCCGGCATCGCCTTCACTGTGGTCGAGGTCTTCACTGTGTGCCGCTTGTGCTGCGCGAGGAACTCGGTGAGCTGCTTCACCTCGGCCCAGGCCAGGCAGTACGCAACGAGCGCTTGTCGATCGACCTTGGTGAGAACCTTCTGGTTGGTGAGTTCCGGATAGACGCGCTTCCACTCGGTTTTGGCGTCCTCCGGCAACCAACGCGGGCATGAGGTCCCGGTCGAGAATTGAGGCTCGCCATTGCTCAGCGGACGCTTCCCGGGATTGCCGCGCGCTTTCTTCTGCGCAGTCGGCGTTGGTTTTCGTCCTTTGACCATTAGTTTGGTGGGTATGCCTCGTCGACAGTTGGCACGTCATCCAAGTACGGGTGTCCTTCGGCGAGGCGATCATCTTCCCCTGCACTCTTCTTGTGGTCCTCGGCGTAAAGGCCTTCGAGCTTGGCCATGTCAGCCAGCACCATCCGCGCCTGGTCGAGCTTGTGAGTGGCGATCGCTTCGGCGAGCACATTGCGCCGAGCCTCCAAGTGCCACGCGAGTCGCTCGTCACAATCTGGTTGGCGAGTGAGGATCTCACCCTGGGCTGCAGCGATCAGCAACTCAGGATCAAGGTCGGCAGCACCTTGTTCACGAAGGCTGATCGTGATCTCGTTCTCAGTGAAACCTGAAAGAATGAGCTTCGCCACCGTATCGATCAGTGTGCGAACCTCAGAGACCACAGCCATGGAATCAACCCCCTAAAAACTCACCGCGCGCATGCGCGCGCGAGACAGCCTGTAAGTCTTTACTAGTCATCGGTTTCCAAAACCTATCATCCTCAGAAAAACGGCCTCAATTTCGCGGTCGTGTGTAAAAAACTTGGACGGCGGTCTATAGAAAACGTCGCACGAGTTCTCAGACCCCCATACCCCTACTAACCTCCCGAGCGCGCCGTGCTGCCAGTCCATCGTCCGTCCTCGGTCGCTGTCTTGAAGTTGTGGCATGAGCAGCACATTCCTTGATGGTTCTCCGGATCCCAGAACAGTGGATCGTCAGGACCATCGACAGGCTCGATGTGGTCGACCACCTCGGTGGGTATCACTTCTCCGATCTGTGCATGGTGCTTAAACGGATCACAACAAATCGGATGGAGGCGGCGATACCTCTTGCTGTACTGCTGCCATCGATAGCCATAGCCACGCGCAGTCGAGCTACCTCGACGCTGGTCATGCTCTCGCCTGTCCTTGCGCAGGTGCTCCTCGCAGTAACGCTCTCCGCGGTTAATCAGCTTCGGACACCGCGGGCCTGAGCAAGGTACCTGAGGTCTCATCAGATGCTTGCGGCGACAACGTCCACGTCGCGGTCACTGGTGTGAGGCACGGCCGCACCAGCAGCCGTGATGAACTCGAACACCAGGTAGGGCCAACGAAGGAATCGCTGGATGTCTACCTCGACACCTCGGTTCGTGCCGATGCCAGAAGTCTCGGCTAATGCCCCGTCCTTATAGATTGGCAGCTCGCTGTCAGCAGTGCCGGTAAGTGAGAAGTACCAACGCAGCTTCGCTTCGGTGCCTTCGAGATCAGCAGCAAACGCAAGAGACACGATCGGATCCGGATCTTCGAATCCTTCGAGAAGCTCCTTGGCATTGATCATTGCGCTCTTGGACTTCGAACCATCTGAAGGGACGGTCACAGTTGTGGTCTTGAACATGACTACTCCTCATACCTACTGACTCACCTCATTCGAGCCCCATGAGGTAGATCGCGAACCTCACAAAGAATTGCGGTGGCGTTGCGCTCGGGTTGTTCGTGAACCACGTCGTCGCCTCGTCGTTGAGGCTCCACCGAGCGAGGTAGTCACGTACGTCGAGCTTGCGCGGTCCGGGCATCGGCTCGTCAAACCCCATGCCGTTGATTGCGGCGGGTGTCTCGTCTTCAGGGTTAATGACTTGCGCGGCGAAGATGCAGTACTTCAGCACACCGGAACTCGGAGCGGTTTCCTTGCTGTTGATCGCGCCGAGAATCGAGTGATCGAATTTGCAGTCACCGATTCCGGCGTTGATTGAATTTGGGTATACAGCCCCTAGCCTGTCAGACCACGCCCGGATTCCTTCGGTTGCAACCGTGCGCGAGAACACCACGAGATCAGCACCGCCGGGCGATGCGATGACGGCGGGTTCACCGTTCCACAAAATAAATCGCGGCGGCATCGTGTCGGTTGCCTGAAATGCTCCAAGGGCGTGCGGGAAGTCTTCCATGATCGGCAGTTCGTTACCGGCATCACGCTCGCCTAAAATCCATGCTCGAATGAGAGTCATCTCACACCCCCTTGGGCATGAGGCCTGCCGCGGTAAGGTTGCGTGGCCAAGCTGTTACACTGTCGCAAGACCCGCCTGCTGCCGTATAGCGTTTGTAGCCGGACTGTGTTTGGTACAACGCGGAGCCATAAGTTCCGACCGATGCAGTATCTACAATTAGCTCAATATTTGCGCCATCAGCAATCACGACGACTCTGGAACCATCTGACACGGTTCCTGCGCCTCCAGAAATTCGCGTCGGATCAGTGACCCCGTCGTACTCAACAATTGCCACCGAGCCATCTGCGTTGATTCTCAAGCTGTAGGCAAAAGGATCAGTGAAGCCAACGCCCCTAAAGAAATGGAAATCCGGATCGCCCGTAGTTAGGGTGACGTTTTCTACATCCAAAATGCTATCTGGCAGGAAGTTCATTTCGTTGGCAGGCTGCGGACATATCACCCGATCCGTTGCGGTGCCTAGATTGATTGGGTGGGTGATGAGATTCGCGAATGAAGATGTGCCCTGCAAGATACCGCGCCCCTGAGTAGCAGCGAGTAAGACATCATCGCCTGAGCCAATCGCGACCGGACCGACCGCTAGAACATTATCAGCCCAGACTGTGACGTAGCCATCGGCGCTGACCTTCCATGTGATTCCAGTGGCTGTGGACGCCGTAAAAACATTTGCTTTTGATCCAAGGGCAGTCACTACATTGTTGACTTCTTTCGCTACGTGCAGATCGTCATCGCCGTTGACGTGATAAATAAGTAGCCGGTTTTGCGCGTCGATAAAACACGACTGAAGCATGTTCTCATTCAGCGACCCGTCGGGCGTCATGGTGACTTTTCCGGAGTGACCGTTGGGAGGAATTGTAAAGGTCTCACCACTGGCTAAGTCTGCGTCACTATCCGTCTCCGCATCGAACGCCGTATCGTGCTGTGCCTTGCCATTGGCTACTAGGTCGATGAGACCGAGCCTGCGGACGGTGAGCGCTTTCGTGTGACCGTGGACGCCTGGGAATGTTGGCTGATTCAGCGGACTAAATGCAGCTCCTGGCCAAACCAGCTTCCACTCGTTATTAATCTTCTCAAGGAAGTGATACCGAATGATTTTTAGGTCAGCGTCCAACCCACGGACAACCATCGCCACATCCTGCGACTCTCCGTTGACAAGCGCCCGTAAAGCCGGATTGCCTGAGAAGACTGCAAGGTTGGCTTTGTCCTCGTACAGTCCTGCTTCGTCATCATGTATGCCATTATCAGTTGTTGCGTTTCGGCAACCCAACACTAGATGAGTATCGGCATTTGAGACGCTATCAGATCCAAACACGAACATATCACCCGCTGTTACGGGCCAACCTGAGTCATCGGGTTGAGTGATGGCAATCTTCGGGTTGCCCCACGACGATTCACCCCCATCGATAACCCAACCAAGCCCGCTGCCGGTCACATGATCGCCGGTGTCGTTTACATAGAGCTTGCCTCTGCCATCGGATGTAGCTCTTCCGTGAGCATTCCCCGCAGTTACGACAGAGCGGTTCTCTTCAAGGAAGCGCCACCTTGCACCACCTCTTGGAAAGAGCGTGAGGAATCGTTTGGTTTTCATGTGGGTATCTCAGGCCAACAAAAAACCGGCCTACTGGCCGGCTTTTTGGGCACACGAAGTCCTGACCCCTTCAAGATAGACTCAGATCAGACTCCGTGTCAAGGTCGCCGGGAATGTTCCGGAAGCCGCGCAGCAGCACCGTCAGCTCCTTCATCCCTTCCAAATAGGCCGGATGCTTCTGCGGATCCTCAAGGTCTTTCATCTTCTTCCGCGCCTGATCTGCCCTGCGGATCGCAGACGGCGTTCCCTTGATGTCAGCCACTCGCTGCAGTTCCTCGAACTCACACCACGCTTCCCAGCGAGCTACGATCGCCTCCCTTTGGCGACGGTCGAGCCGCGCGATCTTCCCGCCGATCTCGCAGAGGTGGAGCAGCCACTCAGGCTCACCACCCGCGGTACCACCGGCTGACGCTGCAAGATCGAGACACAGTGGATGACCGGCTTGGCGAATGCGAAAGTACTTCTTCAGATTGGCGTCCACATCCCAGAACTCTGAAGATACCGGAGACTCAAACGAGGACGATGCGAATCGCCGCCTAACCGCCTGCGCTCGATGCTCGCTCGCTGAATACCCTGCCTTGCGAACCGCAAACCTCAGGCGCAGCTTCCCCTCGCGATCGCGCGACGGTATCTGAATCGGGTGACCGATCCCCAACTTGATCGCCTCGGTGATCGCATCCTGCCGCGTCTTCGCATACACCCACCGCACAGCCGTCCGAAACACACAGATCCACGCGTGCTTACTCTCGCTCTGAGACATCCGCTGCTCCACCCTGAACTCGCGTTCGCAACTGTTGATGATCGGCACTAGCTCAGCACTGCCTTCGTATCTCACCCGGCCACCTCTGGTAACTGGTCCCAGATTCGGCCATCGAGCATCCGGCTGGCTTGCTTCTTTCCAACCTTGAGCATGCGGATGGCATCTCTCGGAGATCGGAGGGCCCAGAACCTCCCAGCGTCGTCGAAATAGCCCGTATTCGGAAACTCAGGGCCGGAACGCAGATAACGATTCCACGCTCGGCCATGAGCGCTGTCATCTACCTCGATCCATTCGCCGTGTTGCTTGAAGTAAAAACACGTGCCTGCAGCCTGGCACTGATCCCGACTATCTCGAGCCCATCGCGGATGCATCGGCCTTGCATAGTGCCCAGACTCACCACCCGCAATGACTAGGTCGAGCTTGGCAATCATGTCGTCCGGCCCTCTGACATGACCTCTCAGCGCGTCGAGGCTGACGGCCGGACTCATCGACCCGATCGAGTCCGCTTCGATGATCGAAATGCTCGTGAAATCCACCGGCCCAAGTGCCGGCTCGTAGCTCACCCAGTGAACTGCTGCCGGCGTGTCGAGCAGAAACAGCATTCTTTCTTCTGCTGCCTTCTGGTTCTCAACGGTCACACCAAGCCAAGCGTTCGGTAACGGCTCACCGGTCTTCTCACTGAAATGCAACGGCATAGTCTGAGCCCGTGGATTCATCAGCACACGGTGCATTCGACCCGCCTGTTTCGTCAGAAACAAGAACTGATGTTGCGGGCACGCCTCGACGATGTCGAACACATCCGCTATGAATGCCTCCGGAACCTCGGGGTGAAACATCTCCCCCATGAAAGAGACGCCGATGATCCTCGGCTTCCGCCAATGGCTAGGATCGTCCAACCGATCCGGGTGACACTTCACACTCAACCACCTCGGCCGGCGCTTCGCGTCAAACTCCGCCACACCCTCGTAGCGATCTCGTGTCTTCGGATTCACCGCCAGCGACGCCGCGCGATTCCGAGCCCAACAGTTGCGGCAACCCTCTGATACCTCCGTGCACCCGGTCACCACATTCCACGTTTCGTCGAGGTACTCAATTCCGGTAGGCATCGCTCACTCCTCTCGTTGCTCCCAAAACTCACACCCAGGGTTGTCCTCGGCCATCGTGAAAAGCGGATAATCACTACCCTGCGCATCACGGAATCCGCGCTCACATTCACCAAGCGGTGGTGTCCTATGCTCGGTGTCCCACTTCCGACACGTCCCACACCTCGGCGCCAGCACCACCACCTCCGGCATCGCCGGCTCATTTCGATCAACAGTCCTCGTCCCAGGCCGGCGCTTCACGAACACACCTCTCCGGTCGCAGCTTGTTTCGCTGTCGGCCGCTTTCGCGCAGATACGACCGACGTTGGGTAGTTCTCTTCCTGCCATGCCGCGAATCGTAGTCCTGGCCTCTTCCCGTACTCCCCCATGAACTCTGGCCACCGTCGATGCTTGCCGAAGATCGCCAAGTCAGACTCGAATCCAGATTCCTCATGGTCGTCGTCGGTCCCCCCCCGGGGGGATTTAGGGGGGCTACGGTCTAGGTCTGGGTCTAGGTCTGGGTCTGGGTCTAGGTCTGGGTAGGGTGCGGATGGACGTCCGTTTTCGCTCTTATCGACCCCGCTGTCCGTCCGTTGTCCGTCCGGTGGACGTCCACTGTCCGGACACTGACCACCCTCTGTCCGTCCACTGTCCGGACACCCGCCGCGACTCGCTGATTTGGGCAAAGAGATTTCCGCAGCCTTTGCCCACTTTTCCACAGCCTTTCGACGGGTGATTGTGCGCGGCACATGATCCAGCCAATCGTGTACGCGTAACACTCTGTCGCCGCAGAACGTCGCCTCTTCGACGAAGTTCCACTTGATCAGCGCGGCGGCAAGCTTCCCGTCTTTCCCGAGCCACCCGGCTGCGAACTCGAGTTCCTCTTCATCCTTGAAGTCGGGCGAGTTCTGAGCGTAGGTCGAATGAAGCAGCTTTTCGAAGTGCCCAAGGAGGTAAACCTCAACCACTTCGTTCCTGAGTTCATGAACGAGACGCGCCCACTTCTTGTGTCCCAGCAGCTCAATCTTCGCCACGTCGTCATCCTCCGAAGGGCGCCGGACCCGGGACGTCCGGCAAATGAGTGAAGTCGTAACCGCTCACACGGTGTTTGGTCTCACGATCCCGCATCGTGGAAAGGAGAGCGGTGGTCGGATTGGCTACCGACCGGCCTCTACTGGGTCCTTCTAGCCGAATAGGAAACGACGAGGACCGCCCGTGCCGCGCGCACGCCGCACCGCTCGTGTACTGGGTAAGGAGTTCAGTCATCATTCACCCTCGTCAAAGACAGGAATCAGACGATTAATCGCCACTCTCGATGCGCGCATGCCTCTGCGGTCATAGTCGACGGTGGTTTTCAGTTGACTGTGCCCCGCTAGGCGCTTCACGTCCGCCAAATCGATGCCTGCCGAGAATAGGTTTGAGATGAACGTTCGACGGAAGTCGTGCGGAGAAACATGATCTAGTCCGGCTTTTTCTGCACGCCGTTGAATCGCGTTGAGTACTGCCTGTCCACTCATGGGTTTTGCTCGCACCCCGCCGTCAGTCGAACAGCCAAGGAATAGTGGCAATTCGTCGCTGAGTCCGGCACGCAGACACAGCCACGCCTCCAGTATCGGGATGACTTCTGGGCGAAGCGGCAGCCAGCGCTTTCGCCTCCCCTTGCCAATCACCCGAACCCCAGGCCCAATCGGAGCAGAGTAGTCGTCTTCCTCTTGTGGGTTGAGTTCAAGACCTTCCGGGTGAAGCTCAACTAGCTCGGCCCGTCGAAGGCCGGCGCTCGCCAGCAAAGCGATGATCGCGGCATCACGCCTCCCGATCGCCCGGACGTCGAGTCGGCATACACCCAGCAGCGCGCTGATCTCGGCAGCTCTTAACCGACGACCCGGAAGCTCATGGTCGCCCTTGATGGCGTCGATGTCCCGAAGGCGATGGTATCTCGCGTCACTTACCAGATTGCGTTTCCACGCAGAGCGAAGAACACCCTTCAAAGCGGCTATCATCTTCTGCCCGGTCGCCGGAGCATACTTCGCCTCGAGCACGTTTCGAACGCGTGATATCTGCTCGATAGTGATCCGGTGCCACGGGTACCGTGAACCGTCCGTCTCGGGGTCGTCCGCCAAGATTCTCGCCATCTGATTCAAGGCGTTTCGCATGGTCGGTCGAGATCCTGCGGAAAGCCTTTCCATGTAAAGCCTGACCGTGAGAGTCTCGGCGCGAGAAGCACGTTTAGTTTGAGAATGGGTATTCTGCGTCATAGTCTGTAACCCGTTGCTAGGTGGTCAGTTGAGACAGGGTGCTGCGCATCGGCATGGGTCACGGATGCAACGCCGATTGCGCCCAAGCGTCGTAAGTTGTCTTCAGTGAGAATCTCGACCTGGTCGCGGACCCGAGCCCAGTACGAGCGAGCCATCTCAAGGCCGCGCCTCGCCGCGATATCGTTCAACTGTGCAACCGCTCGAGGAGGCACCAAATAGACCCACTCGTCAGCCGAGTCGAACTCACCACAACCTCGACCCGTCGATCGCGCTCGTCGGTGTTCGGGTCACCACCAAAGTCGCTGCCGCCAATACCGGTGGCCCTACGTGCGTGCCACTCAGGGGATCCAGTTTCTAACTGGTGTGCGGGTGTTGCTGTCATGAAGACCTCCCTTGGTCAATTCGGCTTGGTTTGCTGGTAAAGTGGTATTGCGCGGCGGACCACGTCAACGTTCGAAAACGCGTATCGGAAACGTGTCTAAGGTTCATTGAAGTGGTTGGCACTGGAGGCACCTGCTCCGCGCCAGAATGAGACAGCTGCGAAGCGATGGACACGCCACGCAGCGGATCGCAGAGGGGATCGCAACCGTCCGCCGCGCTTCGATCCTCACTCCCTTTCAGCGTGCTATATTCGCCGCCGTGCGTCGGACCTTCACCTCGACGGCTGGTTCTCCCCGAACCACGAATCACCGTACCGAGGGGAGCCACTTGGGTGGCGCGGTCGCTGATAAGGTACTCCGTTCTCAGCGGTCGAATCGAAGGTCCGACGTGCACCTTTTGTCTTGTGCCAGCAAGCAGCGTCACTTGGAGCCTTCCCCTCTTCTTCTCTGCAGCTCGACTTCGCGGGCGTCGTACCGCCGCACGACCTACCTCAGTAGATGACCGGCAGCGAGTCGCCGAGTTCCGCCGTCAGGAAGTCGTACGCATCCTTCATCGCCAACAGCTGCCACGACTCGTCGCGCACTGGCCACAGTCCAAACACCGGCGCCTCGTCCTTCCCGATCCTCAGAACAAACTCAGACGACGGCTGATCGAGATCAGGGAATGTTCGATAGGGCGCCAACGTAACCGGATTCGGTAAGTCAACTTTCTTGAGCTTCTGAACCCCCGCCGACGCGGTGACCTTCTGCGTAATTCCGTCGTCTTCGAACGTCTCGGTTTCACTCGACTTCACAGTGCCGATGACCTGGAGCATGTCCTTTCGGTCGTGTGCATCCATGAAACACGCCTGAGCGAGAGTCATGAAAGTCTCTTGGCCCATGTAACGCTCGAACAGAAACTCGTTCGCCACGATCGCCTTCGTGGTTGCCAGCACTTCGCGCTGCCGCCAGTCCTTACTGAGTCCACTCAACAACTGAATCTTCGTCGGCGAACAGATGTGAATCAGAAACGCAGGTGGCTTCTCACCGTCGAGCACCACGTCAACGTTCGACTTCACGTAGTCGACGAGGCTCTTCAACGTCCTGAGTTCTAGCGCGTCAGCCAACGGGCGCTTTACCGGATGTATCTGACGGGATGTGTACTCCCGTTCTTCGAACATCAGTTCTTTAGGCTCTGCTAGTGACAGAATCTTGTCGATCGTTTCTTTCCCCATCTCCGTCATGCCTCACCTCCGTCGCCGCTCACCTCTCGCAGGGGCGTCGGCTGTTCCTCGTTTTCGTAGTACTCCGGAAGATTGCGTTGCATCTCCTCGGCCTCTACTCCGTTGCGCGTCATCCCGAACACCACCCGCGTCTCTACACTCGGCGGCGGCGCAAGCTTCGGCACTACCGTCACCTTTACGTCAGCGTCCTGGCGCTTCTTGTCCGGCTTGATCGACAGGTTGATGCTGACCGACCGCACCGCCTCGCGCGACTTGTTCGGGTCCACGATGTCCTCGAAGATGCGCTGCAGCGCGTCCTCGATCTCCGCACCTACAGCACCCTTACTCAAATCTCCTATGGTGAACACTCGCTACTCCTTTCAAATCTCGGCGAGAACCGCCGTGAAACTCTGAAGACCTCCGCCTCTCGCTGCGCGCGACCGTCCGGAAGCACACCTCGATCTAGCCACTCCTGAACCACCGGCCAGCCGTGCCGATGCAGAGACGGTGGGATGCAGTCCGCGTGCACCCAGCGCTTGTAGAACTCCGACCAGTGCCGGTCATGCCCACGCGTGTCGTACTTACATGTCCAGCACCACGGTGGAGTCGAGAGCGCCTCAACCAATCGCTCGACACGAACCCGACTACAAAGCACTAGACGACCAATCACACTTCGCCTTCGCATCGCGGCTCTCCTTTCGCTGGTGGAATGGCAGGACCCTCGAGAACCGGCTTCCCAAACAGGATCGGATTCCCGTCCTCGTCCAGCGCGACAAGAGAAGTGCCTTGGTCATCTCTGAAATCAGAAAGACGTTTGAGAGTGCGGCGAACCCCCGGGTCGTAGTAGGCCAGCTGATCGTCTCCCTGACCGGACATTGCCAACTGGCAGGCCCTCCAGATGTCCATGAACCGGATATCTCCCTCGCATGGATCCAGAGGCACATACTCGACAGGCGTCTGCTTCATCTCCCACACTCCTTCGCCTTCTCCAGCAGCCACTCGATGAGATCCGACGCCTGCCAGACCTCCAGCTTTTCCACCTGATCGACCTCGAAGTCCGCGTCCTGCAGCGCATGTCGTTCCTCGATGCCGAGCTGCTCAAGCAACTCACCGATGAACTCCACCTGGCGCACAGTCGCCATCACTCACTCCCCCTCGAAAAAGGCGCCGCCGACGGGCTGACAATCCCGTCGGCGGCAAGGTTGGAAGGAGGAAGTCCATAACGCGGCTTTCTGACGAGCCGCTGTTCAATCGCATCGAAAACTCGGCAACGAACCTTGAACCAGGCCACGACCACAACGATCGCCAGCATCACCTCACCAGCCAAGCGGAACGCCTCAGCCATTGGCGGGCTCCTGCTCTAGCTGATGAGGCGCACTCACCACAATCTCGAACTGTCGATCGCGCTCATCGGTGTTCGGGTCGTCACCTACCCACACCACCCGGCACGACGTCCGCCTCTGGTGTCTCGCGTCACGACCGACAGCCCACACCACGAACGCCAGCACCACAGCGAACAGCCCTGAGATGACGATTAGCAACTTAGCGAGATGGTCAACCGTCAAGAGTTCTTGGAGCATCACTCACCGCACCACTCGGCGCGGACCACTCTCTTCGACTTGGCCAGCCTGGCGATCGCGCAATGCAGCCTCGCGCGCCGCTATCGCCTCTTCGATCTCCACCCGGCACGCCACCAGCGCGTCGAGTTCAACTCTCAGGTCACGGTTCGACCGCTCACCGTCCGCGATGTTCGAACTCGTCAACGCCCCGGCACGACCCACAGACGCGAACACGTCCGCCATCTCCTCGTCGTGGTGGCGCAACTTGTCGGCATCCGGATACGGCAGCATGAAGCACTTGACCGACTCTGCGTACACCGACACCACCGCGCGTGCCGCAGCGATCTCGGCCGGCCCTTTCGTCATTAGCCGATCGAGCAGTTCTTTGAACGTCTTCGGCTTCAGTGCAACCTCGCCGGCCAGGATGCGATACACCCAAGCCAGCGACTTGCTCGTGATGTGCTGCAGGATCTTCGCCCCACCCACTTCGCGTATGCTGTCGAACCTCTGCACATGATCCGGGAGAACATCGAACAATCTTTCAACTAGCGGACGGTCGTCTATCGGCATAGCGTTACCTGCAGGCATGGCTACTCCCTCCCCTTCCATCAGTTCTCGAATCCGGGGTCACGCATGACCTCACGCCGCACCCCTTTGAGCCCGGTCTTGGAACAGGACTGCCAGGCGCGAATGCCAATCAGGATCGCCAGGAACCATGTATTCGTCCGGGTCGATCGACTTCATCTCGCGCAACACGCCAAGCAGATCCTCGGCAAGAACCATCCGACGCCGACCGACGTAGACAGACGGCAACACCCCGGCAGCAATCAACCCCGCCGCAGTGCGCTCACTGATCGGCAGCACCTTCGAGATGTCGGCCGCGCTGTACCCCACCCGGCCCGTCCGCACCACGTCCGCCACCAACCCCATCAGCGTCTTCACCAACTCCTCGAGGCGGGTAATCTGCTCCCCCGCGTCGAGGCCTTTGGAGAGCGCAAGCAGGAGTCCATCGTGGGAATGGGGTCGCGGGTCCACCACTCAGCCCTCGGTCCCGGTTCTCGGAAGAACGGCATCGCTTGCGAGATCCACCAGCGACACATCCGGATCGACCTCTCGGAACCTCTCGACCAGAAGCTCCATCTCCGAATAGGTCAGAGGCCTCTCCCCGGACTCCTTCTTACTGACGCTGGTCCGGTCGCAACCAAGCAGCTCGGCAACATCGTCCTGAGTGAGTCCAAGACGTTTCCGAAGGGTCCTTAGTTTGTGCAACGTGCCTCCTAGTCACGAGTAGTATGGAGCAAACGTGACTGATAGTCAACGTCTACCCCATAGTTTCTCGGCACGGTATAGTGACTGTGTGTCACGAACCCCAGAAGATATGTTGATTGCCGTCCTCGGAGACGACAGCAATGCGGCTGTGGCAAGAGCGGTCGGCGTTGACCCAAGCACAGTCAGTAGATGGCGATCAGAAGAACGCCGCCCAAGCTACGAAGTGTTGAAGAGAATCTGCGAGTGGCGAGGAATCTCAGCGGACCAGATCATTGGTGTTGGCGGAGGTGTTGTCGATCAAGCTGCCAAAGACGGCCAGGAAGACCTCACCCTAGTGCCGATCGTCACACTCGACATTGCAGCGAGCCGCCACATCCCGGCCGGCGCGGCGCGCGGAGCCATGGCCTACCCGACCGAGTGGATCAGACTACTGCGCGTGCCCGAGGCCCGCATCGTCGCCACCCTCTACCGCTCCGCCATCCTCCTGGTAGACACCGGCTACCCGTCACCATCAGAGATTAAGAAACTCAGAATGGAACGAGCCCACGTCCTGGCCGAAGTCCAAGGAACCATCACCCCGGCCCTCGCCCTCGTCCGCGGAGTACTCCTCAACCTCCAACGACCCGAAGACCCCGAACCCATCGGAGTCCCGATCAACAAGGGCTCAATCCTCGACTACGTCAAAGGCCGAATCCTAGCCACAACCAACCCCCTCAACTCCACCGACCGCCTCGAGATCGCACCCTCCCCAAGCAAGGGTTATCCAGCAGTGGACGCAACCACCGGTAGCCCAGGAGCATGAGGAGACGCACCGATAGGCTGCATTGAATTGTGGTTTGTTTTTGCTTCGATGTGTAGACGTGCTTCGCGAGCTGCTGGAGCGGCATCTCTTTGCAACGGCCAGCGGTCAGGCTAACAAAATGCGCAACCTGTACCTACTCAGCTAGTGTCTTCATCTACCCAGATTTCCACTCGACCTTCGGCTCCGCCATAGATGAGCACTGTGTGTCTAAGGAAATCTCGACCCAGCAAGCCAATCACCCGAATCGGTTCACCAGTCTCAGCGGCTTTAGTTCCCATGTTCCGGTATGGCTTCTCCAGATCGGGGATTCCTAGAACTTGCAGACTTGTACCAAGCATTATCCGATCGATTGGCACTATTACCTTGACCTGATACACCGGGCGTTTGTGGAGACCACCAGCGCCATAGGTAGCACCAGAACCAACAGGCTTGAGGTTCAACTGCGCAGCCGTTTCTTCAGAAATGTGAGTCCTGCTGGCGCCAGTGTCGATAAGCATGAAGCCCTTCACGGGGGAAGGTATCGGCTTGCCCGCCGCTTTCAAGGGAGCGACCAGTTGATCGGGGATAACAACTGCTGCTTCAATCAGAGGGCCTGCATCCGCCAGTACAGTCGGACTTGCATACTTGAGTATCTTCTTTGCTGGCTCGGGATTCTGTGAGGGCTTCTGGGCACGCTTGTTCCTGTTCTTCGGGCGCGCCTTTTTTCCCTTTCTCTTCGCGCTAGCCAATCGCAACTCCTAGATCCCACGAGACTGACAGTGGCAAAGGTGAAGGTCGTTCGACTGGCAAGACCAAAAACAGAGAATCTGTGCCGAATCGTTCGAGACCTGCAGTGTATGCGGTGTCTGAATCGGGGAAAATATCAACGACTTGCTTGTCCTTGAAGAGTACCCAATGCCCTTCGTGGGATTCCAAAAGGCTGTCGAGCTGGGCGTCAAAGGACTCTTGCTCCTCTTCAAGCGTGAACGCCTTGTTTATCATGACACTCCCCTCTCCTCGGTCGGACCCGTAAGTATAACGTATTCCACGGATCTGATGTTTCAATGCTACACCCACCAGATTGGGTGACAGCGCAAACCATGCGATCACATCACCCTATCTTCATTGCCCGGCTTCCACACCGGATACCCATCCGACGGTGTATGAATCTCAGTGAACTCGGACTCGGCCTCGATCGGCTCGGTGGCGCCAGAACCCTGACACGCCCCACACCGCAACACATCCGGTAAAGGCTCACCGACGAATCCTATGGCCCCACTCAGGGCGTAGCACAACGCCGCACGAGTACCGATCTGCAGTTGTGAGTCGATGTAGTCAATCAAGGGGGCGGAGTTCTCGAAGTGGCGCACCAACTCCCGGTACCGCCTCACTTCATCCTCAAGCCATGCTCGTTCGATGATCAGATGTTCACCCCTCGGCCGGTTCCCGGTACGCGCCGCTCGGTTCCGGTCAGTCTAACGTCACCTCAAGAACGGATCAAATGTCACAATTGTCTAACCTGATACCCCACAGTTCTCGGCCAGACTCACTCACACGGAACACCAACCGGACAACGCCGTCCTCCTCACCGGTGGCGATTCGCTCGAGCTGCTTCACCGACGCGTCGATCTTCTCCGTGTCCCCGGGCTGCAACCAACCCGCCTCGATCGCGTCATCCACCGATACTTCTACACACTGATCCCTCTCAACTGCTCGACCTTGAGCCCACGCCACAGCAGTCGCCGCCCGAAGCAGCCGCTCGTCGTCGCGATCGAGAGCCAGCCGAATCAACTCCACTAGAGGTTCGGTGTCCCCCTCCTCACGCTCGATGATCTCGAGAACTCGAAGCAGCTCCCGTCGTAGTCCAGCCTTCATCCACTCCTCCCGACGAGGATCATACGCTGTGAACTGGGGTTCTAGTTCTTGAGAGCAGGCACGAGCTTCTCGACAACCCCCGCGAGGGAAGCCATGGATTCTCCCTCGATTCGCCTCTTCTCGAGTTCTGTCGTCGTTTGCCCCTTCTCCAGAACGAAGTTGCGTTCCGTTTGCGCCAACAACTCCACAACCCTCCGCCGCAGCTCGGGGTCATCTTCCGAACACGCGATCTCGAGAGAGATGTACTTCGCCTCAATGTTCGTTATCTCATTCTGAAAGTATTTGATCTCTGCCAAACTCTGTCTATAGAGATTCAAGAAGAAGTACGCGAACAACTCTATGAAAGCCGCCAACGAAAACCTTGGCAGGAAGTGACGGAGAAGCCAGTCGTCTTCGGGCACGGCGCCACCCGTCGCCACAGCAAACGCCATAACACTCAGGCCCGCGATGGTTGTCATGATTCCGAGCACGAGATTGAGGTTTCCTCTTCGACCAAGCGCCGCGACTTCGAGGTCAAGTCGTTTCTTGGCCTCCTTGAACACCCGTGTGGCATTATCACGTCCGTCAACCCGTTGAACACTGTGTCTCAACTCGTCCAGAAATGTCTCCGACGCTTCAACGCCAATACGAGCACGGATTTCCCCGACAAGGTTCTCGCGTTCAGTTTCGGTCAGGTCAACCGTCGGCGCTGCACCTGAAGAGACCATCTCACGGAGTTCTTCGACTCTCAACCCAATCTGATCTGCATCCGCGGAGAGGTTCTTCCCCTGAAGGAATTCGAGGACCTTGCTACCGACACCCGCCAGGAAGAAAACGACTACCACAAATACCGTGAGGATCGGTACCCACTCCAACAGCCAGTAGACGAATGGTTCTATCCAATAGGGACCAAGCCAAGCGGAGATCACCCAATAGTTCATGCAAAGTATGAGAATGATCCACAAAATCCTACTCGTACGGGTTTGAGGAAGCCACCCACCCTTCGGTGGCTTAGAACTGCTTTCTTCCATTGCTGCCTCCCTTTCTCACTGAAACGCAACAAACAGGCAGTCAACGAGCGCTG
Source organism: bacterium (assembly GCA_024229275.1). Taxonomy (GTDB): domain Bacteria; phylum Acidobacteriota; class Thermoanaerobaculia; order Thermoanaerobaculales; family Sulfomarinibacteraceae; genus JAAESQ01. The sequence continues at coordinate 9,762 of JAAESQ010000447.1, read as the reverse complement.
CGACTGTGCAGGTTTCCCACGTTCGTTTCAAGCTCCACCTATCTTAAAGTTCTACGATGCCTCAGATTATCACAATACAAGGCAACGACTTCTCACACATCCTGTGGCATCAAAGGCACTCTCCAAGAATAAAGTCATGCTGTTGAGATACCTGGGAGGGTTGCCTGGAGATCGCTATCAACTCTTCACTCTTTCCGCACTCAGTCTTCCTTCGCTCTCGCCTATTGAGATCCGGACAGCCTTCGAGGAACTGAAGAAGAAGGGATTCCTGGAGGACTCATATCAGCCCGGTGCCGGCAGCGATCGCCGCTTTCGAGTAACGGATCGCGCTGTGGATTTCATGATCAGGGACAGTTGCTCTCGAACTGATTGAGCGGAGGTCGACGCGCGGACAAGTCATCGCCACAGGCGAAGGGTACTCATCAAAAGCGGCTTGCATGAACGGCATTGAGTCCATACGGAAGAACACTCCGAAAGCTGACGTTGTCGAGGTGGATAAGTAGCCAAGCCCATCCTCATGCCCCCCCACCACAAAGGTGAACGTACAATAGAAGAACTGCCAGAGGATCATCTGGCAACTGTCGAAGTCGAGACAACCATTGGAATCGGGGGGGGGCAGATGTACGCGATCAATGTGAGGGAATACGGTTTCGAGCTGACATTCGAGGGTTTCATTAAAGCCGAGGAAATGGAAGCCTGGCTCAGAGAGTCAGAGGCAATCTTGATGGATGCTCCGGAGAAGTTCGGTGTCCTGATAGACATGCGAACCCTGAAGCCTCTGCCTGATGATGCTCAAGCACATGTACATACTGGGCAGAAGCACTACCGGAAGAAGGGGATGGATCGATCAGCCGTGGTTGTTTCCCACCCAGTCACCAAGATGCAGTTCCAGCGCATTGCCCGCGAGACGGGAATCTATGAGTGGGAACGATACTTCGACGCCTCCTCCCGAGACGACTGGGAACAGGCGGCCATGAACTGGATACTCGACCAGGTCGACCCAGACCTGTAGGGCCCGGCGCACTCTACAGCAAGTCGATTTTCGCGGAGGTTGTGGGCTAAGCCCGCTAACCCGCTATCATGTTCCAAACCGAAGATGAACTTCACGGTACTGACGACGACCAACGGGAGACATCACCGCTCTCAAATCCATCGATGAAGACCACGGCGGTATCGACCCAGTAGCTATCCAGACCTGCAGAGTCGTTGGTAACCGAGTACTCGACTCCATCGGTGGTGATGACCACAGCCCCAGTGATCGGCTTATAGCAGAGTCCCTGCCAATTCCTGGCCGTTCCCTCCTCGGTCGCATACACACATTTCAGCTGGCCCTGGACACTCACGAGACGGTCGACCACCTCCTGTGTAGGGTGACCGTAGCTGTTCCCATCACCACACGAGATCACGGCAGTCTCAGCCATCGTGTCCTCAAGGAAGGTCTGCTCCGATGAAGTGTTCGATCCGTGGTGGTTGATGCGCAGTACGTCAAGAGGATCCCCGACCGGAGAGTCAGAGATCGAGACCAACAGGTCCCGAAGAGCCTGCTCGACCTGAGCCCCGGTGTTACCGGTGATGTCCCCAGCAACTAGGTAATCGAAGTCTTTGTACTCGACGTAAACGCCGATCGACCGGGAGTTCGGTTCGCTGGTCACGTCGCTGCCCGGAACTCGAACAGGGTTGTCGGCGATGAATCCGTTGCTGCACACGATCGTGAGAGTCGCCCCGTCGCCGAGGTCGATCGGGTTGTTGTACTGAGCCATCAGCGCGGTGTAGCTGCCGAGGGGAAAGCGGACGCCTCCAGATGTCACCGACTGGATGTACCGCCTGAAGGTCTTGCTCAGGTTGCAGTAGGTAGTGGTGCCTTCCTCCTCGTTGTCGAAGGCTGCCATCTGGGGGAAGTAGGGATCTGTCCCGCCGTACCCGATCTCCTGGGGATCCGGGACCTCAATCGCATCGGCGCCGCATCCATCATCCCCATCAAAGTCCGTCTTTCCGTCACCGTCGTCGTCATGGTCAGCCGTGCCTGGGTAGTTCTCAATCGAGCCGCTCACCCTGTCAGCGAACAGGAGGCTCTCGGGGTAGGTGACGCTGGCGCCGAACGCGAATCCGCCAACATGGTCAGCGTCCCGGTGTGTGACAACGATGTAGTCGAGGTGGGTGATGCCCTGGTCCTCGAGGTACTCGAACACGATTTCGCCGCCATTTGGATTGCCGAAGTAGCCCGCGTCGCCGGCGTCGATGAGAACGATGGTTCCGTTCGGGCCGATGATTAGAGTGGAGTCACCTTGGCCTACATTGATGTGGTGTATTTCAAGGGGAGCGGAGATGGCGACTCCCCAGGTCGGCAACGCTACACATACACAAGCGACAAAGCGAACAAGACTTGCCTTCATCATCTGCCATTCCTGATCATGATTTCCTAGTTCTCAATCTAGGTCGTACAAAAAGTGGGCGCAACTCGCTTGCACTTCACTACTGCCAATGCATCTCAGCTGTGTTCCCATTTAGGCATAACCTAGGTGTAAGATAGGTCAGTGATAACAACCACGACCGTACGCCTCACCCTCACACACGATCAAGTCCGAGCGCTCAAGGCCGTAAAGCAGAGGACCTCTTTCGATCTGCCATACACAGTGAGTTCCTACGAGATCCAGGACCAGACCGAGGAGTCAGCAACAGTACTTGTTCACCTCAACGTGAGGACTCAAATCGCTCAGCTCAAGAGAGTCCTAGTGATGGATCTCAATGGAGTCTTGAAGGGTGGAGGCGCGGCCTAGCAATCTCAGTTCAGATCAATCAACGACTAGCTCCGCGATATCTTCGATTGCGCCTGCATACGCTCCCGCCAACCCCTGGAAGTCTTCCTGCGCCCGCTCAAGATCACCGTTCTTGTCAATGAAGAAAGGCTCCGAGATCACACAGGGTGCATCCGTATACCTGAGCAGGTAACCCCCACGATCCTCTGTGGTCTTCGGCTTAATCCCCCGGTCTCGCAAACCCAGGTGGTCAACAAGATGACCCTGGAGGATCCGTGCGACAGACTGCCCCGCCTCAGACGTGTGGTGATACAAGACTTCGGTTCCACTGGTCCGCTTGTTGTAGGCGTTGCAGTGAAGAGACACGATGAAGTCAGGATCCAGGAGGTTTAGGTCATCGGGGAGAGTCCGATAGGTTCGCCTGTACACCCTTTGGAGGAAGACATCGCCACCGACCTTCTGCTCGATCAGGCACGAGAGCTTCTCGTTGAAGTTGAATTCGTGGACGTCGTGTTCCGAGTTGTGGGCGCCTGGCGACGCCTTCTTGTGACCAATCACTAGTGCACAAAGCTTCATCGTTTCAATGCTCCAATCTGTAGGTCAGTTGTCAGTTCACATCCAAAAGAATGAACTCCACCGGGAGTGGAATCGTCGTTTCAGTGTTGCTGAGATTGTTCAGAATCGGGTTCAAGTCGATTCGAATGAGGGCCTGCAAGTCAATCTGGTCATCAATGCTAAGGGCCGCAACTGCAGCGTCAGCGCCTGTACCAGCGACGGTAACTGCAGGCAGCCCCATCGCCTCAGGCATGGGCTCCCCATCCTTCAAGATATTCAGTGTGATTCGGTGGCCGCCATCCGCTAGGACCGTAGGAGCGCTGGCCACGACCGCCGAGAGGTTCCAATGGTTTCGGCTGGCGCCCTTGCCCACCATCTGCACCAACGTCCCAACCGAACTCGAAAGCCTCCGGATTGTTAGCTTCTTCCTGAGGATGCTCTTGAGCTTGGAGGCTTTGTATCCTTCGTAGGACTCGGCTCCCTCCTCAATCGCCTTCACAGTATTGGTGAAATCTAGGCCACCAATTTGGGTAATTGGGTGGAGTTCAACGACATGTTTCGGGCCACTGTTCTTGTACCAGTCAACCCGTTTCGATTCGCTGTGGTACTTGGTGCCGGAGGGCGGGTGCTCCAACCAGATTCTGAAGACACCTGCCACCTGAACCGCTCTGCCATGAGTCTCTTCATAAACCTGGTGGCTCCAATGAGTCCGATGCGTACCATCAGGCTTCTCGGAACAGGCGTTCTTGAGTTCCCCGATCAGGGGGACCATCACGTCTCGGCTTCGCAACGGCACATGCAGATCGCAGTCCTTATTGAGCGCGTGGGCGCTGTCACCGATGTGGTCAACAACGGCCACAATCTGAATCGTTGCTCGGTCACGCTGTTGCTCAAGAAGACTCTCGCGGAGCCGAACCTCAGCTGATTCCGAAACCGGTGGAGCGAGAAGCAGACCTCCAAGAGCAGCTGCACAGACAACACCTCTGGAGCAATTCAGAGAGGACATCACAAACCTCCATTTCGCCATGCACCTTCACCGGTGCTCGAAGTCGTTCTGTACTCGGGTCGTACCGTTGCCCTGAATCTATGGCACAATCGAATTGTTCGCAACCACTCGACCGTTGTAATAACAGGAATCACTTTTACGTAGGCGAATCGAACAGAACATGGAATACGACACTAACTCATACCTCGTCCGCTCGGATCAGCTTTAGATGCCCGCTGATTTCCCAGATCATCGCCACGAGCTGTTCGGTCGAGCCCGGGATATCGACTTCCTACTCCAGCGAACAAAGCACTCAGGGCTGACGATCATCACCGGTCGCCCACGTCTCGGTAAGACTTGGCTACTGGTAGAGGTGTCAAGGCGACTCTCTACCGACCTTGGCTACCTCGTCGGCTACCACGAGTGTAGGGCGCAAAGCCCTGACCTCCTCCTTCGCACTGTCTCGGATCTGTACACGAGGTGGCTTGCAGACTCAAGCTACTGGGATCAAGCTCGCAGGTTATGGTCCGCCCATGGCGAGGATCTCACCACACACGTCGGGAAAGCAGTAGGCCAGCTGTTCAAGCCAGTGTCGAAGATGAACGCTCCCGAACCACTAGCGATAGGTGACCTTGTAGCTGGAGTCTTCAACGGCCTGGCAACGGCCCAGCAGGACCTACTGAGTGGCGGGCTGCAGCTAAAACCGCTCGACTACGACCAGGCTCACGAATTGGTCCAAATCATCGCACGAATCTCTAGTCAACCAATCGTCTTGGTGCTCGATGCGTGGGAGAAGTCACCGTCGGTGGAATTCGAATACCAGGTACTCGATAGGTTGTTGAAGCACCTTGGGCAATGGCCCCTGTGCCACATCTTCGCTGCCATCCGCAAACCCGAGCATACTGGTACTCATAAAACTGACCTCGCCGCCGAACTCGGCCACGATCTCGTAGCGTCAAGCCCCGCTGCCCGTCCTTCACTCGAACTTCTTCCGATGAACTTCGAGGACGCTGACGAACGACAGAGGATGATTGCCCACGTCCGCGATGAAATTCCAGGAGCACGTGAAACGTCCGACCAAAACGTTGAAGCCATGGCCGGTGGCTTTCCTGGTGTTCTAGAGCACTGGCGAGACGCGGCTAACCGTCAAGAAGCTGGCAGCGAACACGCGCTTCGACAACTCGCTGAGGACGCACAACAGTACCGATACCGCGAATTCGATCGACTGTTCCCCTCACTAACCACCGACCAGCGCATCCTTGCCATCAGACTCGCAATCCTACCCCGTCTCGACGAGCTATCTTGGCGGATCCTCAAAGACATAATTGTCGGGGATATCGATCATTCCCAACATAAACTCGACGAGCTACAGTTGAAAGGAGTTCTCGACACTCCGACGCACCCGACGTACGGCCATGACACACGACACGCGTCAGCGCGACATTGGTTCCTCGCCCGCCATAACTATAGATCCATGGTGGCCCGCCACGCTGAATCGTTGGCCTATCTTCTGGCCGCTCGCCACCCTCAGGTTGAAGACTCAAACAGACCCATCGCCGACGCCTTGGTATCGCTTGTGCCAATCCTAGAAGAGCTTGAAGTGGGTGACGATGCAAAGGCTTTATCGAACGGCATGCTCCTGCTATTCGGCGATGTGGAAGGGAAGTCGCCACAGTTCGCGTTTGAGTCCGGCTGGAGAGCCGCCGTGGGCCGCTCACCAACTGTCGTGCCATTCGTTTCGTTGATTCTCATTCACCACGCCTATGCGAAGGGTCAGGCCGGTGACACCTATGGGGAGATCGCTGACTACAACGCCGCTATCGACATGCCCGAAACTCCGCCTATGCACAAGGCAAGGGCACTTTTCAACCGCGGCGTCACGAAGGGTAGGACCGGTGATACCGACGGGGAGATCGCTGACTACAGCGCTACCATCGAGATGCCCGATGCTCCGCCTGAGCAAAAGGCAAAAGCTCACCTCAACCGCGGTATCGCGATGGCTCGGGCCGGCAATACCAATGGAGCGATCGTTGACTTCAACGCAATCATCAAATGGTCCGATGCTCCGCCTGTGCACAAGGCAAAGGCTCTCCTCAACCGCGGCAATGCGAAGGGTCTGGCTGGTAACACCGATGGAGAGATCGCTGACTACAGCGCTATCATCGAGATGCCCGATGCTCCGCCTGAGCAAAAGGCAAAAGCTCACCTCTACCGCGGCATCATGAAAGATCAGGCCGATGACACTGATGGCGCGATCGCTGACTATAACGCCATCATCGACATGCCCGACGCTCCACCTGAGCAAAAGTCACAGGCTCTCATCTACCGCGGCAGCGCGAAGGATCTGGCTGGTAACACAGATGGAGAGATCGCTGACTTCAACGCCGTCATCGACATGCCCGACGCTCCGCCTGAGCAAAAGGCACAGGCTCTCATCTACCGCGGAATCATGAAAGATCAGGCTGATGACACTGATAGCGCGATCGCTGACTTCAACGCCGTCATCGACATGCCCGACGCTCCACCTGAGCCTAAGGCACAGGCCCTCCTCAAACGCGGCAGCACGAAGATTCAAGCCGATGACACTGATGGCGCGATCGCTGACTTCAACGCTGCCCTCGACATGCCCGGCTCACCGTCTGAGAAAAAGGCACAGGCCCTCATCTACCGCGGCATCACGAAGGGTCTGGCCAATGACACCGAAGGCGCGATCGCTGACTTTAACGCCGTCCTCGACATGCCCGACGCTTCGTCTCAGCTGAAGGAACTCGCGAAAGATGTGAGAAGAATACCCGAGAATCAGGCCCAGGAAACTGGAGACTAGCAAAACGCCCGATGTAGGACAGCTGCGAGAACAACCAACTAGGCGCTTTCCCAGAGCTACAGTAGCAAAGGAACCATCATGGACACCACCCTCATCACGGTCGTTAACGAAGCCCAGAACGTCCGAACCGAACTCCACGGCCAGGCCGAGAAGATGAAGAAGAAGGGGAACAAGCCCGTCTCCGGCGAAGAACTCGCCGAGGCCTTCGGCTCGATCGAGGAACAGTTCAACATCTTCCTCTCTAAGCTCACCGACTTGGCGTACATCAGCGCTCCAGATCAACAGAATCAGAATGAAGGAGAGTCGGATGGGACGACAACCTGACCACAAGATAGACCTCACGCCCGAGGAGAAGGTTCGCAACAGAAACAGCTGGCTCAAGGTTGGGGTCATTACGGTAGTTACGGTGCTTCTAGCCTGGAAGCTATCGACAGCATCCATCCCCGTCGATCTCACAGCATTTGAATACTCCGACCTCACCAATCTCTTGCTCGCATTCTTTGCAATCGGTCTCTCAGTGGCGTTCTACTTCAGGGCGACCGAAACATCGAATCGCTTCTATGACAACTCCTATAGCTTCACCCGAGACATGTCTGAAATCCTTGGCCGAATCGAAGCCGGCTTCGGCGAACGTCTAAAGCACCTCGATGAGGGCTACTCAGGCCTACGAGATCGATTCGACAGCTTTCCGTTTGACAAGACAGAGGCCCAGCACGATATCCAAGAAGGGGAGCAAACCGTCAAGAAAGTAGAAGAAGAACGCACAGAACTCCTTGAGAAACTAATGCTGCGAGCGCAGGTCCAAGATGAGGAGAAGATGCAACTGTTCGATCAGATCAAGCGTCAAGACAAAGAGCTGGAGGACTCGCGACATGAACTCACGATCCTACGCGAACAGATGAAGGAAGCCGAGCGCGCCGAGCGGCAAACCAGTCGCCGCCTCCCCACCAGGATAGTCCGCTATTTCCGTACACAAATCATGCCAAGGATCGAGTGGAAATCCGGAATGACCATTGAAGAGATCCGTTACCGAGCGGAAGAAGCGATAGGGAACTCCCCGCCAGCCTTCATCGAAGACAGCACCGAATACCGTCTCCTTGACGATGACGATAAACTCACCGTAATGGGATTTGAGCTATTGAAAGAACTGTTGACTATAGAGAATCGATAGCAAAGCAGAGACAGTAGAACGTCTCGAGGAGGGAAATGCCCCGCCAAAAACGCCCACCCGGAGAAGGCACCGTCACCATACGCAAGGACGGCCGCTACGAAGCCGCCCGCACGATTGGTTACAACGAGCGCGGCAACCCGATCCGGATCCGCGCCTATGGCATCACCCAAGGCGAAGCCCGAGACAAGCTCGAGCGGAAGATCCAGGACATGGGCGGACACGCCGTCCTCGGAACTCTCGCCGATGCGTCACAGGTCACAGTTGCCGACTGGCTCGAGAGCTGGGTCCGCTACAAAGAGACGGTAGACGAACTCAAGCCAAGCACCACGCGGAACTATCGCCACCTCGCGACGAAGCACATTAATCCCAGGATCGGTACCCGCCGCATTCAGACCATCCGGCCGGCGCACGTCGAGGACATCCTCTCCCAGATGGCACGCGACGGCCTATCCAAGAGAACTCGTCGCTACGTCTGGCAAGCCCTCAACAACGCTTTCAAGCACGCCGTCCGGCGCCAACTTCTTCCGTCCAACCCATGCGACGCTGTCGTGGTGTCGATGAAAGGCGGCGACGCTCGCACACCTGAAACCTGGACCCCTGAAGAGGCAAATCTCTTTCTCCAAGTCGCAAAGAAACACTCGCGCCTCTATCCGCTTTACCGCCTGGTCTTGACGACGGGATTGCGACGCGGCGAAGTACTCGCCCTCCAGCTCACCAGAGACCTCGCCCTGATCGACGGGCGAATCTCAGTCCTCCAAACCCAGAGTCAAACCAACGAAGTCACCACCGTAAAGACAGAGCGCAGCCGCCGCACTATCCCGCTGCCGGCCGACACAATCGAAGCACTTGAGCAACACCTCGATCAACGCGCCGACCTCGCAACGTCGGAGAGTATGTGGGAAGACTCCGGCCGCCTGTTCACAACCAAGACTGGGACAACGATCAGCGCGCGCCATCTCTACGACGACTACAAGGCCGTGATCCGTCGCTGCAACCAAGACGACAAAGGCAAGGCGATCGAGCCGCAGCCGATCAAAGACCTCACCTTTCATGACCTCCGCCACACCTACGCCACCCTGGCGCTCCGCGCGGAGGTTCCAGTTCACGTCGTGGCCAAACGCCTCGGCCACCGCGACGCCTCCATCACAATGAAGATCTACGCCCACGTCCTCGCCGATATGGAGCAGGCCGGAGCCCTTACGATGGACGAACTCACCGCCCCCAAGCCCGCTGCCACGTCCGACCATAAATCGAGCGTAAACTGAATTTCCCTGCCGTCGTTATGCCGTCAGAACTAAAACAGCCGCCAATCGCTGGCGGCTAACTTGTTTGGTTTTGGTGGTTTGTGGCGCGCCGGGAGGAACTCGAATCCCCAACCTTCTGATCCGTAGTCAGATGCTCTATCCAATTGAGCGACCGGCGCAGCTCAGGGAACGAGATTCTGCCATAGGCGTTGGTTCGATGCAAGTGT
>JAAESQ010000446.1 GCA_024229275.1 bacterium | reverse complement strand
TGGTGGTCCAAGTGGTCGCACGCAATGGTATTTTGTGGCGTCTCGGACGGCAGATCCAAGCGTGCCCTGCTCCTGAACAGTTGGGGCAAGGACTGGATTAGAGGGCCGAAATGGCTGGGCGACGAGCCCGATGGGAGTTTCGGGGTCAGTAAGTCTGATTGCCTAAAGATGATCTACCAGGGCGATGCCTTCGCAATGTTGACAATTCCGGGTTTACCCCGATAAAAACGGCCAAAACCCCGGGTTGCCGTACAAGTTCTTATTGAGGTAACCCGAGAGATCCATTTCCCATTGGGCGGAACATGAAGAATGTTATTGCGACTCTTATCTGTTTGGCGTGTGTGGCGGCGGCGGGACTTGTCCCTGTCGCAGAAGTTTCTCCGAACCTACAAGACCGTGATTACGATATTGGACAAGACGCACCAACCCCGGAAGGCAAAGCGGAGACGCTGGTTGTTTTCTCGGCTACGTGGTGCGGACCCTGCCAGCAAATGAAACCCCTGTGGAAAAAGCTAAAGGATCAAGGGTACCGGATACACCAAGTCGATATCGACCGGCCCGACCCTAAGATCCCCGCCAAGTACCGTAGCCACCGACCCCGATCTGTCCCCACCATTCAGTGGTGGCGACATGGAGACGACAAGCCGATCAAGACCCACGTGGGTAAGATCACCGAGAAGAGAGTCAAGGAGTTACTGTGGAAGCCTTAATCACTGCCGGTCTCACCGCTGGCGTCATCGTGGTCATCCTCTGCACCGCTTCTATTGCGGAACCCCTGAGAAAGCTGCCCTTCCTTGGACGCCTTCTCGACTGCCCGTTCTGCACATCCATCTGGGTAAGCCTCGCAATCGCGGCACCCGTGTGGAAGGCTACCTTCGCCATCGCAGCAATTGCGAACTTTACCGTACTACTCATTCACTGGTCAATGGCAGGCTATGACGAAGAAACGAATTCCTAGAAATCGCCTGTTACGCGGACTCATCCAATCCGGAGTCGCCACTAAGGACGACATCCCTGAGATCGAGCGACGACTCCGCGACTTTAAGACAGCACAAGCAGTCAACCGGTTTTACTACAAGAATCGCGGTGTTCGAGTCATCGAACGCTTAAAGCTGTTAGCCGATTGGATTTGGAAACACCGAGAAGGGATTTTGGAGATCCTGGGTTTCGTAATCATGTTCGCTGAGGACGGACGTCCTATGCTGCGTGATAAGGCCGAAGTGGAGGCTGAGGAACTCGAACGCGTAAAGAAGGAGAAAGCACTTGCCAAGCGTAAGGCCGCTGCCGATCGAAAGAAGGCAGAGGCAGTCTCCGAAACCCCTGACGGTGAGAAGGTTGAAGACTTTACATCCCGCGAGGAAGTCCTCGACGAACTGACTACGGAGTCGGAGCGAAAGCGTATGTATGACATCGGTGGGACTGGGGACGACGAATGAAGTTCAATCTAAGCGACCGCGTACGGAAGCAATTGATTGAGTCGTCGCTGACCAACTGCACACGATGGGCAGAACATAAGATCCACATGCCGCATCCCTTCGCAGGGAAGATGTCCTTCGACAGGTTCCCGTGGCAGAAAGAGATCCTCAACATCGAAGAGGGAATCGTGACGGTCAAAAAGGCCGCTCAGATTGGCTTCTCGGTGGCAGGGCTGGTACGTGCCCTGTACGTTGTAGGCGAGAGCGTCAACGACGTGCTATACGTATTGCCGACGCAAGGGTTGGCGGGTGACTTCTCCAAGGGGCGATTGGATGCCCTGGTTGACTTGTCACCGCACTTGAAGGACTTGTTCATCAAGACCAACTCAGTCGGATTGAAAGTAACGAAACAAAGAGCCAACCTCTACATCCGAGGTTCGGTATCTAGTCGCGGTCTGGTATCGGTCCCGGTATCGTCCGCAATCATCGATGAGTATGACCGCTGTGCGGACAACACCTACGACTTGGTGACCGAGCGACTCAGTGGTCAGCTATCGAAATACTTATTCAGCCTGTCAACGCCGACACTTCCCGAGTTCGGAATCGACAAGCAGTTCAAGAATGGTACGATGGAGGAGTTCTTCTTCCCGTGCCCGTCTTGCAACAAACACATTACCCTCCGTTGGCCCGATAACGTCGTCATCACTGGCGAGTATCCGGGCGACCCAGATACGGAACGGTCTTACTACAAGTGTAACGAGTGCGGTATGGAACTACCGCACGCAGACAAGATGGATTGGTTATCTGAGGCGGCGTGGGTACCCGCCAGAAATAACGTACAGGGGCATCGTAGTTTCCACATCAACCAGATGTTTTCAACTACTGTGACCCCGCAGGAGATGGTCAACGCCTTTCACAAGTCTCAGATGAGTGACTTGGCGGCGATCGAATTCCAGAACCAGAAGATGGGTGAGCCCCACATCTCAGAGGGTGCCCGTCTTACAGATGCTATCGTTGCTGAGAACTACGATAGGACATACAAAATCGGGGACGAACGACCCGACGACTCATCACGCATGATCTGCATGGGTATCGACGTCGGTACGTTCCTCGACTGTTGGATTGCCGAGTTCACGTATGAGCGTGACCCAGGCAACATGCCATACGAAAACTCTCGGATGCGACTGCTCCAAGCAATTCGCGTCCCACAGGACGACTGGAATCAGTTGCCCAACTTAATGCGGGAGTGGCAAGTACGTCACGCCTGCATCGACTTCCAACCGGACACCGTGAACGCGAGACGCTTCTGTCGATCGTTCAAGGGATTCTCCTCGATGGTGGCGTACCGCAGAGGAACGGTAGGAAACGAGATCAAGGAAACGACCGACGAGCAGGGAGTACCGTGCTTGACAGTTGATAGGACATCGTTCCTTGATATGGTACTCGGACGTTTCCACAAGAACAAAGTAACGATCCCCAGCAACACGCAGGGTATCGTCCGAGAACATCTCAAGGCACCGATTCGGACCTACGAGATGGACGAGATGGGTATGCCCCGTGGCGTATATAAGTCAATCGCGGACGACCACTTTGCCCATGCCGCAGCTTACTGCGAAATAGCACACTTTCGAGCGTACTGCCAGTCCACGGGCAGATCGATCAAACCCGGTGAGAGTCTCTAAATGTCAGACCGCAAGCAATTCAGTATCGGAACCGTACGACACCCGCACTACCTGCGTGACTCCCTTGACTGGGAATGCTGGCGGGACACGTTCGAGGGCGGCGAGTACTACCGCAATCACTACTTGGTTAAGTTCAGCGACCGAGAGACGAACGCCGAGTTCAACTCTCGTAAGGAGTTGACACCAATCCCGACATTTGCCAAGGCAGCAATCCTCGACGTACGGAACAACATCTACCAGCGATTGGTAGGCGTATCGCGAACCGGCGGGTCCAACATCTTTCAGAGTGCCGTACGTGGCGTCGCAGGCGGCGTGGACGGGCAGGGCTCGACGATGGACTCGTTCGTAGGTAAGGACGTACTGACCGAGCTACTGCTCATGGGTAAGGTCGGATGCTACATTGACGCCCCGGCTGCTGAGGGCGACACTCTCGCCGACCAGTCGTACCCACCCTTCCTCACACACTACCGAGTTGAGGACATCTTGTCCTACTCGTACGCACCACGTGGAATGGGCGGCGAGTTCCAGTCAGTACTTCTACGCGATTGGAACGTGACAGTAGAGAACGAGTTGGGCCACGGTGTTCAGCTTCCTAACGGAAGTTCGGAGCAGTTCCGACTCGTATGGAAAGACGAAGCAGGCTTGGTATGGTACCGCCTGTATGACGGTGAAGGTGGCGTACGATTCCGCGAAGGTGCGGACGCGTCCGGTGCTGTTCTTACTAACCTCCCCCGCGTACCGTTCGTCATGTTCGACGTCGGCGATTCTCTAATGAAGGACGTGGCTTCCTACCAGAAGTCGCT
>JAAESQ010000445.1 GCA_024229275.1 bacterium | reverse complement strand
GATCTTGACCATTGCATCACGCCATCGCTCGGCCATCGAACGCCGTGCCTTCCAGCTGTCTGTGTCATCCATCGCGCCATGCGGCTCATCAACAACTACGGTCACCTTCTCCCCGGCCTGCGGGTTAAAAACATCTTTCAGAAGCTTGTCCAGATCGAGCATTTCTGCCTCCCTCCACGGTGGCTGATTGTACAGCGATTCGCCTTGTAAATCGCTCTGAAGCCAAAGTCTGAAAAATCAGATTCTCCAGCAGTTACGAACCGTTATCTCGATTCGACTTGGTCGCGAATCTGGATGGCCGCGGCAAGAGCGTCGCGTCCCGTGTGACCTGGAACTGCAGCAGAGTCCTCACCACGGCAGGCGGCGATGAAAGCATCTAGTTCGGCCTTGAGTGGCTCCTGTTCCGTAACTTCCACAATTCTTGGAGCAATTTCCGGAATCGCAGCAGAACGCACTAACTGCGCCGAGGTGACACTCTGATCCGCGTAGTCGACCGAGAAGTAGCTGTCCCTCGCGAATAGGCGAAGCTTGCGAACTCGCTCGGCCGACACGCGGCTCGCTGTGAGGTTGGCGACCAACCCTGAAGGGAACTCAATCCAGGCATGGCACAAATCAACCTTGTCGGTCAGTACCGGGACGCCGACCGCACGTATTTCGGTTGGCTCCTCTCCTGCGAGTGCCAGCGTGATCTGCAGGTCGTGGATCATCAGGTCAAGGATCACGTCAACATCGATCGAGCGCGCTGTGAACGGCGAGAGCCGCTGTGTCTCGAGGTAGCGCACGTTCTCGGCCAGGCCGAGCGCAGCTTGAACTGCTGGATTGTGAAACTCAACGTGACCTACGGCCAAGAATCGTTGTGCCTGCTTCGCCTCCTCGATCATCCGATCGGCTTCTTCAACTGACGAGGCAATCGGTTTCTCGACTAGGACGTGGCTGCCGGAGGCCAGCAAACGGCACACAGTCTCGCAGTGATTTACTGTCGGTGTAGCTACAACCACTGCGTCAACGCCACAAACAACGTCAATGCTCTCTAGTGCCGTTACACCGTGCTCACCAGTGATGGCTTCGAGCTGCGTGCTGTCGGTGTCGAAGGCGCCTACGAACTCAACGCCGGACATCTGGGAAAGAATACGAACGTGATGGCGACCAAGATGCCCGGTGCCGACCACAGCCGCGGTGATGTTTTGAGTGGTGCTCGTCTCGTTCATCCGCGGAGAATATCAGTAAACGCGCATGCCGTGTACTGGGTTTGGGGTCAAGATGTACGGCAGTGTCCTATCCTGCTTCTTGCATCCTGTGCCTTGCACCTGCCTTAATGTTCACGACGACCAACAGAACTCTACGCCGCGACAGTACCCTCTACCATCCAGCGCAGAGCTGCGGCAGGCCCGGACTCGAGTGCCGACCGCAACTCGTCCGCCGGCATGCGCCCACGCAGAATGAACTGCTCGACAAATGTATCTGCCTTGTCAAGATCCTGCGGGCGGAAATAGCCTTCCGGTAGACGCTTCGCACCTTCGAGAGCCAACGGCCACACAGTGCACGCAAGTTCGGCCAATCGACTATCAGCCAATCCTTGGTGAGCGGCATTTCGCCACATCAGCGGTAACTCGCGTCCGATCGACTCGAGCGAGGCCAATCCCTGATCACTCGCCTTCTCGTCATACAGCAAGCCAGCCAACAACACCATCGGAACGAATCGCCAGCGCTCCGGCAACGCCTCGATCGATCGTAGTTCAAGGAAACCGCGAGGCCGCACCTCAAAGAAGAGAGTCGTAAGGTGATAATCGAGATCTTCCTCAGTCGGCCAGCCAATACCTTCTCTTCCGCCCGAGATCCACTGTCCAAAACTGAAACCCGGCTCACCGATTGAGGCGCTCCCATCGAGGCGCCAAAACATCATCACCGACGCAGAGAGCACAGCGTCGACATAAGTGTCGATCGGGTTTTCCTGCCTGCAGATACGAACGGGGAATCCGGTGCGAGATGGGTCGAGTACCTGCCAAGCCAAAGCCCGTTCCGATACTGAACCTTCTTCGCTTGGGCTGGCTGCAAAGGTGGCTGTGGTGAGAGGACTGATGAGATTACCGAGGCACCATCGTTGTTTCAGAGTACCGTCGCCACCAAAGTCGAGGTTGACCTGCGTACTCGCAGAGTTTCGCATCATCGTCCGCCCTCGGCGATCGATCAGGTCGTAGTAGGCTGCCATCGAGTGGTATCGCGGGGCGTTGAGCTGTTGTGGAATCGCCGATGCATCGTGCCACCGGTCCACCCCTCCCGCCGCCAAAACTGCACCGCTATCTCCAAACGCCATACGCAGTCGGGCTGACGTCTCTTCCACATCTTCGGCGGCTGACGCGGCACAGCGGTGCGGCGCCGTTGAGTGCTCGACCTGTCCGCCCGGCTCAAATGTAATTCGACCTCCGTTGGCCAGGCGGTAGCTTGGAGAGCCTCCGCCGTCGCGGCGCTGGCCGATCCAATCGGGCTGAGCGGCAGCGAGGGCATCCATCGCCTCGATGACACCGCCGTTGCCGTAGAGCATCAAACGCTCACCCGGCTCACCGCTTGAGTTAACCCGAATCGGGAAGAGTTCAGGCTCGAGGCCAACATGCCCGACAGGCGCCTCGCCCCGCAACGCCGTGAAACAGGTCACACGAACTCGCTCACGAGCCTCCTCCACCGTCACTGCAGTTGTCGGATCACATGTCGGCATTCAAGGTCCTTTCTCGTTGCGTCTACAGCTAATCTTAGCGCTGCTACTCACACTCCTCATCTCGGGTGTGCAGCGTGTTTGCGCCTCGGTGCTATCATACTCGCCCATGTCGAAACCCACCGATCCATACCAGCAAAGAGACGAGCAGCAGCGGATCCGCGAGGCCGTCGAAACCGCCCGTAGGCTTGCACTCGATCTTCTTGATCGGGATGTCGAACCCTGCACCTCTCACTCACCAGAGCACCATCGCAAAACACTTGATATCAGCCTATGTCAAACTGGCTCCTCTCTCGCCAAGGTTGCCGACGAATTGGATCGAATTCTGGCAGCGACACCAAAAACCTCTGGTCCGCTATTCTTCAATCAACTCTTCGGTGGCCGCGACCCAGCAGCAGTTCTGACCGAAATGCTGTCGCCATTGGTGAACTCTTCGATGTACACCTACAAGGTGGCCGGCCCCCAGATCTTGATCGAACGTGAAGTCATCGACCGAATGCTGGCCAAGGTGGGCTTTGACAATGGCGAAGGAATGTTCACGCCCGGCGGTTCGCTGTCAAACTTCAGTGCAATGCTCTTGGCTCGCAATGCTGTCGCCCCCGAAGCTCGAGAACAAGGGCTCGATGGCCGCCGCCTCCGGATCTATGCATCGAGCGATAGCCACTACTCCATCACCAAGAACGCTGGAATGCTGGGAATCGGACGAGCGAACGTGCGTCTGATTGAGGTCGATCGTGAGGGTTGCATGTCGGTTTCGGCCCTCCGCGAGGCAATCGAGGAAGATCTCGCATCGGACATTGTGCCGGTGTGTATCGTCGCCACTGCAGGTACTACCGTACTTGGTGCCTTCGACCCTCTTGAAAGCCTCGCCGACATCGCCGCCGAACATAGGATCTGGCTTCACGTCGACGGTGCGCTCGGCGGGTCGCTCTTGCTGTCGGAAGAACATCGACACCTCCTCGCCGGATGCGATCGTGCCGACTCTCTGGCCTGGAATCCCCATAAGATGATGGGGATGCCGTTGACGTGCTCGGTGGTGCTTCTCCGAGAAAGTGGCCTTCTCGCAAAAAGCCTCGACGAATCTGCAGAGTACCTGTTTCAGACAGCACCGGATGAACTCAATCCAGGTCGGCGTTCCATTCAGTGCGGTCGCCGCAATGACGCATTGAAGCTATGGGCGGCGTGGCGGCTTCACGGTGATGACGGCTACGCCAACCGGATCTCCCAACAGTTTGCGCTCGCGCAGTACGCTGTGTCGGTGATCCGAGCTCACCCACGTTTGTGCCTGATTCGTGAACCGCAGTCGATCAATGTGTGTTTTGATGTTGTGGGCACATCCGCGGTCGATGTCTGCGCTTGGTTAGAACAGGAACGGGCCATCCGGATCGGTCACGCCACGGTGAACGGAAGAACAGTGATCCGCCTCGTGTGTGTCAACCCGGATCTATCAAACACCGACCTCGATGCTCTCTTCGAAGCGATTCACGAAGCGGCCGACGCCGTCTCATGAAATCCCGTGGGGCCTGCAGGACACAGGCCGGGGTGGCGGGTCAAGATTGAGTGATGTCCAAGGCCACTGCCATGCGGAGTCCTTGCCAGGTTTTTAGGAAAGTGGCAACACAACCGTCACTTCGCAGCCCTGCGGATCTCTCTGCTTGATTGCCAGCTTTCCCCTATGCCCCTCTATGACCTTCTTCGCAATAGCCAGGCCCAGACCAATGCCCCTGGATGAGTTTGAACTCGCAGCACTCCCTTGCCAGAAAGCCTCACAAACGTGCGGGAGTTCGTCTGCTGGGATTCCAGGACCCGAGTCCGCAATAGTCAACCTCAGCCAGGGTGTCTCCCCCTGGGAGACTCGGCGTACCTCGACCCGGGTCTCTCCTCCCGAGGGGCTATAGATGATTCCGTTCTTGATCAGGGCGCGGATCGCGGTCTCCATCGGTTCCGGATCACACAGAATAAAGTCGAGCCCACTCGCCATCGCGATATGAATGCGTACATCGCGGCTGTTCGCAAGATCGCGCAGAGGAGTCAAGGTTCGTTTGAAGAATCCCTGAATCGGAATCGATTGCTTGGCTGGTGTACCACGCGAACTGCTGAGCACCGATGCCTGAAGCATACTCTGGACGAGTTCGGTGAGCGCTTCAGCCTGTTCCTGGATAACCCCGGTGAACCGAACCGTTTTGTCTCGCGGTGCGTCCGGATTCTCATGCAGTAATTTGGCCGCAGTGGAGAGAGAACTCACCGGTGTGCGAAGCTCCTCCGAAATGCGCCCGAGCAGCTCTTGCTTCAAATGATCGAGTTCTGTGAGTTCACGATAAGCCTTCTCGACGAGTTCGTTTTTGCCCTTCAACTCATCAGCCAAACGACGCACCTCGGCCAGGCTTTCGTTGAGTTCGCTTGTCCTCCCCTGAACCTGGGATTCCAGGCTCTGATTGAGTTCTTCGAGACGATGCCAGGTTCGCGCTGTTGTGTACGCCTGCGCGGATGACGCTGCGATCACCGAGGCAAGCTGCAGGTCATCTTCATCGAGTGGGCGATCCTCGCCCTTGCGATAACCCATCAAAAGGCCCAGCACTTCGTCACGCGCGACCATCGGAACCGCTATTGCCGAGCCAAACCCAGAGTTCGTCGTTGCATCCAAGCACTGGCGAGCGAGTCCATCTTCTGATTCGGCGTCAATGAGTAGAGGTTTTCGCTGCGCAGCGATCGAACTCGCGAGGGTCTCTCCTGTGTCGTCTTGAGCACCGAGCATGGGATCAGTCTTCAGGGCATGTAACGCTCCGTTGCGCAACTGACCCGTCCCTGCAACAACCAACACCGATCCAGCCTGAACTTTGAGGAGACGTGCCGCGGTGGTTAGCAAGATCCGAAGGACTCCTGGGGGATCAAGTGAGCCGCCTACCTGGTCACTAAAAGCCGAAACGCCAGCCAAGACCTCGACTTTTCGCTCGAGCTGTCGACGAGTTGTGTCGAGCCGCACATTCATGTCAGTCATCGCGAGGTTGGCGCGAACCGCCTCGCCTACCAGGCCATCCTCATCCATCGGCCCTTCAGCACCGTCTTCCAGCTGAGGTCGAGTGACCTCGATATCGTCAGCTGCAACTTCTTCGGTGACCGCTTCTTCAAGATAGGGTTTGAGCGCTCGGTGGACCTGTTCTCTCAGTCGATCGACAGTAACAGGTCGACTTCCAACCCCAAGTTTGTCGGCAACAGAGACGAGGGTTGTCTCACTGATCGTCGCGAACCCCTCCATAACGCCCTCTCCGGTGGTTGCGACCGAGGGAAACGCAGGGACCTTTCGGCTGTTGAGATCCGCATCGAGCTCTTCCATTGTCATCAAGGGGGATAGATCACGCTTGTTGTACTGAAACACAAGCGGGACACGGTCAGGATTGAGGCCGGTCGCTATTAGGTTGTCACCGAGGTTTTCGAAGGACTCCTTGTTCGCCTGCCTTTGGTCCGGTTGAGAATCGGCAACGAAGACGACACCGTCTGCTCCAGAAAGCACAGCTCTCCTGGTGGCGTTGTACTGCACCTGGCCAGGCACTGTGTACAGCTGTATCGCAAGCCGGTAGCCACGAATCGAACCGAGGTCGAGCGAAAGGAGATCAAAAAAAAGCGTTCGATCCGAGGCTGTGTTCAGGGAGTACAGCTTGGTCCGTTGCTCGGGGTCCGACACACCGTGAATTCGCTGCAGGCAGGTTGTTTTGCCGCCCAGTGCGGGACCGTAGTAGACGATCTTCACTTTAATTTGACGATATTGATTGTCGAACTGGACCATTCAGTCTCCCTGATTTCTCGGCTGAGGGGATCTCGGTGGACCCTCAAACACACCCGAGATTCCATGATCTTAGCGCGATTAGATCCATGGCGCGAGACTCTCGAACAAGTTGCGCCCCATGATCCAACTCGCATCAGATGGAAAAAGGTCGTACATTTGTTGAGCGCGCATCTTTTGTTGCGGAAGTGGAGGATCACATGCGCCTGCAGGGAGCCTTTCTCCTCAGTCTCTTGTTTGTGGCCGCAATCAT
>JAAESQ010000444.1 GCA_024229275.1 bacterium | reverse complement strand
GAGGGCTCGATTCACGACCACGAGGTCATACTGGTGGCAGCCGACGGCTCTGAGACCGCCGTCGCAATCACCCTCTCATTGCTCAAGGACAGCCAAGGCGAACTCATCGGCAGGATCATTCTCGGTCGCGATCTTTCTCATCGTAAGGCACTGATGGATCAGATCATACAGTCAGAGCGCCTCGCCGCTGTAGGCCGTCTCGCGGCCGGCGTCGCACATGAAATCAACAACCCTCTCGCAGTCATCGCCGAAGTGGCGGGCTATCTCCAAGATCTTGTCAGCGGTGAAATCGAGGCGACTCCGGAGGAGCTCGAAGGAGAGGTACGGAAGGGACTCCCGAAGATCCTCCACAACGTCAACCGTGGCCGATCGATCACTTCGCGCCTGCTCAGCTTCTCCCGCAAAAGCGAGATGAGCGCCCAGACAGCCGACATCGGAGCATCGCTAGAGGAAGTCCTTCCACTGCTGGAGAAGCGTGCGAGTCTCGCTCAAATAGTCATACACACCGACATTCCCGGATCCCTGCCCAAGGTGGCAATCGAGGAGCTTCAGCTTGAGGAAGTACTGATCAACCTCATCACTAATGCGATCCAGGCCATGGCCAACCAGGAGCGAGGGAACATCTGGCTGGAGGCCGAGAGTGCCGACGAGCGCGTGGTCATCACAGTGCGTGACGACGGCCCTGGAATCTCCGAAGAGGTACGGGACCGGTTGTTCGACCCGTTCGTCAGCACCAAACCCCTGGGCCTGGGTACTGGACTCGGGCTGTCTATTTGCTACGGCATAGTCAAGCGCATCGACGGCGAGATCAGGGTCGAGTCCAGGCCCGGCGAGGGCGCGAGTTTCCGCGTGATCCTCCCTGTTCATCGGGAGAGTGAGTAGTACGCTTCCTCGTCGCGCTCGACAAGCCGAGGTCAATCCGTCGGCATCTTCTCCAAAGGCGTATTCCCGAGCGTTGCCAGATTGATAGCCGTAGCAACGCGCGGAACCAATCCTCATCGTCATCCGGCTTCACGGAACACGCTTCGCTGTGACGGGTCGCTATCGTCATAGTCATCGTATTCTCACGCGCCCTCACCATACGATGACGATGAGGATGACGAGGACGATGGCAAGCGCGGATACCCGACCCTACGGCGTTCATCGAAGGAAATAGCATCCGGGATACCGAGCTGATCTCTCCCCATCTCCATTCCAGTCACCATCAACTTCACGGGAGTTCCTATTCTCGACAGAGAGGGGGACGTCGATAGCGATTGCGAGTGGCCAACCCTGCGTCGTTCTTCGAAGTCAATCACTCCGGAAGAGCGGGGTGCTCCTATCCTCACCGTCATCGCTATCGTCATCGTCATCGTGTTCTCACGCGCCCTCACCATACGATGACGATGAGGATGACGAGGACGATGGCCAATCCGAGCGCACAACCGTCCGTCGTCCTTCGAGGCGGGCAGCGTCCGCTACCCAGCCATCCAGCCAGCAACCCGCCTTGCCGTCCTGCCGTAGACCCGTTCGTCCCGTATAGCCGTTCTTCCTACCCCTACGGCGTCACCACAATTGGCATCCCCATCAACGGCCACAGGACGCCGACAGCGAACGCGATCACGATCATCAAGATGATGCTCGCCGGCACTCCGTAGGCGAAGAACTCTCCTGACGTGAACTGCTTCGATTCGTATGCGATGGCGTTCGGCGCCGCCCCCACCAGCAGCAAGAACGGCATGCCTGCCGCCACCAGTGACGAGAACAGGATCACTTCGCCAGCCACGTTCAGGTATGGTGCGATGACCAATGCGACAGGCAATGAAATTGCGATTGCGGCGACGTTCATGATGAAGTTCGTCATCATCAACACAAAGAAGGCGATCGACATGATGAAGACGAAAGCGCTCGATTCCTGGAACATGCCGAGCCACTGAATCGCCATCCACTGTGCGGCGCCCGTCTCCCACAAGCAGAACCCAATGCTCATCGCACCTGCAAAAAGCAGAATGATGTTCCAAGGTATTCGCTCGAGGTCATTGATATCGAGGATCTTGAAGACAAAAAACAGGACTGTTGACGCCAGGATGATCGCGGTCTTGTCCACTGAAGCCAAGGCCGGGATGAAGCTCCGCAGCGACATCGTGATGATCGCAGCAGCAACGATAACAGCAGAGAGGATCTCGTTGCGGGTCATGGGCCCGATCTTGGCGTACATGGCGCGCGCCTTTTCTCGCAGACCCGGGATGGTCTTCTTCTCCGGCTTGCAGGCGATCATGAAGAAACCCCAGAGGATGAAAGTCATTAGCCATCCAATTGGGAACATGTAGTAGCTGAGTTCGAAGAATCCAACCTCACGCCCGACGACGTCGTTGTAGAAACCTAGGGCCACCGCACCACGCGCCGCACCGAGCAGCGTGACGATACTCCCTGCGCCGGCCACATAGGCCATGCCCATGAACAGGCCCTTGCCGAACCTCGTCTTCTTGTCACCCTCGCCGTACATGGCATAGATGGTTACCAGAAGAGGATAGATCGTCGCAGCCACAGCCGTGTGAGCCATGATGTGTGCCAACGCTGATGTGACCAGAAAGACGCCCAGGTAGATCATGCTCGTCTTCTCGCCGACGATGATCAGCATCTTGTAGGCAAGGCGCTTGGTCAGGCCGGTCTTGGTGAAAACGATCCCGATGACAATCGAGGCGAAGATGAACATGACCGACGGCTCCATGAAGTCCTTAAAAGCGTTCTTGGCCGGCCGAACCAAGAACATCACCTGGAGAACTCCGATCAACAGTGAGGTTACCCCGATCGGCACGACCTCGAAAACCCACCAGATTCCAGCGAGCAGAAAGATCGCAATGGCGCCCTTGCCCTCACGCGACAGTTCAAACTGCTGACCCGAAGGATCAACCGCAGCCGTCCATGCCGGACTGAAGAAGACTAACGTGAACAGACTGACACCAAGCATCATGAAGGCGATTCGGCTCCACTGAATGGAATTCTCTTGAGTCGTCGCGGTCATGGGGGTCCTCCTCGAAATAGATCAGTCAACGTCCGCGCAGTTGCGGAGGCGGTCCTGGTCTGCAGAGTTGTCGTCAGGAAGCGTTCGCGTACTGCGCCGGAGAAACTCGGCCGGCGCCAAGATGCAGTCTGAGCTGCCGTATAGATGTCGTTGGCCGGTCAAATGCGTGATCCGATTCGTACGCGCTCGTGAGCGCGTATTCGCGCAAGGATAGCAAACTTGAACTCAATTCGTCGCGCTTCGGAGAATCTGGCATTCCTACGACAACTCCGCCAGGGGCTACTTCGTGATTTCGTTCACATGAATTCCGATTACCCCTTACGCGGGAGTGTGAGCTTCATCGTGGGGAGCATGGACCTTCCGTCCTATACCCACTAGCGAGTCGAGATCAGTTTCCCAACGTATCAAACCTACTTCGAGACCAACGTCTCCCTACATGCTCCTAGCCTCCGTACACGACACGTTCACTTCGCAACAGCCTCGTAAGGACTGCAAAGAACCCGAGAGCGAGTCCTGCAGTTACAAACGCCGCTGCAGCAAAATCGATGGCCGCCATGTCTTCGCCACGCATGACGGACGTCATCAACTGCTGTTGGCCCATGATCGGCACCCAGTACATCCAGGCGGCAGTTTTGACATCCCTGAACATGGTGAACATCACCGGAATGATGGGAAGAAGGGTGAGCAATCCCAAGTAGGTTTGAGCTTCCTTGAACGTCTTGGCAAACAAAGAGGCCAACATCTGA
The DNA here is from genome assembly GCA_024229275.1 of bacterium. Classification (GTDB taxonomy): domain Bacteria; phylum Acidobacteriota; class Thermoanaerobaculia; order Thermoanaerobaculales; family Sulfomarinibacteraceae; genus JAAESQ01. The sequence continues at coordinate 5,561 of JAAESQ010000444.1, read as the reverse complement.
GTTGACGACGCCAAGAACGCCATCGGAATGAGCATGACGAAGAGTGCGACCTGCATGCCAACCGTCAGTTTGGGATCTACGCCGAGGGCTTCCAGCGATACAAACTCAAGGGTAATTGCGGTGCTCAACACAGCCAACAGAGTCGCAAGAATCGCGTAGATCGTCACCGTGATCCACTTGCCTCCCATGATCTCCAGCGAAGATACTGGATGCATCAACAGCGGCTCCAAAGAACTGCGTTCCCGCTCGCCGGCGGTGGTGTCGATAGCCGCGCCGGCGCCGCCGAAGAAAGCTGCCATCAGCATCAGCATCTGCATGGTGGCCAAGACCTGAGCGGCCCGCGATGAAGGCGTCGAAAAATCCCTGATCTCGAGTTGCACCGGCGATGCAACTGTTGGATTCACTCCCCTCAGCATGAGCCGAAACGCCCCGATATTGCGACCGTAGGCCTCGATCAATCGAGTGGCCCTTCTCATGGCGACCTTTGACTTATCGAGAGACTCATCTCCGAAGAGTTGCACCGATGCGGGTTGGAATCCCTCAAACTTTTCGCCATAGTCCTCCGGGATCGAAAGAATGGCGCTCACATTCTTGGCCTGAATCTCCGATTTTGCATCGCCCTCGAAATCTACGATTCGGATATCGTTCCTCTCCAAATACGCCACAAGATCCGGTGCATGCTCTCTGCCGATGACCGGTAAGGTTAGATCGTCGGCCTCGCTCACAGTATCGGCCGCTGAACTCAAGAGGAGCATCATCAGCACCGGCCCGAAGATTGCCGGCAGCATCGCCACCATTAGCGCTCTACGATCTCGCATGCTGTCTTTGAGCTCTTTCTTGAACACTGCCTTGAGGCGACTCATGAGACCAACTCCCCATCCGCCCCGAGCTCCGCCTGGATCAAGGTCACGAATGCATCTTCCAAGTTCTCTTCCCCCGCCTGGTCACACAAATTTGCAGGCTCGCCATGCGCCACTACCCTACCGTTGGCCATGATGTAGATCTGGTCACAAAGCTCCGAGACCTCCTGCATAACATGGCTGGAAAAAAGGATGCACTGTCCCTCGTCACGCAGCCTTCTCAACAGGTCTCTGAGTAAACGAATGCTCATCACGTCCAGGCCGTTGGTCGGTTCATCGAGGATCAGATTCTGCGGATGATGGATCAACGCACGAGACAGAGCGACCTTCATCTTCTGGCCATGGGAGAATCCTTTGCAGCGGCGCTCCATGAGCTCATCCATTCTGAAATAGGATTGCGTGTTGTGGATGGCAGCTTCCAGCTGAGTACCCTCTAGTCCGTGCATTTCACCATAGAATTGAAGGTGTTCTCGAGTCGTCAACCGATCATAGAGACCGATAGTGTCGGGAAAAATACCCACTCGCTCGGTCGCTTTCACCAGATCCTGGGACACGTTGATGCCGTCGATCGACAGGGCACCTTGATCAGGCCTTTGGAGGCCGTACAGCGTGCGCAAGGTCGTTGTTTTGCCGGCGCCGTTGGGGCCCAACAACCCGGTAATTGTCCCATCTTCTGCGACCAATGACAGATTGTCGACGGCCTGGACGTCTCCGAAACGTTTGCAGAGATTCTTGACTTCAATCATTTTGGCGGCTCACTTCAGGATCTGTGTGTGCTGGAGTTTCGACGGTATTTGAGGCCGGGCCTCTGGGACCGCTGGAGTTAATGAAGAAGGATGGGCGGGTAATCTCCTCAAGACAACTTCCGTCGATACCCTCCCAGCTTCCTTGGTCGATCATTTGCTCCATAAGCTGTGACGCACAGCCTTGGGGCGCAACATTGTGCCCAGTGGCCGGAGCCACCAGGTGTATAGAATTCGGTAACGCATCCTTCAGCATTTCACCCCAGCGCGGCGGAGTAATTGGGTCGGCGTGACCCGACAGGAGCAAGGCAGGCGCCATCGAGCTCACTTTTTCTCCATAGATTGCCGGAAGGGGCGCCTTTGGCCAAACACTGCATGCGCTCTTGAGACTGTCCATAGCTTGGTGCCCCAGCAGTCTGGGTACCATTTCACGTTGGAGGTCCGAATCCTGCATGCGTGCCATTTCCTCGGAACAGAAGATCGTCAGGCTCGCACCCGCCGTCATGGTCTCAGCGAGTGCCCCCGACAGATAGCTATAGACACCCATCAGAGCTCTGTAGTCGCCGTCTGCGGTCTGTCGAATGATCACCGGAGCCAAGCGGCTCAGTTCAGATGAATAGAGGACCGTCCTCAGGGCTTCACCGAAGATGTTCTTTGTCAGCTTGATCGTGACTGCTTCACCGGTCGAAGGATCGTTGATGGTGATGGTCTCACCATGGGTCCCAAGGCGCCGCACCACCTCTTCGAAGTCCTGCCGCAAAGTTGGAAACGCTGAGCTGCAAGCTGCATCGGCGGCGCAATCGACAAAGAGTTCCGTCAAGGCGCGTTCGGCATCTTCCGCGGCATAAAGGGGCGCAGAGTTTTGCAGGGGCAGGTTACCGTCCAGAATCAGGGTACGAACATGCTCAGGAAATCGATGCGCATACAGGAGCGCCGATCGAGTACCCCATGACACACCGTAGAGATTCACCTGCTGATATCCCAGGGCGAGCAAAACCTCATGGGCGTCTTCATTCGCCAGATCTTGAGTGTAGAGTGTCACGTCCGCGTCGAGCTGAGAGAGGCACTCGCGCAGCACCTCGCGGGTGAGGCGAGCTTCCTCTTCGGGACCAGCTGTCAAATACTCATCTGGGGTTTTGCACTCTAGAGGGTGCGATGATCCCATTCCTCGCTGATCGATCAACACAACATCACGATGCTCGTTGAGCCTGGAAAAGACCGAACTCACGAAACCAGCCATCTCCATGGCCGCCTGCCCCGGACCGCCGGCAAAAAACACCAATGGATCGGGTTCCGACGTTTCGGAGATCGCCGGAATCACCGCGAAATGGATTTCGATCTGCCTTCCCTCGGCTGCGAGCCTGTTCTCAAAAACCGTGTAGATGCCACATTGCGCCTCTTGGCGATGTTGGGGGATGTGGCAGGGCCTCAGCTCGGCACTCGGTGAGGTGCTGATGTCAGTCCTGTTTGGGGTGGCAGCAACGAATCCTCCCGATCCGGCGAAAAGCGCCCAGATCAACCAGGGCATTACCAATCTCGGTCTTTTCATGTCCATTCTTCCTTCTCAAACAACAGGTCCTCGTGAGGATTGCAAACGGCGACCACTTCGAAGGTGACCGCCACGACAGTATAGTCACTGCGCTTCTTTCATGCCTTGGCTAACTTAGTAGTCTGTCGCTGCGAGAACGGAGATGCAATACTCTATCCCTTCCTGGGGAGGTGCCCGGTTGCACAGCACGACCAGAACCGCGCCAACGCCATGCATTGTTGAGGTTTCTCCTGGCTCTTCCGGCGCTTTACCGGCGTGCGTGGGGATTGCCGGTTTGCAGGGTCTCCAGCACGCCGTTCGGTACGCCCGCGCGACAGCAAGTATGGTTGGCATCGTCGGAGCATTACTACTCATATCAGTATTCGGGCCAGCGACTGTCGCTGCACAGCAAGCTCGGATCTCCGAAGAGACCCGAACCCTCACAACATATCCGTTTTCCGAACCCAACCCGGTCCCCATCCTCGCGTGGGACGCGCGTCTGTACCCGTACCACTCCTTCGACGGCTACACGAGCACAGCTGAGGCACGCGGATGGAAAGTGGTGCGCCTGGAGAACGACCTCATCGAGGTCTTCGTGTTGCCCGAGGTCGGGGGCAAGGTCTGGGGTGCGGTCGTCAAGAAGACCGGGCACGAGTTCATCTATCGGAATGAGGTTCTCAAGTTTCGCAACGTTGCCTTGCGGGGTCCCTGGACCTCGGGAGGCATCGAATTCAACTTCGGGGTCATCGGCCACACCCCTGCGACCGCCTCCCCTGTCGACTACGTTCTGCGAAAAAACGACGATGGGAGCGTGAGCTGCGTTGTCGGAAGCATGGACCTTCCCTCTCGCACCCACTGGCGCGTCGAGATTCGTCTTCCAAAGGACAGGGCGTACTTTGAGACCAATGTCCTGTGGTACAACCCCACGCCACTCGAGCAGCCCTATTACAACTGGATGACCGGCGCTGCCTTTGCCCGGGACGACTTAGAACTGACAATTCCAGGCAGCGCCTATCTCGAGCACCCGGGTGCCAGCCATCCCTGGCCGATCGATGCCCAGGGCCGATCCCTCGATCTTTACCGCGAGAATACGTTTGAGAGCCACAAGTCCTACCACGTCGTCGGTGAATTGAACGACTTCTTCGGTGGCTACTATCTCGATGATGACTACGGCTTCGGGCACTGGGCTCGCTACGAGGACATGCCGGGCCAGAAGCTGTGGCTCTGGGCGCTCTCCAGGGAGGGTGGAGTCTGGGAGGATCTCCTCACCGACACGGACGGTCAGTACGTGGAGTTCCAGGCGGGGCGGCTCTTTGTGCAGTTTACACCTGACAGCACAGTGAACCCGATAACCCAGGTGGGCTTTCATCCGATGTCCGCAAGCCGCTGGAGCGAGACTTGGTTTCCCCTTGAAGGAATCGGCGGACTCACCGACGCTTCCCGCGACGGAGCCATGCACCTCAAGCTCGATGGAGACTTACTGACCGTAGCAGTGAACGCGTTCGGGGATGCCTCAGACGTGCTCGAAATCTGGTCTGGATCCATGATCGTCGATCGACGTACCGTTCAGCTGACAGCTCTGGAGCCCTTTCAAACCACAGTGAAAGTGTCGCCGGACGCACCGTACCGAGTGCGGCTGCATAGCCTCGGGCTGGATTTCTCTTCGGATCGTTCGGCACGAACACTGTCCCGCCCCTTCTCGACCGATTCGGACGCTGTGCCATCCATTCCCGAGGTGGATCGGATGGTCATCGAAGCCGCCGAACTTGCCCAGGCACGCAGACACGCTGAAGCTCGCAAGCTCTACAAGGCAGCAATTGCGAGCGAACCATGGAACCGAAACGCACAGCTCGGTATGGCCGACGTCCTTTTCCGCCAGGATCTACTGCATGAGTCACTGGAGCACGTCAACAGAGCGCTGCAGCTCGATGCCTACGATGCTCAGGCCAATTATCAGGCCGGCCTTGTCTATCGGGCCATCGCTCGAACCGCGGATGCTCATGACGCCTTCGCCTGGGCGGCGCGTTCCCCTGCACTCAGGACCGCAGCCTTCGCGCAGCTTGCTGAGTCCGCCATTGCCAGCGGCGACTTCCGTGATGCAGCGCGGTACGCGCGACTCGCCATTGACTACGACCGGCACAGTGTTCCGGGATGGCAGGTCCTGGCCATCGTCGGCCGCCTGAGCGAGAAACCAGCGTTGGCGGGTGAGGCTCTCAACGAGCTGGAGACTCTGGATCCCCTGCACCATTTCGTACGTGCTGAGCAATACCTCGATAACACCATACCTGCCAAAGCGACTCGTCTCCGCAGCCACATTGGAGGGGAGTTCCCGGACCAGACGCTTCTGGAGCTGGCCATTGGATATGTAAACAGGGGCCTCCGAGATGATGCGTTGGCCCTGCTCGGCAAGGACGTCACGTCCTCGCCGGG
>JAAESQ010000443.1 GCA_024229275.1 bacterium | reverse complement strand
TTGAACCCTTCTCTGCCGACGCCCCCATAGCCTCCATTGTCAGAGGTAAAAATAAAAATGGTGTCGCCCTTGATCCCCAACCCCTCTACTGAATTCAGAAGTTCACCAATATAGGAATCTGTCTGTGCGAGGATGTCGGCGAAATCACCGTTTCCAGTTTTCCCCTTGGCGTCGGGATGGGGATCATGAGGCGTATGTGTCTGTGTATAAGGAATGAAAACAAAGAAAGGTGTGTCTTTGTTGGCTTTGCGTTGGATGAAGTCGAGCGCGTGATCGGTAATCTCTCGATCCATCGTCGCACGCTTCGATCGACCATAGACTTCCAGTTCTTTGGGCTTCTCGCCCCGTCTTGCGGACATGACATGCATAAACCGGGCTCCCGCATCCTTTTGATACGAGGCACTGTCCGGCCAGAAAGACCTGTCCGATGACCTGGGGATTCCCCACCATTCATCGAAGCCCTGATCGGTAGGAAAGCGTCCTGGAGTGTCTCCCAAATGCCATTTGCCGAATAATCCCGTCGCGTAACCGGCATCGGATAGCAATTCAGCCAGCGTGTACTCCGCCACATTTAACCCGTACCAGGGATCTTGCGGCGGAGCATCACGGCGTAGCCGTGTGCGTATTGCGTAGCGACCGGTCATCAACGCTGCGCGTGACGGTGTGCACTCCGCTTCCACGTTATAGTTGGTCAGTTGGAAGCCTTCATGCGCGATGCTATCGATATTTGGTGTAGGGGCCCCACGGATTTCGCCGCCACCATAGACGCCAGGTTCCCCAAAACCGAAATTATCCATCAAGACCAGGACAACATTGGGCTTGCGCTCACTCCCAGGTGCAGCCAGGACCATCGGCGCTGAGGCAATCAGGACTAACAGGACGCCAGCTATTTTCTTGCTTCGAATGAACTCGGGCATTGTGATCTCCATCAACGCTTTTTCAGAATGGAGTCTACTTCAAGCGCTCTGCAAATCACATTGGCAGTCAATACCCCATCAGGGTCCAAGATCCTGTAAACGTACCAGGCACCCCTTTGCGTTCTTGAAAAATTTGCTGTGGAAATCTAGATGTCGAGAGCGAGGTGGAGCTTCGAGGGAGGCCGCACCTGCCTCGTCTACAGCCGAGTAGCCTGGGGTCGATGGGGTTGGCCGACGAGGTCGGTAAGTCACGGGATGGAGGGAGCAGGTGGTGTCGCCGAGAGTCGGCTGGACGAGACGATGACCCCGAGTTGGCCACCGCCGCACAGGCCCTCAAACCAAGGCGCCAGCGACGAGCTGGGAGAAACAAATCAACGAAGGGGCGCCGAAGACGTCGCCGAGGTTTCAAACGCAGCTCCCGTATGGAATTCGGGTTCCGGATGCGTGGTACGCTCGATGGTGTGGAGAAGCAGATTCCTATCCTCTCGCACCCAATCGGGTGAGATGGGATAACTCACGCCCAGCAAACGCCGCGTTGCGGTAACAAAGGAGATGGTCAACGATGGTGGACGAGACCGGGCGAAGTGATGTGACGTCATCGACGAGTTCAAGTAGCAGTGTTCCCGGCCGGGCGCGGGTCGTCATCATCGGTGGTGGGGTCATCGGCACCAGCGTCGCCTATCACCTGGCCAAGTTGGGCTGGAACGACGTTGTCCTGCTGGAGCGTGACCAGCTCACATCTGGGACGACATGGCACGCCGCCGGCCTGGTCGTGTCCGGAGGCATGACCACCGAGGCTCTTGCCTGGATGGCCAAGTACTCGCGTGATCTCTTCGAGGTTCTCGAGGAGGAGACCGGCCTCTCGACCGGCTTTCGGCCAGTCGGCTACCTGCAGACGGCCAGCACAAAGGAACGGACCCACAAGCTGCGGCGAGAGGCCGATTTCATGGCATTGATGGGGATCGATCGCGAAGAGATCTCAGGCGCCGAGGTGGCGGCCATGTGGCCGAAGGTCGACGCCAAGGATGTGATCGCCGGCTTCTATACGGCCAACGAGGGGAGAGCAGATCCCACCAACGTGGCCATGTCTCTGGCCAAGGGAGCCCGGATGGGGGGTGTCCAGGTACTCGAGGGCACCAGAGTGCTCGGGATTACTCAGAAGGACGGCCGAGTGACCGGGGTGGTCACGGACGGTGGAGCGATCGAGGCCGAATACGTGGTCAATTGTGCCGGCATGTGGGGTCGGGAAGTCGGAGCGATGGCCGGTGTTTCGGTGCCGCTTCAGGCCATTGAGCATGCCTATCTGATCACTGAGCCTTTCGAAGGTGTTTCCCCAGGTCTGCCCATCTTCGAAGATCCGGACCGGTTCGCCTATTACCGCGAGGAGGTTGGGGGTCTGATGATCGGCCTGTTCGAGCCTGTGGCCGCACCGTGGTCGCTCGACAAGATCCCCGACGACTTCAGCTTTGGCGAGATACCTTCGAACTGGGATCGGCT
>JAAESQ010000442.1 GCA_024229275.1 bacterium | reverse complement strand
CCGCCTCTAGCTGCATATCTCTCTGGAATTCTCATCCGACCAAAGAAACCGGATCCATACCTTGTTATCGCCCTCAACGCTGCCTTGCCGGGAACCGGACTTGCGGCTCTGGGTCGGCCGTTTCTCGAGACTTTGATGGGTGTCTTGCTGGCCCAATTCAGCCTGCTCCTTGTAGGTAGAGGAGAGGACCTCGCGTTCTACGTTCCATTTATGCTTGTCGGAGGCTTTTGGGCTTTCGTCCACACTCCGCTGAGTCCACTCGACCGAAAGATGGCGAGACCGTTGGAGGCTACACGATTCGCTTTGATGCGAGAGGCGACGGAGCAGACAGCCACCAGTGGACTGAGTTCTCAACCCTCTCAGAAGAGTCAACCTGCTTCAGAAGAGTACAGCGTCATCGTTCGTTGCACGGAATGCGGAGCAGACGTCGACGTCCCTGTCCTCCAGCGCATGGTCCGTTGCACGTTCTGTGGTAGCGACCACTTGGTGGTGGGTCAGGATCACACACTGCATGTTTCGATCCCTGAGCGCATCAGCGACGAATCGGACCTCGTCGAGGTGGTTCTTGACCACTACCGATATCAGCATTACCTCAAGCTCTACCAGCGTCACGTCGCACCGCTCGAACGACAAGCGTCCGAATGCTCTCCATCGGGTCAGATCATCGAGAATCCTCAAGCAGCGGCCGCCGCCCGTGCTGCTGAGGCGGTGATTTCACGGAAAGCCGATTCATACCGCGCCAGCCTCACCAAAACGATGCAGATCAAAGGGTCGATCCGTTTTCTCGCACCCTATCGACATGGCATCGGTACCCTCTACCAGACAGCGTTCGGTCGCGAGAAGCAGGACGGCGAGAAAGCTCTCGTATTTGCGATCGCCAATCAGGAAGCAGCGACCCTGGCCAGTAAAGCGGTCAAGCTTCCCAAAATGGGCAAGCTCAGCTATCTCCGCGCCCTCCTTCCTGCACAAGCAATACCCGAAGAGGTCCAAACGCTACCGCTGACTGAGGGCAGAGACTCGTTGACTGCAGCCTACGGAGATCTCGACGCCAAGCGCCTTGTGCGCGACATCAACGTCATTCGGCACGGTAACGCTTTCATTCAGGAGGTCGATGCCATAGTGTGGCGATCATGGTGGGTGGTTTCCATCACAGCCAAGGGTCTCGATGAGGGTCTACTGGTAGATGTGGGGGCGGGCTCAGTCGCCGGTCCTGCGCCACCGATTGACACATCTCAACTCGTTGCGCTACCCAAACAAGCTCGAAATCCCGGAGCGAGTTTGGGCTTTCTTCCTATGGAATGTCCGGTGTGCGGTTACGAGTTTCAGTTTGACAACGACGCAGCGCTGCATTTCTGCACCAACTGCCATCGCGTCTTCGAAGTCACTGGCGAGAAGAAGAGCGAGATCAGTTATGACCACACGACGACGCCGAAAGAGGAACATGATTTCGTTCCGTTCTGGAGGTTTCCTCTTCGCCTTCACACAGCCGATGGGGAAATCGTCACTGATCTCATGTTTCTCAAAGACGGCATCGACGGCAAATTGGACCAAATTGGTGAGGATGCGGTTGCGAAACGGCACTCGATTCTTGTGCCAGCCATCCGTTGCATCAATTCGAAACTCATGGTCAAGGCGTTCAACCAGCTGCTTCGCTACACTCTCCGAGCTCGCCTTCAGCTTGCCAAAGACCGATTCGACCTTGATGAAAAAGTTGAACCGCTCGCGCCCCAGATGGAAGCCGAAGAGGCACGGTTGATGGCTCCGCTGTACCTCGCCAACCTTTTTGGCCGACGCGATCTTGCCCGAGTCAATGTCAACCAGGTGACGTCGTGGTTGTTTGACGCCCGACTGAAATCTCAGGGACGTCTCACCTATGTCGCAATCCCTCGTCAGATCACTGAACCGTTCAGGCGCTATCTTGGCCGCTACCACGGCAAAATCATTGACGACGCGATGACGACAACGCACTAGTCCCGCTCCTCAACCTCTATTGCTGACGAACCAGCTCCACCAGCTTCTGCTCATGCGCTATCCTTGTTCTCACAACCCAAATGGCGGAGGGCTAAATGTCAGCAGAGATCTTCACCAACGACTGGGCCCTACTCTGGGGCGAGCAGATCAACTCCAATACCGATTACAAAAAGGCTGCTGAGCGCTGGGAAGGCGCAATCGGCCTCGTGATGTCAGCCGATGACGAAATGGGAATCACTGACGAGAGGATCGTCATCGCTGATCTTTGGCACGGCGACTGCCGTGGAGCCATCGCTGCCGACGAATCTGCCTTAGAGGAGACTCCTTTCGTGATCACTGCGCCGCCTCGAACCTGGGGCGCTGTGCTCGGCGGCTCAACTGATCCGATAGTCGGTCTCGTAGGTGGCAAGCTCAAGCTCACCAGAGGAGGACTTTTCGCCCTCCTCCCTTACGCCAAGGCGGCCAAAGAACTCGTTCGCTCGGCCGGGAATGTCGACACCTGTTATCCGGAAGGATGGGAGGATTGATGCCAGCTGAAGCCGTTTTCGGACTCGAAATCTAGCGACCTTGACGCACTGCGGCATTCATTTGAATTCAGGCTCTGCTGAGCAGTTTGACACACCGCGGCATCCTGACCTGACGCAGTGTACACACTCATTAACTCCCGCATTTAAGTGGGATAATGATTCCTGCGCATATAACGCATGGCTGTCACTTGACATCTATGCCGCACTGCGTTATATTTTGCTTGACTGATATGCCGCAAGGCGGCAGAGCGTAATGAGGAGGCTACTATGGCCGAGAAGAAGGAATCCAAGGTTCGTCAAACTGATCTGATGGAATCTGCACATCGCATCTGGCTCGCCGGCCTCGGTGCAGTTGCTCTCGCCGAAGAAGAGGGCAGCAAAGTCTTCAAGAACCTCGTCGAGCGTGGCGAAGGTATGGAAGCTCGCGGCAAAGATCGCGTCGACAAGGCCAAGGGTACGATGAGCGGCGTCAAGACGGTTGCAGAGAGCTACTGGGATACTCTCGGGCGCGTCATCGATGACAGGCTCACTGCTGTCATTCACCGTCTCGGAGTACCGACAAAAGAGGAGATCGAGAGCCTCACCGACAAGGTCGACAACCTCAACAAGACCATGGACAAGCTGAAAACTCCGGCAAAGGCCACTGCACCACGCAAACCTGCCGCGAAGAAAGCCACGGCAAAAGCCAAGAAGCCGAAGGATCCAGTGAAGTAGAAGAAACAGAGAGAAGTGAGACGTTAGAAGATAGAGGAAAGACAACAGAAGCCATAGCAACTGGGCGGGATCAGAGAGGCTTTCTCATCCCGCCCTTCTCACTTCTTTCCTCCCCTCTATCCTCTCCTCAGCGCCACGACAAGCCCGACCAACATGAGCGTGGCTGACACTGTCCACGGTCCCTCAACCGCAATCAGGATGGCGCCTGACATCAGGCATGAGGAGCCGAATAGAGTAGCCCTCAAACCAGCAAAGGGATTCTCTGGTCTCCGCCGGGCCTGCTTCTCGAGCAATCGAAGGGTCTCAGAAACCAATGAAGGCAGCTTGACAAGCGCATTCACCAGATCCGGCGCCCCGCGCATCCCCTCCTGTAGCAATCGAACCGGTGAGAAGAACTGGCGGAAGACACCAGTTATGTGGCGCTGCGAAAGATCGGCGACGTTAAAGTCGGGGTTGAGCATGTAGCCTACACCCTCATAGGTCACCAACGCCTTGACGAGCAAAACCATCTCAACCGGGAAATACACTCGATAACGCGCGCCCAAGCGTACCGATTCGAGGATTAACAGGGCGAGCGAGAACTCCTCAAACGTCGCCGAGCGCCTCCATCTTCTACAAAGCTCCTTCACCGCTCGGCGAAAGCCCATGACATCACTGCGTTGCTCGGTTTCAGCAACATCCGCGAGGTGACGTGCTGCGTTCTCGTAGTCCTCCATGACCAAGCTGTAGTAGTGAAACAGCAAACTCTGCTTCAACTCAGGATCAAGCCGCCCTACCATGCCAAGATCGATGAATCCGACCTTCGGCCCTTCCAGCAGAAAGAGATTTCCAGGATGCAGATCAGCATGGAAGAATCCATCCCGATACACCATGCTGATGATTGCTGATGCTCCGAGATCGATGACTTTTTCCCGATCTGCTACCGCCATCTGATTCGCTGCGTCGTGATCTGGCGGAACTCCGTCCAGAAACTCCATACACAGAACGCTCTCGCCTGAGAATTCGCGAAAGATCTTCGGAAACACAATCTCAGGCTGATCACGGAAGTTTGCGGCGAAGGTCTCTGCGTTCTCTGCTTCGAGCCGCATGTCGAGTTCGCGCAAGGTGTAGTCGAAGAATTCCTCGATCACACGCTTTGGCTGAAATCGTGGAACGATTCTCTGCAGCACGATACCGAACATTTTCAGGAGGGAAGCGTCACGGTACAGCAGCTCACGAATTCCGGGTTTGACGACCTTGAGCACCACGTGCAAGTCATCGACTGTCACTGCTCGATGCGTCTGCGCAATCGATGCCGATCCCATGGGCGTGTCGTCCACCGAGGCAAACACTTCCTCGAGTGGTAGACCAAGATCGCTCTCAACGATGCCACGGATTTCCTCAAAATCGACTGGAGGTAGGAAGCTCAGAAGATTCTTCAGCTCCTCGGTCACGACCTCCGGGATAATGTCCCGCCGCAGACTGAGGATTTGTCCTAACTTGATGTAGGTCGGGCCGAGCATTTCGAGTCGGCGCCTGAGCTGCTCTGGGTACGGCAATCGCGATATCTGCCCATCGAGGAAGATGCGGCACATCCACGACAGCACCACCTGAATGCGATAGATCAGGCCTCTTCTGCCGCGTTCTTTCTGAGCCCGCACGTACGCCACGTAGCCACCGAACAGCAACGCCGTAAAGTGTCGGACCGTTGCCCGTCCCCTACCAACGAGCGCCGGCATCTGCCCCCAAGCCGGTGGGACAGCAGGTCGCCGCTTGCGTTGGCGATCGAGTTCACGTTTGAGAGGAGACTCGGGAGTCCTCACCGCCACCTCAGCGATTCCGTCCGTACTTCTCGTGACTCGACACCCAGTCGAGCGAAGAAATCGCCGACCCTAGGGAGATTTCACCGGCCAGCGCCACACCTGCGATGATTTCGGCCAACTTCTTCACCTTGTTCCGACCGACACAACCGAGGAGTTCGAGACACTCCCGCTGAGTCGCGAGTGCAGTGCCGCCGCCGTAGGTGCCTACAATCAGCGATGGAATCGTCAAGGACATGTAGAGATCGCGATTCTCAGTCAACTCGGTGTAGATGATGCCGGATGAGGACTCCGCCACATTGGCCACGTCCTGACCCGTGGCAATGAACATCGCAGTAATTCCATTCGGAGAGTGACATCCGTTGTTGTTGGCACCCGAAAGAAACGCACCGACGTTGGCTATGGACGAGTGATAGTGCAGACTCTCTGGCTCAACCCGCATGTGCTGGATAAGGATCTCTCGCGGAATCACTGCCTCCGCAGTCACCCTCTTTCCCCGGGTTCGCATGATGTTGATCTGAGAGTGCTTCTTGTCGGTCGCCAGATTCGATTCCAGGAAGAACGAACGAACATTATCGACCCTGTCGAGCATCCAACTACATGCGGCGAAGGTCGCTCTCCCTACCATGTTCTGGCCTGCGGCATCTCCAGTTTCGTAGTTGAAGCGTAGGTATGCGAACTTGTTCGACAAGAAGGTGTCGATGTCGAGCAACTTGGCGATGCTCGAAGTTGCCTCGGCAGCTGTGCGGATTCCCTCCATATTGGCCAACACCCAGTCGCGGAAGCAGCGTGCTTCGCGAGCGGAATCGAAAACAAAGACCGGTGCTCGCTGCATGCGGTCATCCTGAACCGTGGCTGTGACACCACCTGCGAGGTTGAGCACTTTGATACCACGGTTGTACGATGCGACGAGTGTCCCCTCGGTGGTTGCGAGCGGCACCAGGAAGTCTCCTTGGGCGTGCTCACCATTGACACGTATCGGGCCGGCGACACCGATCGGCACCTGTGCGATGCCGGTGAAGTTTTCTATATTGCCCTTGGTAGCCTCCGGCGGAAACGAATAACTGGAAACGTGTTCCAACGACGCGCCGGTGAACTCCTCGACGAACCGTCGGCGTTTCTCAACGATCTCGGCCGTGTGGTTATCCTCCTTGTCACACGGAACAACGACACGCTCCTCTTGCGTTTCGCGGATCGCATCCTTGACCTTGAGCGCCAAAGTGCCGAATGGAGTCGCCTCGAACTCAATCTCAATCCTGTGCGGTCCATTTTCGAGTTTGGCTCCTCGCCACAGCACGCCAAGTTGTCTTCCAAGAGGAAATGGAACTGGATTTGCCTCGCTGATCCCGGAGGGTTGCACTTTCCCCTGTTTCATCTCCAGTTCGATATGATCGCTTGGCACATCCTGCCCATCAATGCGAATCGCGCTGAGTGCTACCAGTGACGCGTCGCTGAGTCTGTTTTTGAGGCTGAACCTCACACCAGCGGAGCTGTTCTCCAAACTGCCAAACGTGTAGAGCTGCTTGAGAACAAGAGAAGGGATCTTCACTGAGGTCCTCCGATGTCGATGTCACTCGACCGTATCCCGAGTTTCTCGATCGCCGTACCGAACCATTGTAGACGGCAGCACGATCACGGTCGATATTCCTAACCCTTACCTCGAATGCGTTCGACGGCTAGAAGCAGTGATTCACGGACCTCGGGTTCGAACCACGCGCTCAGCAAATCTTCCAGATCCGCATCACGACTCAAGGCAATCTCATGGACTAACTCAGCTCTCATTCGTCGACGCGAGCGACGAGAAGCAACAACTGACAATCGTTTGAGGCCTTCACACCATTCGACTGCAGCCTGCACCACACTTTTGTCCGGCTCGAGTTGATCGACGAAACCGCAGGTCAACGCCTCTTCCGGAGTTAAGAACAAAGCTTCGCAACACATCCTTGCGGCTTCTCGTTGTCCCAACACCCACGTCGCCAAAGCAGCCACTGTGCGCGGCATGGGAATGCCAACTTCGACTTCGTTCAGTCCAATTCGCCAATCTCCGCGGGCCATGATCCTCCTGTCGCAGCAGAGGGCGAGAACAGCGCCTCCGGCGGGAGAGTGTCCGGTGATGGCCGCTGCAGTTGGGATCGGACATGAAGCCAGTGTGTAGATCGCGTCTAGGAAAACGCCCAATGCGTGTTGCATCTCTTCCTGATTCAGAGTCATCAGCTGCGGCAGGTCCAGTCCAGCAGTGAAGATTCCTGGATAGCCGGAAACAACGATCCCGCTGCAACCCTCGTCTGCACAAGTAACGACCGCGGCTGACAAATCAGCCAAGAGTTCAGTATTCAAAGCGTTGACCGGGGGACGGCTCAGGCATAGCTCACGGACGGTTCCATGGGACAGTATTTCAATCATCCCCATTGCTCCTCCTCAAGATGCTTGTCTTGCAGCATAGCAGCGCACTGTCCTCCATGGAGGTCATTCAGAGGCTAAGCCAACCACCGATCCTAGCGCCGCCATACACCTCCCAGCTCCCTGCCGCAATTTCCGCTAACCCATCGCGAACTCTCTCACAACAAATGGCCCTTTGGACTACGGTCTCCAAGGTACTGGTCAGGAGCCACTTACGTGCTCCCGGATCGTTCCCATCCGCCCCGAGGATTCTCGACACAACGATGTTGTACTCCAGTGGTGTTCTGCCAGAATAGGATTTGGCATCCACTTTGCTATTTACAGCATTGACACCGACGTTATCCCCAATTCAGAGTCGGTGCCGGGGAGGAAAGATGCGACACATGGGAATACGAGCTATGGTTCTTGCACTTCTGATCACAGCTGTCTGCGCAGTTGATGCCGAAGCTCAGCGGAGCTACCGCCCCGGAGACAACGGCACAGCCCGACTTCGTTTTGGCTTGTTTGAGCCCAACGCCGATTCACGCTATTGGGATGACAAGTTCGCTGACTTTACGGGGAAGCCAAGCGACTTCAGGGACTTTTTCATGGGTTTTGATTACATCTGGCGTCTCAACTCAACCAGCGGCATCGTTTTCGGCCTTGGATTCTACGAAGGCAAGGCCTCACAGGCTTACAAGGACTGGACCGATGCCGGAGGCCGGGATGTGAGCCATAGAACTTCGCTCCGGACAGGTGAAATGACCATCGCATGGGTCCTGCAGTTCGGCAGACGAGGCGTTCAGATCACTCCCTATATCGGCGTCGGTGGTGGATTTATGTGGTACACCTTCGAGGAGGCCGGATCGTTCATCGATTTTGGTGACCCTGAGCTTCCGATCTTCAATGCCGCCTATCGAGCCACTGGCAACGAACCGATGTATTTCGGATTGATCGGACTGGACATCCCAGCTGGGCACACTTTCGGAATTGTGATCGAAGGACGATGGAAGAATGCTGAAACCGTGCTTGGACATGACTTCTCCGATCTTCCAGGCGAATTCGATCTATCAGGACTCGAACTCACTGCCGGCTTTTCTTGGAACTTCTAAAAGAGAAGCAACCCTAGAAAGGCGACATCTCTGCAACTTCAAGTCCTACACCCATTTCCCCATCAATCGATGGGGAAATGGCCTCAGGGCCATCTATCAATGGATGAACTAGGCTGCATGCATGACGGATGACCCAAAACTGCGCTTTCGACTGTCCACAGGCAAGCGCAACCTTCCGCAACCCGGACGACGATCACGAGCCATTCTTTGGGTGAGTCTTCTCATGATCGTTGCCTTCGTGACCTATTTTGAGCTACAACGGCAGCCCCCTGAGCAGGTTCTCCAAGAGCCAGCACCCACTGCAGCGCGTGCGGCTGCCCCTTCACCAACACCGTCACCCTCACCAACCGAAACACCCTTTTGGGAACTCGCGACAACGGAAGTTGAGATCCCCACACCGACACCTACGACCATGCCGACCAACACTCCAACACCCCGGCCCTCCCCCACTCCGGATCGAGGAGTACTGGATTGCGTTGACTGGAGTTGGTCAGCATCCACCTCGAGAGCAGCATGGGGGCAGATCCTCATCTCCGTCGATCTCAGTAATCGCTGCGGGCGCCCACTCGAGCCCGGAGCCATCTGGTTCAATATCGTTGCCTATCGCGATGGCTCGATCGTTCAAACCCAGCGAGGGAATCT
>JAAESQ010000441.1 GCA_024229275.1 bacterium | reverse complement strand
TTGACGTCGCTCCAGATAGTTCTGGCTGCATAAGATCGATAGAAGTTGGTGTAGAACTTTATCCGGTCCTTTTCTGTCCCGCCTTCGACCTGAATTGTTCCGAGCAAATTATTCCAGGTTTTGCGTGCGCTCTCCCGGACGGCATCGAAGTCCCAGCCGAATTGTCCGGTCTCCGTGGTCAGGTTCAGTCGGGCCTGGTCGGTGCTTACCAGCGAGATGCCGGTCTTGACCTTTATGACTTCGCCGGCGCCGGTGTCGTATTCGACGAAACAGCCGACGTCGTTGACGCCATGGACCTCGTATGTGTCGTGCTGAATGTCTCCGTTGTTCCATGTGCCGAAGGATCGAAAGGGCTTGCTGAACTGAATCACGAAATGAACGACATATTCGTTTTGCAGACTGCAGAATCCGTCTTTTGTGCGCTGCTTTGAGAAACCTTCGATCCGGCGGTCACTGACTTTGCGGATATAGGCCCACTGCACGTCGTAGTCGAACTCGGCGGGGAATTTCAGGTCGAAGAGAATCCTGGCTTCATCAGACTGCGGAAAGGTAAAGCGCATGAACCCGGCCCGAGTCGTGCTAGTTAGTTCTGCTCGAATGTCGTAGTCGTCCAAGGTGACGGCGTAGTAGCCTGGTGAGGCAACTTCTGTTTCGTGATGGAACCGAGAGCGATATCCCTGGTCGGGAGATTCTTCGGAGCCCGGTATGATTTTCAACTCCCCCACCACAGGCATTACCAATAGTCCGCCCATGATCCACGAATGGATATGGCTAAAGCCCATGATGTTCTCGATGTTGTACTCATATCCACCTTTCCAGGCATGCTTTCGATTGTCAGGACTCAATTTCACCATCCCAAACGGCATGGAAGGACCAGGATAGAGCATCCATCTGGACGTCGAGGTCCCTATGAACGGATCGACATAGTCAACCGGCTCTTTCTGAGCCAGCGCAGATGTGTGATTAAGCAACGTAGTCACTGATAC
>JAAESQ010000440.1 GCA_024229275.1 bacterium | reverse complement strand
GATGGCGAAGGGCTCCGAGCAGTGCACGAAGTCCGCCGCTATTTGTGGGAGGGGCATAGCCTTCTCGCCGAAGCTGGTTATGGTTCGCGTGACGGCACGACCACTAACCTCGCGCCGCGCTGGCGCTACACCTACGTACCTGGCGCTTCGGGGCTCGATGACGCCGTCCAGGTCCAGGTCGAGGACTTCGTTAACCCAGAGCGCTCCGGGCTTTACGCCTTTATGCGTGACGAACTCGGCAGTGTGCTCGGCGTCGTGGAAGAGCGTGCAACTGCTGAGGGTGATCCAGTACCCCTCGTGGTACGCTATCTCTATACACCCTACGGTGAGGCGCACGCAGAGTCTGGGCCCGAACTGCGGGGATTGTTCTTTGATAATGATCTGACTGTTGTTGAATCCGCCGATGGGTCTGTGACCCAGTCCATTGCCGGTGATCGTGCACCTGGCGCTCTGGTGCTCACCTTCTCGGTTCCCGTGACCGATGCTTCGTTGGCAAACGGACTTCAGCTCGTCGAGCTGGGTTCGAGTACGACGCTGGTTCAAGGCACGGACTACGCCATTGGACGCGATCCCGATCAGCCTGAAGTACTTCAGATCCTGACCCAAACCGGTTGGAGCCGCTTCGACTCCGGCATGGTTGGTGCGGTGACAGGCGCCTATGAGTTGACGCTCTCAGGCGATCTCGCCGATGCAGCGGACAGAAGTCTCGTCCACGCAGGTTCTTACTCGTGGCAGGTACCGGAAGAAGAAGCTGTCACGGCAGGCGTCTCGGATCTCGAATTCGTCTACGACAGCATCACCAGTGCATCGGCCCATTTGGATGGACGATTTCCTGGTGGGCAGAACCTACTCTTCCAGGGATTGTGGACAGACCCCGTCACAGGGCTGTCGTACGCCAGGAACCGATGGTACGACGCGAGGAATGCGTCTTGGCTGAGTGAGGATCCTAAGGGTGCGGTAGATTCCACCAACCTCTACGCCTTCGTCGGGTGGGGACCGCATGTAGGCCGAGACCCGATGGGATTAGCCACCGATCTTAACTACTCATATGGTGGGCCAAAGTCGCCAGAGGTTCTGTCCGCAAGACGTGAGAAGGCCGAGGAAGAGTTCAACGCATGGTGTGCCGAGAACCCGGGCGAATGCCAGACCTATCTCACCCGGGAGGAAGGTCTAAAGAAAACAGTTTCCGGCGTCGGCCAAGGCGCTGCTGGCGTTGGTGCGCTGGCTGCCCCTGATCCGACTCTGACTTCAAAAGTCTTTGGCTGGACCGCGTTCGTTCGTGGGATCGACAATGTCGTCGCCGGCGTTAAACAGATGATCACCGGCGAGCAAACCGAAACAGCACTCAACCAAGTCGTAGAGTTCGCCGCGCAGGAGGCCGGCAGCAGTTCCGAGGAAGCGGAGCTGATTGCCAGTCATGTTGAGACGACGGTTGATGTGTCATCGACACTCGTCGCCTCAGGGGCAACAGGTTATTCGTACGCTAGGCAAGCAATGCGTGGTCAGAGCCGGGTTCTCCGGGCCGTGACCCCGGAGGAGGCTGAATCGATCCGCGCGGGGCAAGGTATTTCAAGGCCCCAACCGCACGCGAAGACCACACCTACTCAACATGTTGGAGGCACCCCTCATACCCGCAATCCCTGGATCTCGACAACCAGGTCCGATGAATCAGCGAGGTTTTTCGCGTCTCATGGCAATACGCGTTCACCGAATCCTATTGTCGAGATAAACCTGAATAAGATAGATCCCACTAAGGTCCTGGATGTTTCTACGCCTGAGCTTGCGGCCAGTCATCTGCAAATTCCGTTTGCCCAGAACGCTGCTGCAGCCCATCAAGAGGTTCTTGTCTTTGGTGAAATTCCGCCAGAGGCGATTGTCGGTTTTATAAAGTAGGTGGCAAGATGACTGATCTCAAATCACAGATTCTGTCGAATAGCTTTGTGGATGGTGTGCGCATAAGAATGGAAGTCGATCGTTCTGAATATGACAGCCTCTGTCAGTCGTTGGCCGAACTCTCGGTCGAATGGCAGGGATCCTCAGCAATAGATCGCGAACTTGCTCTTTTTCTATATAGCGCACCTCAGATCATAAGGAATGCGCACCTCAGCTTCACCAGGCATGATCCAATGCCGGCCGTCGCCGTTGAACTCGAGGATATCTGGATAGAGCTGGATAGGCTCGCCATAGCTTGTTTGTCCGGTGCATCCTGACCTCCCCATAGGCGTGCACTGCCACAATGGGGATTGAGGCCAGCGAAAGCTGGCCTCATTGCCTATGATGGTGTCATGAAGGTGAACATAGAGTTTCTGGTTGGAGTGGCGAAGCAGGCCCGGAAGAATGTGTCGATTGCTCGTTCGCGAGCTGCGGCCGGGATCATTGCCGAAGAGAGGCTGGAAGCAGCAGCCGGAGAACTCGAAACCTTGTACCAGCAATTGAGTGAACTTGCTGGCCCGCAGGAAGAGTCGCCAGAGGATGAACCCCCTGAACAAAGCCTTCCGGTCAACTAGTCGTCGCTGGTCTTCCGGATCCGGTCCACGGAGAGCTTCACTTCCTTTTCCTTCCGGACCATCGCCTGATGAAGGTGCCCAGCTAGGCCAAACGGGTCGCCGTACAACCGCCAACCGTCCTGAAGCTGTTCATTGACCTTTGCCGCCAGCGTCATCGTTTGGCCTTCCGGCTCACTCAAGATCTGATACTCACGAATCTTGCTCATGGGGCAGCCCTTTCCCTGTTATGACAATCCCAGTTTTGTGAAGAATGCTCTGTTTCGCTGTTGGGCTCTGCGTATGAACGCGGTGAAGTCTAGAACCTCAATCCAGAGGTTCTCTTCGGGTTTCGCCCCAAACCAGCGGCCCTCCTCTGGGACTTTTCTCATGTTGCATGGCCCCCGCCGCATCGCCTGCTCCATCTTAGGGGTCAGCGTACAGACAGCATACGCATCTATTCGGACGCTTTGTGGGACACCGGTCATAGTTACATTCTGGGCGTTTCTTGCACCACCATCCCGCAGCAGAATTGCGTAGTCTACTAACTGCTGAACGGGGTTCTCGTCGTCCCGGTCCGGTCGTTTGAACTCCACAATGGCCACGTGTTGATAGGGATCACCGGTTTTGAAGGCGAGAAGGTCTGGTCGTCGCTTCGAGTCAGAGGGTGCCTCGTCAAGCTGGGAGAATTGTTTGTCGGAAGCTATGAACTCGTAGAAGGAAAGTGTGTCGTCCATCAACCAGAGGTTGTGATCGTCGTAGGTGATGTCATCGGCTGTTTTTCGAAGTGGGAAAACAACACGGTGAACCCGGTCCTCAATCGCTGGCCCCGTTGTAACAGAGATCAATCGACCTAAAAGATTTAACACTGCCCTACGTTTGGCCACATATCGGACGAGGTTCGATTGGCCTTGCTCATTCACTTCGGCGATTATGTTTGCCAATTCGTCGGCAAGGTCGTCGGGGTCGGCATCTTCGCTAGTTAGTTTGTCTTCAATTGAGCGTTGGCGTCGCCGTACTTCTGAGTCCCAATCTTGCTGCACCCGGTAGAGGCGTTCGTCGATTTTCGCTTCGTCCGAGGACCAGCGGAGGCGCCCCAGTGCTTCCGATCGGTGTTTGATCAGGTGCCTGTACTCGGGCTGGGTCGTCCGTATATGTTGCTCAACGCGTTTGAAGTTTTCTTCCTGTTCCCTCTGCAGAATATCTGCGAGGCGATTGTCAATATGGGCCCCTAATTCGGCTCTTAGTGTCTTTAGATCCAGAGCACCAGCGAGTTCATCGATTGGGGAGCCGTCGGGGAGATCAAGCCGGGTTCGTGTAGAGTCTACAGCCTCGTCCAGCGCGGCACCGCTAACGAACGCCTGATGGACGACACTTTCCCCAGATTCACTGTGATAGGGCTCTGCATTGAGGGCAGAGTGGTCCACTAGTCCGAAGGATTCAACCACACGCTTGTTGGCACAAAGGTGCGCTTGATGCTTTCGCCCGGTCATGTGCTTTCGCTGCACGTGCAACACGTCAAGCCTGTGACTACCGATTTCTAGACCGGTAGGGCTATCGCACACCACCTCTTGCATCCTCTCGTTAATATTGATGGTGACCGGTGCATCCTGCCCGTTATCAAATAGGGTAATGTTCGGGCAGTTGCCCAACACGAAATAGTTGAAACAATGTTCGAAAACACGATCCGCTATGGCGTCTGCCCCCATGCGTAAGCCTTCGCTATACCGTTTCTGCACGTAGGTGAGCGTTATGGAGGTTGAAACAGGTGCTACAGCGGGGTCCTCTTTGTAGTCTTCAATTCCTTTTTCCGTTGGGACGAAGCGAAAAGTTCTTCTCGCCCGCTTCCCGTCATGCACTTGCACTGTGCTGTCAATGCGTGCCTCGTCAAAGACGACAAGCCAGCTAAATCGCCCAACGCCCTTTCCACCCCGGTCAGCTTTGCTCGTGCTATCGGCTGTGGCGAACGATTCTAGATTCGCATCCGTGAAACCGCAGCCGTTGTCGATAACCGTTATGCTCTCAATTGGATCGACTGGCGGGCGCCCGGACATGCCTGGCAAGCTTGAGGTCCCTGCGATTCGTTCAATCCGGATTTCCACCTTCCCTTTCGAGGGTACGTCATCCTGAAATCGATCCCCTGTGGCATCAATGCTATTGACCACGGCCTCAAACAAGGGGATGAAAGCGTGTCCATACGGGACGTTTGTGTTCCGAATGCGCCCAAGTACGTCCACTTTCATTTTTGGGGCTTTCGTCATCCGCCATTCCTCCTGGGTGCAGGATCAACTCTATTACGTTTTTGGTCCAGCGTTGGCTGACCTGTGACTTTATTCAGTGTTGGTGACCCGCCGATTGCGAGGCGCCGGGCCTGGTGCTGCAAGATGAGCCCGTCAAGCACAGTCTTTGCAACCTTTCGCATATGCGTGCCAGGACCAAGATTCTAAGATTTGAGGAGGCCGGCTTGCGCCGGTCTTTCTTTTCTAGGCTTCGTCTCTACCCGGTCATCACCTGACGGATCTGCTCTTTTCGGATTAAGCTGTCCATGACGTGGCAGATGACGTCCTGGTCCGCGGGCGGTAGCTTGTCCACCTGTCGACACAGCTCCTGTAGGCGCTTGTTTCCGATCTCGAAACTCGACAGCGTAACCACGTCTTCACCCTTCATCAGCACGTCAAGACTGACCTCGAGCACCCCGGCCAAACGGACCACATGGTCAAACTGGGGTTTGGTTTCGCCTGTCTCCCAGCGTGAGATGAGGCGTGGCTGCACGTCCACCAGCGAAGCTAGCTGAAGCTGAGTCAGCCTTCGCTTCTTTCGTATTAGGGCAAGGCTTTTTCCGAAGTCGGCCATGGACCACCGCCATATCGCAGAAGTCGTTTGACCGATCATAGGAGGCGTCTTCATTGACAAAGCGTAGCACGACTATATAGTCTGATTCAAGAACGTCAGAATAGACGTTGACAGGTTTTTGGCTGGAGGCCGATATGGCGCGGATTCCACAGGCGGAGCTCGAACGGCTGAAACGGGACATCGACCTGGCCGAGCTGGTGCGGGGAAGCGGCATTGAACTCAAGCGAAAAGGTGACAGCCTCCTCGGCCTGTGCCCCTTCCACGACGACAAAGAACCCTCCCTCGTCGTCACTCCCTCGAAGAATCTCTGGAACTGCCTCGGCGCTTGCGGCACAGGCGGTTCGGTCATCGACTGGGTGATGAAGGCCGAAGGCGTCTCGTTCCGCCACGCCGTCGAGATCCTTCGTGGCGGCCACCGACCGACCATCACCACAGCCAAGAAGAGCACCGTGCCGAAGCTGCCGTGTCCGGTTGACCAATCAGCAGACGATCCGAAGCTCCTCGGCCAAGTCGTCGACTACTACCACGAGACATTGCTCGACTCACCCGAGGTGCTGGCATACCTCGAAAGCCGTGGCATCCGCGACGACGAGGCGATCGCCACCTTCAAACTCGGTTTCGCGAACCGAACCCTCGGCCTGCGCTTGCCGGAGAAGAACCGCGTCAACGGCGCGGAGCTGCGCGAGCGCCTGACCGACCTCGGCGTCTACCGCAATACCGGCCATGAGCACCTCAACGGTTCGTTGACCATTCCTGTCTTTGACGCTGAAGGCCGGGTCGTCGAACTCTACGGCCGCAAGATCAACCGCCTTCGTGCGAGCACGGCGCTTCATCTCTACCTTCCCGGCCCACACCGCGGCGTCTTCAACTTAGCCGCTCTGCGCGAATCGAAAGAAATCATCCTTTGCGAATCCCTCATCGACGCGCTGACCTTCTGGTGCTCAGGCTTCCGAAACGTCACCTCGAGTTTCGGCACCAACGGCTTCACAACAGAGATGCTCGAGGCGATGAAAGCCTGCGGCACTGAGCGGGTGCTCATCGCCTACGACCGCGACGACGCCGGCAACGTCGCCGCCGCGAAGCTCGCCGGCAAACTCGGCGAGGAAGACATCAGCTGCTTCCGCGTCCTGTTCCCGAGGAACATGGACGCCAACGCCTACGCCCTCAAAGTCCAGCCCGCCACACGAGCCCTGGCCACCCTGCTGCGCTCGGCCGAGCATCTTGCCGGACCGATCACCGCACGCGTCGCACCAAACGCTCCCGTAACTCGACCCCGAAAGAAGCCAATGAATACCTCAGTCATCACTGAGGCCGAGCCCAGTCCTCAATTAGCTGCTGCCTCTGAGGCCCACACCCAAGTGATAACCCAGGAGATACCTGCCTCGCCGGTCCCCGAACCTCCGAAACCAGACCTCGAAGCCGAGATCACCGAAACCGAAATCCTCATCCATCTCAACAGCCGCCGCTGGCGCATCCGAGGTCTCAACCGAAACACCAGCTACGAGCACCTGCGCATCAACCTCCTCGTCGGCGAAGGCGAGCGCTACCACGTCGACAACCTTGACCTCTACTCGGCAAGACACCGCGTCGCCTTCCTCAAACAGGCCTCTGCTGAACTCGGCGTCAAACCAGAGCTGCTAAAGAAAGACCTTGGCCAGGTCCTGCTCAAACTGGAGCAGCTCCAGGCCGGGCTCATCGAGAAGGCCACCAAGCCGGCCGACCAGAAGCCAACCATGAGCGAGGCCGAGCGCCGCGAGGCGCTCGCCCTGCTCGAGGATCCGAACTTGCTCGACCGAGTGGTGAGCGACCTCGAACGCTGTGGCGTGGTGGGGGAGGAAACCAACAAGCTCGTCGGCTACCTGGCCGCCGTGTCGAGGAAGCTCGCCGAGCCGCTGGCGCTGCTCATCCAATCCTCATCAGCTGCCGGTAAATCGGTCCTGATGAACTCCATCCTTTCGCTGCTTCCTGAAGAAGAAAGAGTCCACTACTCGGCGATGACTGGCCAGTCGCTCTTCTACATGGGCGAGGCCGATCTGCGCCACAAGGTGCTGGCGATCGCCGAGGAAGAGGGCGCGGAGAAGGCGAGCTACGCCTTGAAGCTCCTGCAATCCGAAGGCGAGCTGACCATCGCCTCGACCGGCAAGGACCCGGCATCCGGCCGACTCGTCACCCACGAATACCGAGTCGAAGGGCCGGTGGCTATCTTCCTGACGACGACGGCGATCGACATCGACGAGGAGCTCATGAACCGATGCCTCGTCCTCTCCGTCGACGAGGACCGGCAGCAGACGCGAGCGATTCACCGGCTGCAGCGAGAGCGCCGCACCCTCGGCGGCCTCAAGATCCGGCACGAGCGCCAGCGCACCCTCGCGCTGCACCAGAACGCTCAGCGCTTGCTCGAACCGGTCGCTGTCGCCAACCCGTACGCGACACACCTGACCTTCCTCGACACCCAGACCCGGACCCGGCGAGACCACGAGAAGTACCTCTCGCTCATCGAGTCCATCGCCCTGCTGCGGCAGAAGCAGCGAAAGAGGAAGACCTTTCACGACGGCGGCAGTCAGGTCCCCTACATCGAGGTCACGCTGGAGGACATCTCCCTCGCTAATCGTTTAGCCGCGGAAGTCCTGGGCCGCACGCTCGACGAGCTTCCCCCGCAGACCGCCCGTCTCCTGCAGATCGTCAACGAGATGGTCGAAGCGGCTTGCGAACGCGAAGGTCTGCGGCGCTGTGAGTACCGCTTCAGCCGCCGCGACGTGCGCGAGCACACCGGCTGGGGGAACACCCAACTCAAACTCCATCTACGCCGACTTGAGGACATGGAATATCTGCTTGTGCACCGTGGCTGCCGTGGCCAGAGCTTCGTCTACGAGATGCTCTACGAGGGTCAAGGCCGGGACGGCGCGTCCTTCTTGCTCGGCCTCATCGACGAGGAAAGCCTCGGCTACGACGCTGAGAAGTCGGGGTCTGAGTCGAAGTGGTCGGGGTCAAAGCCTGAGAAGTCGGCCCCAAGTCGCCCCCAAGTCGCCCCCAAGTCGGGGGGTGGCCGGAGCCTTCAAGAGACTGATACTGAGAGCTTTAAGCCTGAAATCCCGAACAAGCCGCCAAAACGCACGTCTCAGGGCTTTGAAAACGAGAGCGCGTCGTACGTAGCCGCAAGTCGGAGCCGGTGATGGTCCACGACATCATCCCAGATCATCCCGCCGACCTCGCCGCCGAGGTGCTGCGTCATCTCCAGTGGATGCGTCAACGCAACTACACCGAGCGTACGGTGTACGAGCGCGAAGGTCGCCTTGGCGACCTCGTCGCCTGGTGCTCAGAACGCGGTGTTACCAGTCCGCAGGAACTCACTCACACCGTGATCGAGCTCTACCAGAAACACCTCACCACCAGGCGCAAGCCGGATGGCTCGGGGACCATGCCGCAGACCCAAAGCCACATCCTAAGCATCGTGCGCACCTTCTGCAGCTGGCTCGTGCGCCAGCACCTGGTGCTCTACAACCCCGCCGCCGAGCTCGAGCTACCGCGCACGCCGTCGAAGATCCCGCGCGACATCCTTTCCCCGTCCGAGGTGGAGCAGATCCTGACCCTGCCGGATCTCTCGACCGCAGTCGGCCTCAAGGATCGAGCCCTGCTCGAGACGCTGTACTCGACCGGCATCCGCCGCGCAGAGCTGTCCCATCTCGAGATCGGCGACATCGATTTCGACCGAGGCAGTCTCCTGGTGCGCGAAGGCAAGAACCGCAAGGACCGGCTCATCCCGATCGGCGACCGAGCGCTTCGCTGGGTCGCCAAGTACCTCGCCGACGGACGGCCCAACCTCGTCGTCCCACCGGACGACGGAGTCCTCTTCCTCACCAGCTACGGCAAGCCCTACCAGCCGAACGGTATCTCCGAGCTCGTAACTCGGCTGATCCGAGCCTCTGGCGTCGGCAAGAAGGGCAGCGCTCATCTCTTCCGTCACAGCATGGCGACAGCCATGCTCGAGGGTGGCGCCGACATCCGCTTCATTCAGGAGATGCTCGGTCACTCCACCCTCAAGACGACCGAGATCTACACCAAGGTGAGCGTCAGAGCGCTGAAGAAGGTGCACGACGCGACGCATCCGGCAGCCAAGATGAAGCGAGTCGAGGGGCCTCGGTTCTTACTCGATGACGACGCCGACCTGGACGACCATCCCCCGAACTGAGTCGGAGGGTCTGCGTGCTCGGGCTGCAGCCCGGGGGGCTTCCGCTCCCTGCGCGCGCAGCCCGATTGATTGAAATCACCCCCGCCCGCCCGCAGCCGGCAGCTAAACGAAAGTGCATCCGGGCCAGGCTGCGGCGGGACCGGCCGCCCTTTGGGGCCGTGCAAGCCGCGAGGCACGCTGCGTGCCAGCGGGTCCCTCCTCGGACCTCCCACTGTCACGCAGCGTGCAGATCTCGCTGTCCGATAACGCTGCGTTATCGGACCTTGCACTCGGCCGGCCCGCCTTGGGCTGTCGCCTTTACATAATCGTCATTATGCAAACCTGGCCCGGGCAACGACCTGCAAGCCGGCTGCGTCCCGCCGCCCCCTCAAGGGGGCTCCCCCCTGGCGCACCCTTTCGCAAGCGTGCGCCAGCCTCCTCCTGAGGGCGAGACGCTCGAGGACGCGGTCTCGCAGAGCAGGCTGCAGCCGTGAGACGGCTTCCGCTTCTGCCCTGCGAGCCCGCCTATGATCTGGTTTACAATTGAACAGGTGTAGGCCCTATCTCTTTGATTGTGTTTTAAATACGTTGCTTGTTGGTCACGGCGGAGGGGCGAAGATCATGGACGATTTCCTAAAGCTTGAGTACGAGCAATGCATCAACCTTCTGCTTCGCTATGACGACAGGCAATTAAATCTGGCTCGATTTGCGACGCTGTTGTCGTGCGCGGTTGCGTCAGCGATGATCGCACTAGCACCTGGCGAGGGAAACGCAAGCAACATGCCCTGGGCGTTCATGGCGTTGCTCTCCGCGCTTACTTCGCTTGGGCTAGCTGTAGTCTTCTGTGGGATGGTCCAGAACCGTCTATATTTTGTCTTCCCTGCCAGACAGGTGAACTCTATACGCAGGCATGAGCTGCATCGTCGCCCGGATGACTCCTTCGAAAACAAGATGTACGTGAACACCGCGTTTAGTGCTTTTCATCCGATGAGCACGCATACCATCATGAGTGTTTTTGTTGCAATTCAGATCGGCGTCTTCGGTGGGCTTTTCCACTTCTGTATTTCCATGGCGCGAACTGGGGGACAACAACCGTTACTTTCCTCAATCCTGATTGGTCTAATTGCGGCCGTAGTCTTGGCCCTCGCTGCCTCGCTCTATCTCCACCTGATGAGTAACAAGACGCCTGACCATGCTGTCCACGCGGCTGAGCAATAGGGGGTGATATGAGTCTCGGAGTTCTATTCCATAACGTCGGACACGGCCAAAGCATTCACATAGCCACGCCCAAAAAGCAGACAGTGGTGATTGACTTGGGTGCGTCAGATGGGAACTCACCCTTGACGTGGCTCAACAAGAAAACCAGCACCATTCATTTCTTGATATTGAGCCATCCGCACGGCGACCATCTCCAAGAGATCGATCTTCTAAACTCGCGCAATATCAAGGTCGGGCAACTCCAAAGGCCCAAGTGGCTTACCCGTAAGCAAATATTGGATGGGAACCAGGGATCCTTCGCGAAGACTGTTGAGAGCTACCTCACGTTCTCGTCTGACTTCACGACAACAGTGCCTAAGGAAAAGAGGATTGGGAATCCTTCCGTGAACGGAGGCGCAAGCATCAGTACTTTTTACTCGAAGGATCATGACGACGGTAACCTCAACAATCACAGCGCTGTGGTTGTTATTCAATACCTCGGTTTGAAGATCGTGATCCCGGGTGACAATGAAACGGCCTCATGGGAGTCGCTGTGCCAGCAAAGGGATTTTCTGGAGGCTGTAAAGGGATGTCATGTGCTTGTTGCGAGCCACCATGGCCGGGAGAGCGGCTTCTACGCGCCACTCATGACAAAGCTCAAGCCGGTAATCTGCGTGCTGAGTGATGGCCCCGTGCAGGAAACGGATGCGCGGCCGAAGTACACCGCGATAGCCAGCGGATGGCCAGTCACTTGCGGCAAGGGCGGACCACCCGAAGACTGTAAATGCGTTACCACACGGGCGAATGGCTTCGTTTTACTAAGGGTGGCAAATGATATCGAGGGCCAGCTACCGCTCAGTGTTGTGTGCGAGAAAAGGGCCTAGCCAAGCCTCCGAGGCGGCCCGCGCGCAGCGCCGGGGAGCCCCCCCCGGGAAGCCCCTTGAGGGGCTGGATGGGAAGGCGGGGAACCAAGCCCCTCCGCGCCCCACCTTCGCCGGCGTGAAGGAGACATAATGACGATTATGTCTAGGGGCACAAGGGAAGGCTGACGGGCGCGCCGTTTGACCACTTAGCTGCCTTGTACACACCGCCTGCAAACGGCGTGACCGGCAGGCCGCGACCGATAAGGCGGCCTTATCGGATGCGCCGAAGTGCCCCGACTTCATCGGCGCCGGATGTGGGGCCCACGGCAACCACGTCCAGATCCCCGCCTGGGTGGGCTGGGGTGAGTTAAATCAACGGGCTGCCGAGCAGGATGCGGAGGACGGCTTGCCGGCCGCAGCCCCGCGCAGGCAGACCAACCCCCTCTATGCAGTCCGCTACAATCGAGCAATGCGAACGGCAGCAGTTAAAGAGAAGAAGATCACTCGATTAGCTGCTGCTCTCGTGCTCAGCCTCCTGGCGATCGCGCCCGCCGTCGACGCGTCCAGGTACATCCCCTCATCGCTGGATCCACCGCTCGAGCCACAGCTCTCCGCGCTTGAACTCCTGGCCGAGTACGAGACTCCGGAGCCGTCGCCTTTCGAACTCCTCGGCTTCGAAGAGCACCTCGTCTTTACCCTCGGCATCTTCCTCGAAGAGAGCGAACTCGGGGCCCTCAACTCGGCCAGATCCCTGCGTCCGCTGACCTCCGATCGGCCGCTCGAGAACGCGCTCAGGCGTGTGTGGGCCGAAAAACTCGCGTCTGGGGTCAAAAGTAGCCAAAGTACGACTATCTCATTAGAGCTAAAGCCACTTAACCTGGATTCGCATAGGGGCCATCAAATGGCCCATTTGGATGGACGATTTCCTGGTGGGCAGAACCTACTCTTCCAGGGATTGTGGACAGACCCCGTCACAGGGCTGTCGTACGCCAGGAACCGATGGTACGACGCGAGGAATGCGT
>JAAESQ010000439.1 GCA_024229275.1 bacterium | reverse complement strand
GCCTGCGAAGTCAATTGTCGTCGATCGTCTCGCTGCCTCAGAATCGTTCTATTCGCGGTCAAATTCGACTCGCGTGATATCAGAAAACGCTATGTAGGTCTCCTTGCCGGACTCGGAAATCACAACGACACCATCGTTGCGCTCGCTGACGTCTTGTCCTTCTTCGAGTTCGATTTGCTCGCCGGAGCGTAGCTCGACTCGTGTCCCGTGGCTGCCGACCGGTTCGAGCGCAGCGATCATAGCGAAAGGAATTGCATAGTCGAGATCCTGGCCGATGCCGTCAAGCATCTCCCACTCCTGGCTTTCGTCAAGATCCCAAATGAGGCGGCCAGTATGGCGAGTGCCATCTCGCTCAGTCACGGTGCCACGAAGAGGTTCTTGGGCCGAAAACTCGTCGTAGCTTCGACCGCTGCCGCCGGGAGCATCAAAATCAACTGAGCGAAACTCATTCCACTGAACTGCAACTCTGCCGTAACGCGGGTCTTCCACGAAGATGCCTCGGTTGTCGTTGTTGACGTCATTGGTTCCATCCATGACGAGTTCACGCCCGTCGCGAAGCGTGACAATCGAACTGCGTCGGTTGCGTCGCTCGATGCGGGCGATGCGGCCCATCTCGATGGAGAGATCGCCATCTTCAGTTTCGCCGTCGAGGCGATCTGTGCTGAGACACTCCTGTTCGTCCCACTGGATATACCCACGCAACTCGCCGGCATCGGTGTCCACCGTTCCCGCGAGACGAAAGACACCCGGATCGGCGTCAGTGGGTGTGGCGGCGAAGGCTATCTTCTTGATCTTCTTCCATGGGACTTCGATGTCTCCAAGCGTTGTGTCCCGCACTTTCACTGTTGCGCCGACGTCGTTAGAGTAGCCGCGAACCTCCAGTGTCGAGCCGTTCTTCAGGAGCAACTCAGCACTGTTCCTACCCACTACACGGATCTCTTTGAGGTCGCCGAAGCGTACTGCAAGAACGCGAGATGGGTCTCCTTCAACGCGTATCCCGATCTTGCGGCCGAAAACATGCCACCAGTTTTCATCTCTATCGCTGTCCCTGGCCTCTTTCTCGTACTTCTCTGCGAACTGCACCTCCTCCTTGGAAGAGTGGAAGAGATCGTCCCAGAATGCCTCTTCGGTGTTCCAACGTAGAACACCAGTGTAGGCCGTGTCAGATCGGGTAGTGATCGTGCCGTAGATGAAGCCCTGATAAGGGTTCTCTGTCGGTTCCTGAGCAATTGCACCTGCAGCGACGAGGGTCAGTAGTGCTGCGAGAATGAGAGTTCTTTTCATCGGAGTCTCCTTATTAGTAGATCTGTGGAGGATTCTGATTGAGTCCTCGTTCGCTCATCTCGATGAGCTCTTCGCCATCAAGCGAGGCGTTGACAAAAAAACTTCGGTTCCTATCCACCATTCCCTCGCGCGGTATGGCATGCCTGCTCACGGCATCGACGATTTCATACATGGCGTGGTGGTAGCGTGGGTCCGCTTGAAGAAGCTCGGTTGTGAGTTCGATGAAGCGTTCGTCATCCATGCTGTTGGGCGCTGATCCGGCAATGATCTCGGCGATATTGCCAGGTTCGCTTGACGGCAACACAATGGTGCTCACCGACCACATGCCGATGACAATCACCGCGGCCGCAGCGGCACGCAGCAGCCACCGTGAAAGGTGTCGGTTTGGCGCAACCCAGACGAACTTGGGTGATTCATTGTCCCGTCCTGCAGCCTCTTCGATTTTTCGCCAGAGCTCTCCCGACGCGCCGTGGTCAGTGTCACGGGTAGATTCAATGGCGAGGTCAAGGTGACGTGCACGCCGGTAGAAGAGTCGACTCTCGCCATCCTCGAGCAGGTTGTCGATTACGGAGAGTACCGCTGATCGTGAGAGTTCTCCGTCGATCAGGGCCGATACCTGGATTTCCATCATTTCAAGTTCTTTCATCGTCCAAGCTCCGATCTGGCCTCGAGATCAGAAGCCATCTGCTCGAGGATTTGGTGGCGCGCGCGGTACACATTGACCTTGACGCTGGCGAGACTCCATCCGGTCATCTCTGCGATCCGGGTATAGGGGATGCGCTCGATGACCGCGAGTTCAAAGGCACGTCGATGTTTATCAGGCAACTGCAAGAGGACTTCGGCAAGGCGCTCACACAACGATCTGACGCGTGCGATGCGGTCAGTCTCTTGCGGTGCTGTTGCCTCTTTGTCCGCCGCGGCGACGAGAGGAGAGATTCTTTCGCGACGGTGCTGGTTGCGCAGCAGATTGTGGGCAATGGTGAAGAGGTACGACCGAACGCTCTCAGGGCTCCGGAGCTTGCCGGAGCGAATGGCCCGCACGAAGGTTTCTTGGAGGAGCTCTTCTGCGTCTTCGGAGGTGGCGGCGCGGCACCGGAGGAACGCCAGCATGTCGGCGCCGTGGCGCTGGTAGGCCGCTCGCCAGAACTCGGCGACATGTGAGTCGTCATTGATGGCCGTTGGATTCTCCATAGTTGCGTTCACATAACTCTAAGACACTCGAAGTCGACTATGGTTACAGGTGGTTGTAGTTTTTTTCTCGGAGGGATAGGGAAGGAGGCTAGACACCAAGGGCGACAACAGAAGTTGCCGCCCTCTGTGTAGTGAAATGTAGTTGTTCCCTCAGTCGTCAGGGATGTCCACCCGACCGGCTACTCCCGAGTAGTTGATGCTTCCGGAACCGTCGCTGCGGACGATAAAGTCGCCCTGAACATCCTCGACGCGAATGTTGCCTGAACCGTCTGAGCCGACTCTGACGGTCCCTCCAACGCCGAGAATAGCGATATTGCCGGAACCGTCGCTGCCGATGACGACATCGCCATTGGCCTTTTCGACGCGAATATTGCCAGATCCGTCATCGATGCGTGCGTTACCGGTGGTGTGTCGTACCTCGATGCTGCCGGAACCGTCCTCGATCTCGACATCGCCGGTGTCGACTACTACGATTTCCCCTGAACCGTCGTCGATCTCAACGGACGCCACGTTGGCAACCCTGATCGCCCCACTACCGTCTTCAATGCGAACATGAAGACTACTTGGGAGACTTACGGTGAGGTCGAGCCTCATGTTGCTGGTTCCCCAGCGGTTCTTCGGGAACTCGGTCTTGATCAGAACGCGGTCGCCTGACCGACGGACTACGAGGCGAATGTCATCGAGCAACGACTCCTTCGACGAGCAAGCAACTCCGCTAGCTTGGATCTCGGAAGCATCGTCGCGTCCTTCAACTTTCAAAAACCCAGCACCTACATCGAGCACCACGAGCGAGGCGCCCGCCACCGATTCCGTGACCTCTCGGTCATCTGAATACTTGCAGTCCGCCGCGGCCCCGGCCGCCAAAGCGAGCATCATCCCAACCGCTATCGCGGTACGAGCAGAGTTCATCGCATCCTCCCTGTTTGTATAAGTTCAATTCATTCGACCCACCCGACAATACGGATCCAGGAGGGAGAAAGTTCCACAAGGAATGATGAATGCGGAATCACTACTGTCCCAACGTTTTTCGAAAGAATCGTCGTAACGTCTTTTTCTTCAGAAGAATACGAGGAGAAATGACCTGCATCGACTTCAGAATCCACCTATCATCGAGGTCACCAATCCCGAAAGGTCACCCCGATGTATTCAGGTCAGAGTGTGTTTTCCCAGATCATGGCGTACCTACCCCTTCCGCGTTTTCATACGTGTGTGAGGCGTTATAGAGGGAATCACAAAGTCCAGCGATTCACTTGTTTGGATCAGTTTCTGGTCATGGCTTTCGCCCAGCTGACTCAGCGAGAGAGCCTGCGGGACATTGAGGTATGTCTCCGCTCAATGCGATCGAAGCTCTATCATGTGGGTATTCGCAGTCGCGTTTCCCGCAACACGTTGGCCAACGCCAACGAAGTGCGCGATTGGCGCATCTATGCTGACGTGGCCCATGTCCTCATAGACAAGGCCCGACTTCTATATGCCGACGAGGACTATGGAAGGGAACTCAAGGCTTCAACCCTCTACGCCTTGGACGCGACCACCATCGATTTGTGCCTTTCGCTCTTCCCCTGGGCTCACTTTAGAAGAGCGAAAGGCGCTGTGAAGCTGCATACTCTAATGGACCTCAGGGGGAGCATTCCTTCATTTATCTATATATCCGACGGGAAGTTACACGATTCTAGAGTTTTGGATCTTCTGGTGCCAGAGCCAGGCGCATACTATGTGATGGATCGAGCGTATTTGGATTTCGAACGACTCTTCAGGATTCACCGCGGACAAGCGTTCTTTCTTACAAGGGCAAAAAAGAGATTCCAATTCTACCGTCGATGCTCTGTCCAGCCGGACAAATCCAAAGGAGTCCAATGCGATCAGACCATCATGCTGAAATCGCCAATACCAGCCAAGAAGTACCCTCAACCTCTCCGCAGAATTCGTTACCTTGACCCAACGACTGGAAATCGACTGGTCTTCCTCACGAACCAATTCGAGCTACCAGCTGTCACGATTGCACGCCTCTACAAAGCTCGCTGGCGTATCGAACTCTTCTTCAAATGGATCAAGCAGCATCTACGAATAAAGGTCTTCTACGGAACCTCGAACAATGCCGTGAAAACCCAAATCTGGATCGCAATCTCCACATATCTCCTCGTAGCCATCATGAAGAAGGAACTTGGTGTCGAGCAGAGCCTTTACACAATTCTTCGAGTCTTGAGCCTGTCTCTTTTTGAGAAAGTGCCTATTCTGGAAGCACTTACAGTTTGCGAAATGCAAAACCAGGACAACCCCTGCCGTAACCAGTTGAATCTATTCGACTAACGTTGGGACAGTAGTGATGCGGAATGATGAATGATGAGAAATGGATTCTGCTCGGTTGAGCTGTCATCCTCCGGCTCGTCCGTGAACTCCGCTATTCGGCCAGATGATTTAGCAACGGACAGCTATAGTGGCAGCAGCTTGCTGAGATTGGTGAACATGGGGTGGTCTGGGAATGCGGTTTGGAGTTCGCGATAGCTGACGTCGAGTAGGTTGTCTTGTGGAATGACGATGCGATCGAACTCGCCGTGGAGAATCGCCCTGAAGTCGCGAGCGGCTTCCTCGAAATCGGCGCTGATTTCGAAGATCGGGGTAGGAAAGTCGCTGCCGTAAATCAGCGAGTTCGGAGGTAGACGGCGCAGTGTTGAGAAGTAGCGTTTTCTGAAAGGTGTACAGAAGGCCGAAACATCGGCGAAACAACGCCCCTTGGATTGGGTGTCGTCACGGTACTGTTCCAGGTAGCGCTTGATGGGCTTGAAGTCCGAGTGCTCGAGCACCTGGCCCAGAACACCCGAGGCGAAGTAGGGCATTCCGCAGTGTGCAAACGTGATCACGGCGCCTGCATCCAGCGCCGCCTCCAGGTTTGAGTGCACTGCTTCGAGATTCGGTACGTGCCATCGTTTCGAAAACCGAAGCGCGTTGCGAGCTCGATCCAACCAAGACCAGGACAAATAGTCATAGGAATGGTGACGTGGATCAGCTGGGGGGATAGCGTACTCGGGGCCGACATGAAGAAGTAGGGGAAGTGGCTTGCCATCGGGACCTGCAAAGGCAAGAGCTATCAGTGCCTCAGCTGCCTTGGGGTTCGCAAGGTCGATGGACTGAGCTGAGGGCAGCCATTTCATCATGACTGCGCCCCTTTCGACGCAGTATGCGGTCCGCTGGGCAAACTCATCGTCGTAAGGGTGGACTGAGGCGGCGAAGAGTACGCGATCTCTGAGCAACTCTTCACCCTGGAGGCTGAGCACGTACTCGTTATCGACCCAGACATGGGAGAGGTCCTCTCTTCGTGAGCCCTCTTCGCTGTAGACGGGGTCAAGAGCAAGGCAAACCACACGATCAAGGGTGGAAGTCGAGATCGTTTCGATCGTAGCCTGTCGCAGAACTCGATCACAGGCCTGGTTTGGGTCGATGCGAGCAAATGCTAGGAAGATCTTAAACGTCAGTTGTTTGCGGTACCACTGCGACATACCACCCAGACTCGGGAACTCGTCACCGACGAGGCCGACGTGGCAGTGACCGTCGATGCTTCCTGCCAATCCACTCACCACCTTTCAGGGGCTGTTATTAGGTCAACTGTAGCATCAGAGACCTAAGGCGTCGATTTGCTACGGCATCTCGCATCGATTACGCAGAAAAAAAGAACCCCCTCGGGTGAGGGGGTTCTGTGTGTGCCTGTTTGAGGCGTATGAGGCTTACCAGCGTTGCCGGTCGCCCCGATAGCTGCCGCCACCACCGCCACCGCCACCGCCACCGCCACCGCCGCGGCGGTCCTGCGCTTCGTTGACGCGAATCTCGCGGCCGTCGAGTTCGGTGCCGTCAAGGGCCGAGCTGGCCTTCTCTCCGGCATCCGAGTCGGTGAAGGTGACGAAGCCGAATCCGCGCGAGCGGCCGGTGTCCCGGTCGGTGATCACCTTTGCTTCGGTGACCTCGCCAAACTGCGCGAAGGTTTCGTGCAGCTGATCGCTCGTGGTGTTCCAGCTCAAGTTTCCGACGAATAGCTTATTACCCAAGACTCTCTTCTCCTCGGTCTGAACTTTACTCTTCCCAGACCTCACTCCGGACGTGTTGGCAGACTCAGAATCGTCCGCCGATGGTCGGCTCGGCCCCATCGGCCTAGGCCTTCGAACGAGGGCACTATACATGTTTCTTCTTCTATTGCAAATACTTCCTGAGTCTTCGACCTGTCGACTACGGATAGAAGCGCCAATCTGGCACGTTTAGCAGGTTTATGGAGAATAATTCTTGTTAATGTCTCGAGATACGAATATTTTGGAACTGGCGTAGGCGATTCGACCACGCGACAATAGGGTTGCCATGCAAACTGGAAATCTCAGCTCAAAAAACTCCGCACAACTTTCCCTTGCCACGGCACTCGCGCTTGTGGCGGGCTTCATCTTCGGGCTTGTTGCTCATTCTGTGGGGTCGTCGTGGTTATTGAAGTTCGCTCAGAGTCTTGAACCGGTAGGAACTGCTTTCGTCAATCTCTTAAAGATGGTCATCGTACCGCTGGTGGCTAGTAGCTTGTTCATTGGCGTTGCTCAGGTGGGTGATCTTCGGCGACTTGGTCGAATGGGAGCGTTCACATTGGCGTTCCTCGTCCTAACCACTGTTGTCGCGGTGATTCTCGGCATGAGTATGACCTCGCTCATGATTGCGGTTGC
This sequence comes from bacterium, assembly GCA_024229275.1. GTDB lineage: Bacteria > Acidobacteriota > Thermoanaerobaculia > Thermoanaerobaculales > Sulfomarinibacteraceae > JAAESQ01. The sequence continues at coordinate 26,934 of JAAESQ010000439.1, read as the reverse complement.
TGCACCACAGATCGCGATGGAGGGTGGGTCGGCCGCAGCTGTTGTCCCGGACCTGCCGGGATCGGTGGAATTCTTGTTGGGGTTGATACCGTCCAATCCGTTTCAAGCGGCTGTAGATGGTGCGTTGCTCCCGCTGATGGTGTTCACCCTGCTCTTCGCCGCAGCTGCGGGAACGCTGCCCTCGGTTCAAAAGAATCAACTACTTGGGCTCGGCGAGTCTGTTACCGCAGTTCTTATTAAACTTGTCCACTGGATTCTCTGGCTGGCACCGCTAGGGGTCTTCGCATTGGCTGCACCGGTGGCTGCTCGCGTTGGGTGGATGATGGTCCTGAACTTCGTAGTTTTCGTGGTGTCGGTTCTGTTGGGCCTGTTGCTCTTCATCAGTCTTGTCTATGTGCCAGCGGCGGTGATGGTGGGCAGGATCGAAGCTCGGAGATTTGTGCAAGCTTGTCTCAAACCCCAAGTCATCGCGTGCGCAACTGTGAGTTCTATAGCGACGATCCCAGCCATGCTGGAAGCGACCGAGGAACTCAAGATCCCAACTTCCACGGCCAGTTTCGTGATCCCATTCAGTGCCGCGATCAACCGTGCAGGCAGTGCTCTCTTCCAAGGGTCTGCCCTCGTCTTTCTTGCTTTCCTCTACGAGATTCCAATTTCAACAGGCGGGTATGTTGCAGCTGTGCTGGCCACGATGATGGTGTCTTTCACAGTCGCTGGAGTACCGTCTGCCAGCATCATGACGATGGCTCCGGCACTCGGGACTGTCGGAGTTCCGCTTGACGGGCTCGGCATTCTGCTTGGTATTGATCGGGTGCCTGATATGGCTCGCACAGCGACCAACGTCACGGGTCACATCACAACCGCGATCATCACCGATCGAGTCGTGGCAGGGGATCAGCGGCATGCTGGAAATGAGAAGGCCCATCCCGAAGGATGAGCCTCTTTCCCAAAGTTTCGATCAGAGCCGTGACTACTTGGGCGTCTCTCGCGGTTCAGCGTTCTTGACGTAGCGATCCATCCACTCGGACGTTTCCCACAGCATGTGCATCATCGACTCACGTGCTCGGTAGCCGTGGCTCTCGTGCGGCAACATGCAGAGGCGAACCGTAGCGCCGAGACCCTTGAGCGCTGAATAGTAACGACGGCTCTGGAGTGGAAAAGTACCGGAGTTGTTATCCGCTTCGCCATGAATGAGCAATATTGGTTCGTTGACTTTCTCGGCGTGCATAAATGGAGACATCGCGAAGTAGATTTCGGGTGCCTGCCACACGGTTCTCTCTTCAGCCTGAAAGCCAAACGGCGTCAGAGTGCGGTTATAGGCACCACTGCGTGCGATACCTGCTCGGAACAGATCTGAGTGGGCGAGCAGGTTTCCGGTCATGAATGCACCATAGGAGTGGCCACCGATACACAGGCGTTCGGGATCACCGACACCACGACGGACGACTTCATCGACAGCCGCCTTCGCGCTGGCGACAAGCTGTTTGCGAAAAGTGTCGTTGGGCTCCTCATCCCCCTCACCGACAATCGGCATCGTTGGCCCGTCGAGTACCGCATAATCCCGCAATAGCCACAGAGTCGGCGACCAGTAGGTGACTCGTACAAAGCGGTGGGGAGAGCCTGTGACCTGACTGGCAGCCGCTGCGCTCTTGAATTCACGTGGGTAAGCCCACATCAGCATCGGCAGAGGTCCGTCTTTCTCCGCCTCGTAGCCGGCCGGAAGGTAAAGCTTGGCGGTAAGTTCCACACCGTCATCGCGCGTGTATCTGATCAGCTCTTTCTGAACCCTGGCGAATTGTGGATTGGGGTGGGAGAAGGTAGTGATCTGTTTCTCGTCGCCCGCTGAAAGACTGCGTATCCAATAGTTAGGTTGGATGTTCTTCGATTCTCTAGAAAACAGCAGGACCTTCTCGGTAAGGTCGAGCAACATGACTGGATTCTCATAGTTGGGTGCTTGAGAATGAAAGACCCGGGTCGTCTCACCGCTTGCCAGATTCATCTCATCGAGGAATGGACGGTCGCCCTCGGGACTTGCGCCTCGCCCAGCAAGGAAGATGGTTGAACCACCGTTGTCGGTGAGTAGTACTGAGGTTCCTTTGGGAGTAGGCACGAGAAGAGGTTTCCCTGGATCGTTGTAGCGATCCTCATAGGAATAGTCCATCACCACTGAGGCTCCATTGGAAGGAGTTCCCGGCGCTAATCTCCAGACCTTGATTTTTCTCGTCTGCCACCAGAAGCCAGTGGCGAGCGCCAGGTTGTCGTTGCTCCAATAGACTTCTCGGAAGCGGAGGTCAAGATCCAGCACGGCCTGTGGCTCACCCGTAAATGGTGCCTCATGCAGGAAAAGGCGATCGCGAAGCTCGACTTCAGCACCGGCATCACCGCCGTCGAGTGCTTCTGCCCAAACTAGGGTCGAATCGACATCGGCTCGCCAGGATACGGATCGAGGTCCCTTGCGAACCGAGCCGAAAGGGATTGGCACGTCGTCTGCGAGCGCAAGTTCGGCGACTGTGTGGATGACATCGCCCTGAGTGTTCCATACCTCAATGGCGCGCGGGAATCGGTATGCAGGAACGGTATAGCTAAATGGTTTCCGGGTTGTCTGGACCAGAATTGATGAGCCGTCAGGAGAAGGCTCGGCGCTGTCGATGAGTGCAGGGGCTCCAAGCGGGTGAACCGTTCCATCCAGGGCGACAAGAACCAACTGTGAGGTGGCGTAGTGCTCGAACAATGCTTCGTCGTGCTTGTTTTGAATGAGGTCTTGGTAGGTCCGTGCCGGAGCTCTCCGACCGAGGCTTTGTTGGATCACGGGACCGGTTGGGATCACTGGTTCTTCCGGTGGCTTGCCAATCCTGTCTGGAACGACTGTGGCGAGCAAAGCCTTACTACATGGCATCCATGCGTACGGGTTCGAGTAGGTGTCATTGATCGCGTTTGGTAACAGACGTGAGGCCGACGCAGTCTCGACGTCGATCGTCCACAGTTCGATGTTCTCGGCAAAAGTCAACAGCAAAGCGAGGTGGGTGCCGTCTGGTGACCACTCGATGGAGTTGATCTTGGGATTTTCGGGAAGCCCGGCAATGACTCGCTCCTCACCACCAATGAGTGCTCGCAGCTTGATTTGATTCAAGTAGCGACTGCGGCTTGGACCAAAGTTACGAGGATTGATGCGGAGGCCAGCAATACGAAGCTCTGGCTGGGAAACTTCGTCAATTCCAGGAAGACCCGGCTGCACCTTGATCAAGATGTTGCTTCGATCTGGACTCAACGAAATCGTTGGCGGGAACGGAGCGTCTACGACTGCTGCGATCTCATCGGGAGGGCGCATGTAGATCTGTTCAACTTGAACTTCTTCCGTTACTTCCGGCATCGCTATGCAGGTCGCACAAACCAGGAGTGAACCGGTCATAGCTACTGCGAGCAGGGTAGAGTGCAGGACCTGCTTGATGAGCGTCATGGAACAATCCTCCTCGAGTTCGGTCAGAGAAACAGGATCAACTCTGCGTTTGAGCATACGGTGGACTCACGCGCACTGACAAGAAGCCAGCTTTAGCGTTTCGCTTTCAACCTTGTGTGAGTGTGCCGACTCAGCGTAATAAGCTGACCTGCATGACCTCAGCTGTAATTACTTCGCGGCCAACTAGCCCGCCGGTACGAAGATTGGATCTCCGGAATCGTTCACAATTTGAGAGGCAAATACCTCGTTGTCGCCTGTCGAACCTGTGACGCGAACCCAACCACTCTTGCCCTCGGCTAGCCCGCCGGCGCCAAAGAGGAACTCCAGCGAACGCTGGCTCACGCTCCGAGGTGCGAGAAGGATTGAGCCGGTACGGCTGACGATCCCCGTAACCCTGAGGAGCTGTAACTGGAGCTCCATCATCTTATTGCTGCGATTGACGAAGCCAAGATTGGTCCGCACGATGGAGTCCTCGCGCACCCAAGGCAGTGCTGCTGGAGCCGGCCGATCGTGCTCAAGGTCTATCGGGACAATGCGTTGACCCATGGTGCCCGGCAACCCGTCAGGCACCGGTGTCCATGTTCGCGCCTCTATGACGACATTTCGGCTTGCATTCACCATGACCGAACCGTTGCCCTTGTTCACGTCCCAAAGTGTGAGTGGTGCGTTTTCGACGAGCCTCGTCTCATGGGGCGCCAGCACTAGCGTAGCCTTGGGTGTGTTCCCCCGATTGTCCAGATCTGCCGCGAGCCATTCCAACTCGACAGAGGTCGGATGCGAGTTGGGATTGTAAATCATGATATCGGTGTCCCAGAAGGTGCCCCGTTTCCCGGAGCCCCGGCCGATCAGTGGTATCTGCCAGGTTGTTGAAGCCGATCCAGCTGGGATATACACAGGGTCTCCGGAGAGTTCGTCGACGGTGGCGATGTAGATCACAGCCCTGCCGGTAAGTTCTACTTTCAATGTTGCCGCCTGGATGCCCTCTAAAATTGGTGTTCCCCAAATGTCCTCTATGCCCCATTGCGCCATGGTTTTGGCAGGGCGGGTGAGTGTCGGACCGGCGACAGGGCCACTTGGCAGAAGGAGTGTGATCTTTGCCGATGCAGCGCCGTTGAAAGGTACAGCAATTCCAAAGTTGGTTCTGAAACCCGGACCTCCTCGAACTCCAGTGATGTAGTAGGTGCCAGGCTCAAGGGGTCGTTGGCCCAGTGTCGCATGTCCGTACGTTCCGACCTCACCGGGAGTTGATGTGCGAGTCGTGATCAGTGGAGATGCCACACCTGGGTCAAGGTCAATGGAAAGGGCGCCAGTCTTGTTCTGGAGGAGACTTCCTACAATGTCGTCAAATGTCATCATGAATCGGGGTTTGATCGAAAAGGGCAGCTCGAGAGTTACCGGCCCGTCGCCACTGTAAAAACGTATCCAACCCGACGTTGTAGCATCATCGACATTGGTCAGGGCCATGTTGGTCGTCCAGAATGTACCTTTGTTGCCTTGCTTGTGGGCTGAAGCTGCCACGAGTTGATTGATCCCCAGTACGGTAATGGCATGGCTCACTTTGGCCGACGCTTCACCTTTGGTCACAGTCAATTCGACTGTGTAGATGCCGGGGCTCATAAAGGTGTGATTCACGTGCTGGCCGGTTGTCTCCGTGCCGTCGCCGAACGTCCACCTCCAAGTCGTCGGCTTCCCTGGCGAGGCGCCGGAGAAAGCCACGCTTTGGTTCTCGTACGGTGTGGTTGGCGTCCAATCGAAAGCTGGATTGAGAGGATCGCCACCGTCATCTGGCGTCATTATTTCGCAGATATCGCTCCAATCCGAGCTTCCACAGTCGTTAACGGCACGCACTCTGTAGGTGTAGGTGGTTTCAGGTTCTACGGTTGTGTCCTCGTATTGCCGAGTCACACCAGAGACGTGTGCGATATCTTCGAACTCGCCTTCACCTGTAGCTCTTTGAATCTCGACTGCTGTCTGAGTGACGATTCCGTTGCTCCAGGTGAGATCGACCTGAGTATGGTCGATTGCTGTCGCCTCGAGGTATGCAGGAATGTCCGGCAACAGACCGATCGTAGTGGCGGAGTCAGTATTCGAGGGGGCCGAGACGCCGTTGAGACTGTATGCGACGACATAGTAAGAGGCGCTCGTGCACTCGACGAGTCCAGTGTTTGAAGCGCTGGTCGTGTTCGCTTCCACGGTTTGCCAGAGGGTGAAAGTCTCGCCGAACGAACGGTAGATGCGGAACTCGTCCTCATCGTTACTGTTGTCAACCCAAGCAAGGTCGATTTGAGTGTCCGAGATGCTCGTTGCAACGAGATCGCTGGGCGCCATCGGTGGAGCCTCATGTGGAGTCTCGTAGGCGCCGATGTCGTGCGAAAGGCCGAGTGGCCTGGATCTTCCTTCGATGTCGTGAGGTACGTCCATTCGCGTTTCTCCCGCGTCTATTGCGGGACTCCCTGCTTTCAGGTGGTAGTCATCACCAGCAGGATCCTGAAAAAGCTGATGGGGAGTGGCAACCTTTGAATCGGTACCCTGCCCAGTTTCGGTTCGCCATTCTGCGAGAGTCAGATAGGTGCTCCCGTTGTCGGTCGTGAAACGGTTTTTGACGGCATTGTGGTCAGACGTGAAATCTGTGAGGCAAGTTGGGCAGATCGAGATGGCGCCGCGAGTCGTATGGTTGCTCCACAAGGTGTTGTTGCGCACCTCGCTTCCGGCTGAGCCGTTCTGAATGTTGAGAGCCCAACGCCCATCCGCGGCAACCACGATCGTGTTATTCAGCACGCGATTGTCGCTTGAAGGGCCGCCGCCGTCGATCCGATACAGCGAGATTCCGCTTGCGTGTGCATCGTAGGCGAGGTTGTTCCTAACTATGGACTCTTGAACCCCGTCCATGTTGATGGCTGAGCCGCCATTCACCCCATTGTTCCAGATGATGTTGTCCTCGACGAGAGCGTCGCTAATGATTCCGTCCCCTCCCATACTGACGTCGCCATTCATGTGAATTCCGCTACTCGGATTCCCCCAGATTTCATTTCCTCTGATGACAGGGCGATCACCACTGTTCGAGACGTAGATTCCGTGCTCAGCAATGCTGCCGGAAGCTTTGTTGTATTCGATGGTGAGATCGTCACAGAAGCCGGTGAAAATCCCCCAACGACCATTGCCGTCGCATGAATTGTTGCGAATTGTGACGTGCCTGCATTCTACTGCGCGAATACCCGCCCGAGTTCGATCGTTGGCTGTGAAGCCCTGAATCACGATCCAGTCGGCGCCTTCCACGTTGAGCCCGTCAGGCGTATGAGAGTTATCAGCCGTGATGGAGACAACTTCGCCGTCCGCGGCTCTGTAGGTGATTGGGTTGGTAGAGGTGCCGGAGGTCGTGATGTGAGCGCCGGTGTAACTGCCTGCTGCAACGATTACTTCATCACCCGGCTGGAGAGTGTCAGCTGCATGCTGCAGGGTTGCCCAGGGCAGGCCCTCGGATCCGGGATTCGTGTCATTTCCGGCCGGAGGCGGGGCCACCCAGTACGTTTCGCCAAAGCTCGACACCGCAGCCAAGGAGATGATCAGAAAGGCGAGAGCATTTCGGAAACAATTCATCATTTGGTACCTCGTAAGATCATGGTTTACCTCTGTCACCTGCAAGGCCTGTGACGAAGCTCACCAATCAGGGCATTTTTTGTCGCTCACTACTATAGCGAATGATCATTGAGAGGTGTTTGCTCCAGAACAACAGCGGAGGGGGAAACTGTAATGTATGACTGCATTGGTGATAGAATCGAACAGTAACGTACCAATTGCTCGAATAACCAATGTTGGCCGAGCGTCACAAGATTTAGTGTTCTTAGCCTGCTCAGTGGTTCGCGCACTGCTTCGACAGAGGTCATCCCCCGAGGAAGGGACAATGAACTTTTCAGCGCTCTTTTCTCAGCGACCATGGGTCAAATTGCTGGAGGTCTTGGCCGGCATCGTTGTGTTGATACTCGTAACCGTGATTTCTCTTGCCATCATTGGTGAAACCGTTCGGATGAAGCGGCAGACTAGGCATCAAGGTGAGTTTCTAGCAGGAACCGTCCACGCCTCGATGAGTGAATCGCTTGCGACGGGGGACAACGAGGCTGTTGTGCAGCAGTTCATAGCCCTCAGAAAAAATGCGGAGGATGTTGACGTTTTTGTTTTCGACCCCGAGGGTGTTGTGTCCTTTGGTACGCTTGCAGATTCAATCGGTGACGGAATTGACGGTGTGACTTCGAGCGATGAGGTGAGTTTAGCCTTGGCTCGGGCACTGGGGGGGTTGGAGGTTCAATCGAGTTCTCTTGAGGAAGAGGTCAACGGTAGTTCATACGTTTCAGTCGTGCGTCCAATCCTCAATGAAACGAGGTGCTTCGAGTGCCACGGAAGTTCAGAGAAGGTTCTTGGGAGCATTATGGTTCGCTCCTCGACCGAGGGCGCTGTGAGCGCGATTCGTTGGGCGCGAAACATTAATATCGCGATTGGGATCATGGGATTGGTGGTTGCAGTTGTTCTGATCCGCTTTCTGCTGTCTCAAATCGTCAGAGAACTGGTCAAAGACGTCGTGTCGGGTAGCGAGGTCATGGCGTTATCTTCTGCTGAACTCACGAGGGTGTTTGAGGAGCTTTCTACGGAAGCGCAGGAGACATCGAGCCGATCGGAGTCGGTGACTGTTTCGGTGCAGGACCTTGCCAGCACCCTCACCTCAGTGGCCGCGTCAATGGAGCAATCGTCGGTCGCTGTCAATGCCATCTCAACAGCGGCGGAAGAAATGACCTCGTCGGTGAGTGAAATTGCCCGTGAGTGTGAGTCTGCTTCGGTGAAGTCGCAAGACGCGGTGTCCGAAGCGCAAAATGCATCTCAGATGATTGAGAATCTTGGTGGTGAAGCACGGGAGATCGGCAGCATCATCGAGGTTATCAATAGCATTTCGGGGCAGATAAACCTGCTCGCTTTGAATGCCACAATCGAAGCGGCTCGGGCCGGAGATGCCGGGCGAGGATTCGCTGTTGTTGCCACTGAGGTCAAGGATCTCGCACAGCAGACGGCGGGAGCCACCGATATGATCAGAGAGAAGATAGAGAGGATCCAGGGTTCAGCGACACGAATTGTTTCCGAGGTGGAGGAATTCTCTGCCGTGGTCCACGACGTCAACGAGATTGTGATCGCTATAGCGGCGGCAGTTGATCAGCAGGCGGCAACTACAAGCGAAATTGCTTCAGGAGTGACACAGTCTTCGCAGGGTGTCCAGCAGGTTACCGCGGAACTGGCGGACAGCTCGATGGTTCTTGAGGGTATCGCCAGCGATATGTCTGAAGTGAGTCGTGTCGCACATGTCGTATCGGGAGGCAGCCTCATTGTGAACACTCGTGCAGAAGAACTTGCAGGCTTGGCCAAGCGGCTGAGCGAAGTCGTTTCGAGATTTAAACTCTAGTCTGTACTGCTCACCAATTCCTGCTGGTTGAGCGGAGCCGCATAGAGAAACGGCGGTATCCTACACAAGAGGGAAGGAGCGTCAGGTGTTGAAGAACTCTACTTGTCGTGTCGTGTTCATTCTTTGTGTCATCGTGGGGTTTGCGTTTGGCGCCTCGTCGGAGGATCTTTTCTCCGTCCAGCAGATTCTGAGTTCTGCCTATCCTACAAATCTAGTAGCAGCGCCTCACGGAGACGCGGTTGCCTGGGTTCGAAATGATGAGGGCAAACGAAACATCTGGGTCGCAGCGCCGCCGAAGTACGAGGGTCGGAAGATCACTGATTACGCTGAAGATGATGGACAGGTTGTGAACAGCCTACGATTCACTCCTGACGGGAAGACAATCGTCTATGTACGTGGTGGTGCTCCCAATCGGAGTGGGGAAATCCCAAATCCTGAGAGTCGCTCTGTGGCTATTGAGAGAGCGCTCTGGGCAATCAACATAGAGGACGGCCCTTCTCGCAAATTGGCACAGGGAAGTTCACCGGCAATTGCTCCGTCAGGGGAAGCAGTAGCCTTCCTCAACAAAGACCAGGTGTGGATGGTGTCTCTCGAAGATGGTGCTGAACCTGAACAGTTGTTTCAGATTCGTGGCAAAGCACGATCGTCGATGTGGTCACCCGATGGCAATAATCTCGCCTTCGAAAGCGATAGAGGGGACCATGGGTACATTGGAGTCTACAACCTCGAACTCAAGACTCTGCGCTACCTAGATCCGAGCGTTGATCGCGATGCAGACCCTACATGGTCTCCTGACAGCACTCGAGTAGCGTTCATCAGAATTGTTCCGCCGAGTGACTACCTACCCTTTATGCCGCTGCGCGAAGGAGAACCTTGGTCGATCCGAGTGGCCGATATATCGACAGGGAAAGGTAGTGAGGTCTGGCGAGCAGAGGAGGGGAGAGGGAGTGTCTTTCGGGGCATCGACTCGCAGCACCAGCTGTTCTGGGGAGCCGATGACAGGTTGGTCTTTCCGTGGGAGCGCACAGGCTGGACACTCCTCTATTCGACTGCGATTGGATCGGCAGAAGCGACTGTGCTCACTCCTGGCAGCTTCGAGGTTGAGCATGCGACAATCTCGCCCGATCGCCGTCAGATGGTGTTCTCGTCGAATCAGAATGATGTCGATCGGCGGCATCTATGGCGCGTGACAGTATCTGGTGGCACTCCCACCTCGATCACTCAGGGGGATGGAATTGAGTGGTCTCCTGTTGTGACGTCCCCCGGTGGTGCGGTGGCGTATCTGGCATCAGATGCCCAAACGCCCGCCCATGCTCGTATTCAGGCCGGCAATGGCGAGAGTTCAGCCTTGGTGGCAGATGCGCTGCCCTCGAAATTTCCATTGACCGATCTCGTTGAACCGAAACAGGTGATCTTCCCAGGTGCAGATGGGATTTTGGTTCACGGCCAACTGTTTCTCCCGAAGACGGATAAACCGGACAAACGCCACCCAGGGGTGCTCTTCTTCCACGGTGGATCGCGTCGACAGATGTTTCTCGGTTGGCACAATCGTGGCTACTACCACCAAGCCTATGGTTTCAACCAGTACCTCGCGAGTCGTGGCTTCGTAGTGTTGTCCGTCAACTATCGCAGCGGGATCGGCTACGGCATGGAGTTTCGTGAAGCCCTCAACTACGGTGCTCGGGGTGCGAGTGAGTTCAATGATGTTCTGGGAGCTGGACTCTATCTCGCGAGCCGTTCCGACGTAGACGCGAAGCGAATCGGGCTCTGGGGTGGTTCGTACGGGGGATATCTCACCGCTTTGGGCTTGGCTCGAGCGTCTGATCTTTTTGCAGCCGGTGTCGATCTGCATGGAGTGCACGACTGGAACATTGTCATTCGCAATTTTGCGCCCGGGTATGATCCGGCTGAACATGCTGAAGTTGCCCGACTGGCGTTCGATTCATCGCCGATGGCTTCGGTAAAAGACTGGCGATCTCCAGTGTTGCTGATCCATGCGGACGATGACCGCAATGTTCCTTTTAGCGAAACTGTCGATCTGGTCGAGGCATTGAGAAAGTACGAAGTAGAGTTTGAACAACTCATTTTTCCGGATGACGTTCACAGTTTCTTATTGCACCGCAACTGGATTGAGGCATATAAGGCCACGGCAGATTTCTTCGAGAGAAAACTGAACGCAAGCATTGATTTGCAGAGCACGGCCAACTGAGAACTGACGACAAGGTTGGAGGAGCGTCGCTAGTGAATCTCCTCAACGCCGCCTTTGGCGTGCTCGACTTGGGCCAGCATAGCTGAACCTTCCCAATTGGCAGATCCCTTAGCTTGATAAGCAAGGACACCAAACGGGTCGTAGAGTAGCGTTTCGGGCCAGCGTCGTACTCCGCAGAGATCGGCGGTACGACCGTCTTTGTCGTAGTACAACTGGGTCGATTCGATTGTGTGCTCTTCGGCCCAAGAGGCCAGGCCGTCCGCGGAAGCAGCGCGTGCAATGAACACCACTTCGACCATGGGATCGTCCGATACAGTCGCCGCAAATTGCGCAGCATTCTGCTGTTCGAGACCATCTGTGGTGGTCGGATCAAACCAATGGAGTATGAGGACGACACCAGGTTGCCCGACGAGGTTTCGCCGGGATCCGTCAATGCTCTTGATCCAGAGAAATCCACCGGCATCGAGACTTGCCATACCGTGATCGTGATCTGCATGGGTCGGAGGTGTCAGGCTGAAGTACATCTGTACGGCGATGAAGCCGCCGATCAAGATCAGAGCGGTTCCAATGATAAGTCGATTTCGAGTTGTTGCAGTCATCATGCCTCGAGATTACCAGATTGGTGGCTGTGGTATTCCCGATTGGGGTGGCCTCAATGTTTGTGATCTGACTTCTTCTTTTGCAACGTTTGACATCTTCAATCGCAACACTCCTTCCATTGGACCGTAGCTGTGATCAGGGAGGAACTCATGGCACCAGAGAGAAAGAACCGGATGAGAAGCTCTGAGAAAGCGGTCTGGACCCTGATCCTGGCTGTTGTTCTGGCCAGTGTTGGTTATGGATTCGCTGCATTCAACGAGGAGAGCCGTGATCGCTCCTTGCAGCCCGAGAGAGTCATGGACGCAGTTGGTGTGAAACCCGGAATGACGATTGGGGAGGTCGGTGCCGGCCGCGGCTATTTCACTTTCAAACTTGCAGGGCGCGTTGGGAGTTACGGTCGCGTCTTCGCGAACGACATCGATTCCTGGGCGCTTTCCACTCTCGAGGACAGGGCAGAGGACAGGGGACTATCAAATATCAAAACGATAGTCGGTGAGGTTGTTGAACCTGGGTTTCCAGAGCGATCCCTTGACATGGTCTTCATGGTCTACGCCCTTCACGACTTCGAACGGCCCGTTGAACTGCTCGAAAACCTGAAAACCAGCCTCAAGCCAGGTGCGAAGGTCGTGATCCTTGACGAAGATTCTGGCAATACTGGGGACGGCCACTTTCTGTCGGTCAAGGAAGTAAGCCTGCTCTTTCAGGATGCCGGCTATTCATCGGTAGGGTGCGAGGACTTCCTTGAGCATGATCTACTCTGTATCTTTAGCGCCAGTAACTAGAACCCAGCATTCTTCACACCTAAAAGGTTGGTCGATCGGAAACTCGATTTCCGATATCTGGCGCAAGCCTATTCGCTCCCTCACCAGGGTCCGTCGAAACCGGATTCCACCCATGAGCAATCGATCGCTCGCCGAACGTATTACCCAGTAGCGGGTCCGGTGCGTTTCGGCCTAGGACTACTCTTCGAGAGTTGCCTTTGTCTGCGCTTCCAGGCCACCGGCCATGACGAGTGCTTGTGCTGCCGGCCCAAGGGGTGAAAGCGGAAACTCACGACCATCCCAGAGAGCTTTCGACCGCCTGAAGTCGATGACCAAATCTCCTGCTGGAATGGTCCTGTCACCTGCTGCTGCGGCTTCCGCATGGGCTGCCCGCAGTTCCTCTGCCAACTCCACACCTTCGAGACACACGAAAGCGTTGTTGAATGCATTCTTGAGGTAGGTCTGAGAGAAGGATCCAGCGATGACCATTTGAACGCCACGGTATTTAAGGGCAGTCGCCGCTTGTTCTCGCGATGAGCCGGTTCCAAAATTGAAACCCGCGACGATGACATCGCCCTCCTCGACGATTCCCTGAAACTTGGGATCGTAGTTGGCCATGGCGTAGGTGCCCATTTGTTCGGGAGTGAGGTCATCGCGATAGGTCACGTCCTTGCCGTAGATGCCGTCCGTGTTGAGACTGTCGGCGGGTAGCCATAGGGCTCGGCCGGTGAGCTTCTCGGGAAAATCAGGGAGAATATCGACTTGGCGTTCAGCAGGCTTCCACCCGAGATCGGTGAACGCGACTTCTGGTGCGCCGGAAACAGTATCACCCGCTCCAGTGATATAGCCGGCAATAGCTGATGCTGCGACGGTTGCTGGACTCGCCAAGTACGCCTCCGCATCACGTGAGCCCATACGGCCCTTGAAGTTTCTGTTGGTCGCCGAGATCCCGACCTGGCCGGGTTCGAGGAGACCCACGCCGAGCCCGATACAAGCGCCGCACCCTGGTGGGAGAGGTAGCGCACCAGCAGCAACAAGGTCTTGCCAGATGCCCTGTTTCTTGGCCTCAGCTTCGATGGTTTCAGAGGCTGCCGCGATGTAGACTTCGACTGCGAGCGAAACCTGTTTTCCACGCAAAACATTCGCCGCCTCGGCAAGGTCCTCGAGTCGACCGTTCACGCACGACAACAAATATGCTTTGTGTATGGTTTTGCGCTCTTTCTCAAATTCGGACACTGGACGAGTGACGCCCACCACGTCGGGACCCGCAACGTGAGGAACGACTTGGCCCAGATCGAGCACTATCTCTGCCGCATACTCGGCGTCTGCGTCGGGCGCCGGAGGCTCTTCCTCCCAGGCGCGAACCATGTCTACAGTCAGACGGTCAGAATTGCCTAGTGATGCTAGAATATTGGCTCGCTCGGCCAGATAATCGGCGGTGATGCTGTCGAAAGGGAACCATCCCACAAGAGCGCCCCACTCGGTGGTCATGTTGGAAATCGTCATGCGTTGTGACATCGACAGATTGGCAACTCCCGGGCCGTGGAACTCGACTGCGGCGTTGAGAACTTCAGCGTTGTCGTACAGACCGCAGAGAGTAAGGATCACATCTTTGCCAGAAACACCGGGTCTGAGTTGGCCTTCGAGGATCACTTTGACCGTACGAGGAACCTGCCACCACGTGGTGCCGGTTGCCCAGATTGCAGCTGCATCGGTGCGCACTACAGGAGTTCCAACGGCGCCGAGCGCACCATACATGTTGGAGTGAGAATCTGAAGCAACGACAAGCGTCCCCGGCAGTACAAACCCGTTCTCGATCATGAGTTGGTGACCGATTCCAGCGCCTGCAGGGTGAAAGACGATGCCCTGTTCGCGGGCGAAGCCGGAGATAGTGTCGTACTTCGCCAGATTGCCCTCCGATGTGTCTTGAACGTTGTGGTCGAGAGCGAAGACAGGCTGAGAAGGATCGGCAACTTTGGCTGCGCCTATGCTCTGAAATTTGAGAAGTACTGCAGCAGTGTTGTCGTGAGTTAATACGTGAGCCGGCCGCACGGTAACCATGTCACCTGCGCGTACTTCGTAGTCAGGAGCGAGTCCCTCGGAGTGGTATTGCACTGTTTTTTCGGTGATCGTCTGGGCCATGAGTCCTCCCTCGTATTACAGGTCGAATTATCATTCGTATCAGGTCGATGTCACGACCAGTTGAGCACACAGTTCGCGCACATCGTCGAATTCATCGGTTCTGCTGACTGCATCTTGCATTCGTGCAACATCTTCAGGGGTGGCGATACCTTCAGCAAGAGCAGCGAATTTGCCGCTAATTTCCTCATCGCTGAGTGGGTTGCGGGGATCGCCCTTGGGGTAGTCGAGTTGGTTCTCGAATAGCCGTCCGTCCGTCGTCCGGATCTCAACACGTGCTCGTTGCAACTCCGGAAAGACGCTCTCGATCTGCGGGTCAGCGATCACTTTCACCTTGTTGAGTTGGGCGCGGATCTGCGGATCCATGATTTTGGCTTGGGTGAACTGAACGGGTGTTACCTGACGCTCGGCGACTGCGGCAGAGATTACATAGGGGAGTGAATGATCAGCCGTCTCCTTGGATCGTGGATCATACTTTGACGGATCGGCCAGGATGTCAGCGGCCCGTGCCAGCGAGTAAATGGTGACGGTCTCTATTGCCTCTGGTTTGAGGTCGTGTTCAATCAGCAGATCGAGGACCGCAGAGATTGGTGTGTGAGTAAGGGCCTCAGTTGGAAAGAACTTCATCCCGCATTGGAGAATCCGCCAGTTCTCACCCAAACCCTCGGTGAGAATTTCCCATTTCCACTCGGTGCCGAAAACATGACTGAAACCTTCCTTACCGTCGAGGACGTGCTCAGGGCCCGTGTAGCCCTGTTCGGCAAGCAAGGCTGCCAGCACGCCGGACTGAGTGGCCAGTGGGTCGACCGTATTCTTCATCATCGTGAGCTTGCCGGCGGTTACTGAACCAGTGGAGCAGTGACGCGAGGCAGAAATTCCGATTGCGTGTTGCATCTGTTCCGGAGAGAGCCCCAGCATGCGTCCGGCTGCGATTGGCGACGCTGCGGCGGTCAACGTGGCGTGGTGCCATCCGATTTCACGAACTCCAGGGTAGGAAACCTCACACAGACGTTGTTCAAACTCGTAGGCGAGGACAATGCCTAATAAGAGATCTCTTCCCGAGCGACCGGAGCGTTCTGCTGTCGCCAACGCCGCGGGAATGATGTCGGAAGGGTGTGACGGGTCTTGCTTCCAATAGATATCGTTGTAGTCCATCACGCGAATCATCAGTGCATTGAGAAGCGACGCCGAAACGGGATCCCATTCCTGACCGGTGACGAGAACCCGGCAGGGCCCGTTACCGGCGGTCTCTCCGAGCACTGTGCTGGCGATATGAACATCGTGTTGCTGGGCACCGCCCAGGGCGCAGCCGAGGCTATCCATAAGAAACCGCTTGGCCTCGTGGATCACTTCAATTGGTAATTGGTCGTACTCAAGGTTCGCGGCCCACTCTGAGATTCTCTGGGTGATTGTCGTCATACTTTACCTCTCATATGGCGCTCACCTAGGCAACCACTGCTTTTGTTGCAGAATTGCGTCGCCGAAGATCTTAACCCGGACTCTCAACGGAATTGTGAAAGTGCACTTCGTGATGTGGCGATATATCATGCTGGGCGTGATTCCACTTCGAAGCGCTGCATGTTTGGCCGTTGGCTCCGAACTACTCGGCCAGTATCGACTCGACAGCAATTCGCTCCGAGTTACCGAAGAACTCGCGCGTTTTGGAGTGCGAGTTGAGGAGAAGCGTGTTCTCGGCGACGACGTGGATTGCGTGGCAGATGCAATCCGCGAACTCCTTGAGAAGGTGGATCTTGTAGTCGTGACAGGGGGACTTGGTCCAACTGCTGACGATGTGACGCGTGAGGCCGTGGCGCGAGCACTTGGCCGGTCCATTGATCATTCGGCGGAACTCGAGAGTTGGATACGCCAGCGTTATGCAGAGTACAAGCGGCCGATGCCGGACGTGTGTCTGAGTATGGCCCTTCATGTCGACGGATCGCGCCCTCTGCCGAATGCCAGGGGCTCAGCCCCCGGCCTTCTCGTGCATGTCGGCGACAAGATACTTGCAGTGTTTCCGGGTGTGCCGAGAGAGATGGAGGCGATGCTGGAAAGTGACCTAGTTCCTGAACTCGAAGCACGATGCGGCCAGAAGCATCATCTTGAGCGGACACTGTTGCTTGGAGGAGTTGTCGAGTCAGAGACTGAGGCACGAGTACGGAAGCTTTACGACCGATTTGGTCGAGAAAATGTAACGATCCTGGCATCTTTCGGTCTCATCCGGCTCGTATTGAACGCAGAGGGTGAAGGAGAGAGTGTTCAGCGCCAACTCGATGAGATGGAGGCGGCATTTCGTGAAGTTCTCGGGCACGACATTGCGGGAGTAGATGCCACAGGCCTCGAAGAAGTTGTAGTCAATGCGCTTCGTTCGCGTGGTCAGACTGTAGCAACAGCGGAATCATGCACGGGGGGCCTTCTCGGTGCGGCACTGACAGAAGTGTCGGGCTCGTCTGAGGTCTATTTTGGTGGTGTCGTGAGCTACTCGAATAACGCCAAAGAGTCTCTTCTTGCTGTGCCCCACGATGTGCTCGTTAAGCACGGCGCCGTGTCCGAGGAGGTAGCACGCGCAATGGCGTTCGGTGTACGGTCCCGTTTCGCAAGCAACTGGGGTGTCGGGATTACGGGCATCGCAGGGCCGACAGGAGGCACCGACGACAAGCCGGTCGGTACGGTGCATTGGGCCGTCAGCGGCAGCGAGAGGACGTGGCACGGTGTGGCCCGTTTCCCTGGCAATCGGTCAGTGGTACGGCAGTGGAGTGTGAACGCTGCTCTCGACTCACTGCGCCGTCGGATTGAGAGGGGGATAGATTGAACGTGTCCCTGACGAGGGTTTTCTTTGCCCTGGAGATCCCCGGTGAGGTCAAGAGGCAACTCGAGCGGGAGACGAATACACTGCGAGATAGGCTTCCCAAAGGCCGCTGGGTGCGATCGGCGGGACTCCATCTCACCCTCAAGTTCCTGGGCGAACATCCCAGAGGCATAATCAGTCGCGTTGCAGAATCAGTCACGTCAGAACTGTCGCAATGCTCGAAAGTAGCAGTCAAGCTGAGAGGGGCCGGTTTCTTCCCATCTTCAGCGAGACCTCGGGTCGCCTGGATTGGCGGCGAGGCAGAAGGCGCGGCTGAGCTTTCTCGCATCGTCGATGATGCCGCAGCGGCCGAAGGACTGGAGCGTGAGCGTCGTTCCTGGGCACTGCACCTGACGTTGGCCCGCTTAAAGAAACCTTGGCCACAGGATGCCGTTGTTTCTTTTCTCGAATGGGGGGAGGCTGTGAGCTTCGAGCCGTTCACGTGCAGAGAGGTTGTCCTATTCGAGAGTCGACTTGATCCGAGTGGTGCGGTATACACGCCGATCGAGAGGATGGCGCTCGCATGACACGTGAACTCGTTTTCGTTGGAATTGCGTATTTGCTGGGGTCTCTTCCTACGGCTCTGCTCGCGGTCCGCTGGGTCACGGGCGGAGACGTGCGCAAAGAAGGATCTGGAAACGTGGGCGCCACCAATGCCACGCGTTCTGCGGGGCTGAAGGTTGGCATCATCGTGACCATCGTTGACGTCGGGAAAGGCGTCCTGGCGGTGCTCTTGATGACTGGAGTGAATCCTTCGGCGAGTTGGCAGACTGCAGCGGTTTTGGCCGCAATGCTGGGACACTGCTACCCGGTGTGGTTGCGGTTTCACGGAGGCAAAGGCGTCGCGACTGCGTTTGGTGCTGTCGCGGTGATGGCGCCCATTCCTTGCGCGTGCGGTCTTGCAACCTGGATAGTCCTGGTGTTCATCGCCCGCTACGTCTCTGTAGCATCCATGGGAGCGGCGGCCAGCTTGCCAATGTGGTTAGTCTTGGTGGACGATCCACCTTTGGCGTTGCTGGCCGGGGTCAGCGGCGCGGCAGTGCTGGTGCTTCTGCGCCACATCAGCAACATGAAGCGCTTGGCTCGAGGGGAAGAGGATCGGCTCGGTAGAGGCCCGGGAGGAGTCTGATGAAGATCAGCGTGTTCGGTGGAGGTTCGTGGGGTTGCGCGTTGGCGCATCAGATGTCGCGCCGGGGCCAAGATGTGCTGATCTGGGCCAGAGAGCGCGAGGTGGTGGAAGGAATCAACACGGAGCATCGGAATCCGCTCTTCATCTCCGATCTCGATCTGCACGAAGATCTGCGGGCGTCGAACGACCTAGAAGCGGTTGCCCGTTTCGCGGACATATGGATCTGGGTCGTACCCTCGCAGTTCTCCCGAGGTGTGATGGAGGATCTCACGGGTGTAATACGTCCAGAGATCGTCATGGTCTCGGCATCCAAGGGCATCGAAATTCAGTCGTTGCGGCGCATGGACGAGCTGGCATGGGAGATCCTCAATCTGCCGTCGTCACGTTTTTGTGCGTTGTCGGGACCGACATTTGCCCGTGAGGTCATCAACGGTGATCCGTCGGCTGCGGTATTGGCGTGTCCAGATATCGATATTGCCTCTCGACTGCAGGAGGGTTTTTCGGACTATCACCTGCGATGCTATGCGGCTCGTGATCTAGTCGGAGTGGAATTGGCAGGTGCGCTGAAGAACGTGATTGCGATTGCAGCGGGAATCGTCGATGGTCTTGGGCTTGGGTTCAATACGCAGGCGGCGTTGATGACCCGTGGATTGCACGAGATTACTCGGCTGGGCGTAGCTGCCGGAGCCAGTGCGACAACGTTTAGAGGACTTGCCGGTATGGGCGATCTAGTGTTGACGTCCACTGGAGGGTTGTCGCGGAATCGAACTGTTGGCCAGCGTATGGGTAAGGGGGAGAGCCTCGAGGACATTCTAGGATCGATGCGGGAGGTGGTCGAGGGTGTGAGGACCACGCCAGCAGCGTTGAGACTCGCGACGAACCTTGGAGTGGAGATGCCGATCACGGCAGCCATGGCCCGCCTTCTCGCTGGGGAAACTGATCCCAAGACCGCTCTCCGAGAACTCATGCTGAGAGAACTTAAGAAAGAGACTACGTTGTAGGATCTCAAGCCCGACTTGTCCTTGCTTTCGACCCGATCCTGTAGGTTCAAGTTAGAACCAGGGAAGGGAATAGCCTCGCGAATGATACTCTCTCGTCGATGTTCATCGCCGAGACTTTTGTGAGCCTTCAGGGTGAAGGGATCCTTGTCGGAGTTCCATCCTTTTTCATTCGTACTAGCGGGTGTAATTTGCGCTGCCGTTGGTGCGATACTCCGTATGCGTCGTTGCAGCCCGAAGGTGAGCGTCGAACGATTGTGGATCTTGTTCAGGAGTTCTGCGACTCCGGTACAACCCATATTGTCGTAACTGGAGGCGAACCTCTGCTTCAGCGCGAGATTGGAGAGCTGACCCGTGATCTTCGCGTGGCTGGAGCACACGTAACGGTTGAAACGGCAGGAACCCTGTTCCCAAAATTCTCGTGTGATCTGCTTTCCCTGTCGCCCAAGACTGCAAACTCCGACCCCGAAGACACCGGCAGGGGACGGCACCGGAAAACTCGGAGTGATGTGTCGATCCTCAAACGCCTCGTCGCCGAGTTCGAAGAGCACCAAATCAAATTCGTCGTGCAGGCAGAGACTGACCTTGAGGAAATACTTCCGTTGTTGGAATCCCTCGGCACCGTAGATCCGAACAGAGTGCTGTTAATGCCCGAGGGACAAACTCCTCAAGAGGTCGCCGAGCGCGCTCCGGAGGTGGCCGCCTTGTGCTTGGAGCATGGCTTTCGTTACACTCCCCGTTTGCACCTGGACCTCTTCGGAGGCGGCAGGGGAGTGTGATGGGGATGAAGATTTTTCGCGTAGCTAAAACTTTTGAGGTTGAATACGGCCACCGTCTCGCCAAACATCCGGAAAAGTGTCGTTATCCACACGGTCACCGGTTGAAGATCGAGATCGTGGTGCGGGGTTCTCAACTCGACGAGAACGACATGGTGTGTGACTACAAAGCCCTCAAGACTGTCGTGGCTGATCTCGTGGATAGACTCGATCATTCGATGGCTCTCAACTCGGCCGATCCGCAGCTCGAAGCATTGCGGGCAGTCGGTGACAGAGTGTTGCTTTTTGAGGATCGTGATCCGACGACTGAAGTGTTGGCCCAGTGGTTGTATGACGGTATCGCAGCGCGCCTTGGGACAGTTGGTGATGAGGTCGCTACGGTGACCGGCGCCAAGTACTCGATCCCGGCAGGAGTTGAACTCGAGCGAGTGCGAGTCTGGGAGACTTCAAGTTCTTGGGCGGAGTGCGTGGCAGCCGAATGAACGCTCGACCGTTAGTTGCGGTCGATGAGGTCCGGGCCTGGCTCGAGATGCTACCCGAATGCATCGCGATCACCGGAGGCACAGGGTTCGTAGGTTCACACCTGGTGGATACCTTGTGCGCAGCTGGGAAACGTCCGCGCGTGTTGGTGAGAGATTCAGAAAACGCTCGGTGGATCGGCAACCAGCCGGTCGATCTGGTACAGGGCGATCTTGAAGATTCCGAGGCGCTCTCGCGATTGATGACGGATGCTGGCGTTGTGATTCATCTCGCGGGGGTCGTACGAGCGGCAAGCGCGGAGTCTTTCGACAGAGCGAACCGTCTGGGAACCCGTAAAGTGTTGGAGGCGCTTCACTCGGCGGCTCCGGATTGCCGACTGGTGCACATATCGTCGCTAGCGGCGGTCGGACCGTCCGCAACGCCTGAGGGCGCTATTCCAGAAGTTGAGCCTCATCCCGTGTCGTACTACGGAAGATCCAAGCTGGGTGCGGAACGTGAGGTTGTTCGTGGCGCGAAAGGACAGCGGTGGCTTGTGCTCCGCCCGCCAGCGATATACGGTCCGCGAGATACGGATGTATTCCAGTTCTTCAAGATGGCCCATTCTGGGTGGATGGCGGCGCCTCGTGGTGAACGCTGGATTTCAGTTGCTTACGTCGGCGATGTTGTGAGGGCGATTCTCGCAGCAGCTGCTATCGGTGAGGACAAGCGAATCTATCACCTCGGCGAGCAACAACCGTACAGCCTAGATCATCTGCTGAAGATTGTTGCGGAGACGGGTGGCGTTCGCGCGCGGTTGGTTTCTGTGCCGGTTGGTGTTATGAAGTTTGCCGGCATAGTTGGAAGCGCCATGCATAGTATCGGATTCTCTCGAATGCCTGTGACAAGGGACAAAATGGGTGAGCTGTTGGCACACCACTGGACAGCACGCACAGATGAGTCGCTTGAAGATTTGGGATGTGCTGAGGTCACCAGATTCCCCGAAGGTGCAGAGATCACGTGGGATTGGTATCGCAGCCACGGCTGGCTGAGTTAATATTCGTCTTTGAATCAGGAGGGGCGGTGGACGTTTTTCAGAAGTGCTTCGACTTCGAGGAGGCCGAGGCCATTCGGAACATGGGTGTGTATCCCTACTTTCGGGTGATTGCCTCCGGACAAGACCCGGTCGTCACGATGGACGGTCGCGAGGTCGTGATGCTGGGTTCGAACAACTATTTGGGCTTGACCAGCCATCCAGAGATTAAACAAGCCGCCAAAGACGCGCTCGATACCTATGGTTCTGGAACGGCCGGATCTCGGTTCCTCAACGGAACGCTTGATATTCATGTCAAGTTGGAGGAGCGGCTTGCAGAGTTCATGGGCCGGCAAGCAGCCTTGACGTTTTCGACTGGGTTCCAAGTGAACTTGGGAGTGATCACAAGCTTGCTTGATCGGCGGGATGTTGTAGTGCTCGACAACCTTGATCATGCGTGTATTCTCGACGGCGCCCGCCTGTCGTTTGGTAGGCAGCTCAAGTTCAAACACAACGACATGGATGATCTGGAAGAGAAGCTCCGAGGCATCGACTCGGATCGCGGGAAGCTCATCGTAGTCGATGGCGTGTTTTCGATGGAGGGTGATCTGGCGCCGCTGGATCGCATCGCGGAACTGAAACGCAAGTACGGTGCGCGCCTCATGGTTGACGATGCCCATGGGATTGGTGTTTTTGGGGCGAATGGGCGAGGCACCCCTGAGGAGTTCGGTATCGAGGATGATGCCGATCTCATCATGGGGACTTTCTCAAAATCGCTGGCCGCTGTAGGAGGCTTCGTCGTCGGTGACCATGACGTCATCGACTGGATCAAGCACAAAGCTCGAACCCTCATGTTTTCAGCTGCGCCGCCACCGAGTTCGGTTGCTTCGGTTCTCAAAGCGCTTGAGATCATACGCCGCGAGCCTGAGCGTCGGGAGCTGCTGTGGGAGAATTCCAACTACATGATGAGTGAGTTCTCCAGACTTGGCTTTGACACCGGAGATGCCGCTTCACCAGTGATACCCCTCGTCGTCGGTGAGGACCTGACATCGTTCAAAATGACGATGAGGCTGCAGGAAGAAGGGGTATTTGTAAACCCAGTCATATCTCCAGCCGTACCTCCAGGGAGAGCAATGATTCGAACGTCATTTATGGCAACCCACAACCGCGACCAACTCGATCGTGCGCTCGAAGCGATCGATAAGGTCGGACGAGAGTTGGGAGTGATCGGGTCTTGAAGTCGGTCGTCGTCCGACCTGTTCGAGGACGATGGGAGCTCAGTAGCTTCATCAATTTGCCGTGGAGACTTTATTCAGCAGATCCAGTCTGGATTCCACCGTTGAAGGCCTCCGTGCGCGCTCTTCTTGATCAGCGTCACCATTCCTTTTATGCCGGCGGAAGCGCAGCCGAACGTGAACTCTTTGTGGCTTGGGACGGACGGCATGCAGTTGGACGAATCGCGGCGATACTCAATCACTCTTACAACGACTTCGCAGGCGACAGGGTGTGTTTCTTTGGCTTCTTCGAGTGTATCGATCGCTCGGACATCGCAGAGAGCTTGCTGTCCGCTGTCGAAGCATGGGCCTGTTCAAGAGGAGTCCGCGCAGTCCTTGGTCCAATGAATCCATCGACGAATTACGAGTGCGGTTTACTGGTTGAAGGTTTTACTCGACCACCGACGGTGATGATGACGTACAACCCACCGTACTACTCCAGGCTTATAGAAAGGGCAGGATACGCCAAAGAGAAAGACCTCTACGCATATATCTCGCCCGTACATGATGCGAGCTTGGAGCGTATGTCCCGACTTGCTGAACGGACGCTGCGGAGGAATCCAGGGATTACGACTCGAGGTGCCAATCTGAAGGACTTCTCAGGTGAAGTTCAGCGGGTACAGGAGATCTACAACTCCGCGTGGGAACGAAACTGGGGATTCGTGCCGATGAGCGATCTTGAGATTGCGGCACTGGCAAAGGAACTGAAACCGCTGGTTGAGCCCGAACTTCTGCGTTTCGCGGAGATCGACGGCGAGCCTGTAGGGTTCATTCTTACGCTGCCCGATTGGAATCCTATACTGCGAGACTTTGACGGTTCGCCATGGAGGCACCCGCTGAAGGCACTGAAACATCTCACCCGGACCAAAGCCGAAGACATGGAAGGGATGCGCTTCATAACCCTGGGTGTCAAAGAGGCCTACCGAAAACGCGGCATCGAAGGGGCACTCATGGCTGAAGGACTCCGCAAGTCACTCGAAATTGGCTTCGACTGGTGTGAGTATTCCTGGATTCTTGAGGACAATGAGCTGACGAAACGTACGGTTAGATTGATGGATGGCGAGCTGTACAAGGTGTATCGAATCTACGGCAAGAATGTGGATGGCAGGTAACGGCAATCTGTGTCAGAGAACTCTCCTCAAGTCCGGTCACAAAGAGGATACTCACCTATACGTATTGCTGGCTAACCCATGCAAGGATCTGGTTCATCTCGGTCACAGAGCGCGGCATCACACAGAGGGACTCCAGCCTCGTCTTCGCCCCCTCCAGTTAGTTTCAGAAAGCGTGTGGTGAGAGTCTTCACTGTGGAACGGCAGCCATCAGCAGTGGGGCGCGTGCGTGGGGGAATCTGAACCGCGGCGAGCATATGATGGCCGCCACCGTAGCCTCGTCGTGCCGCCAGCTTTCGTGCGATTACGCCGACCTTGAAGGATCGGTCCGACGCTCTGAGACTTGCGTGGACCCACCCATCGACTTCGCCAAGACAGATTGACCGGCTCACACCCTCGACACGGAGTAGAAAATCGGCGGCTTCAGCCACCATGTCTGGAGACTCTAGTGTCCCGAGGCAAGAAACGATGCGGTCTCCATGGATGATCGCGCGGTCGAGGGCGTTCCGCAGCCGAGCGAAGTAAGTGCGTGGTAACTCTGCCGAGACGATTCGTCCAAGTGCGCGAACGTTGGCTTCTGGATAGAGATCGAGAAACGCCTGGACATCATGACGAGTGCTGTCACGCCCTAGATCCTGGGTGTCGGAGCGTATGCCGTAAACCAGGGCTGTGGCGATCTTTGGGGCGATGTCGATCCCAGCCGCCAGGAGGTACTCGTGCATGATGGTGGAGGTGGCGCCGTAGCGACTCCTCACGTCGGTGAACCGAGCAGATCGGGTTTCGCGCCGGATGGGGTGATGGTCTATGACTATGTCAAGGGGAACGGTCGGGTCAAGATCGACGTTTCCAGCGCCGGGTTGCGCATCGACCATGGCTATTCGGTCAAATCGATCGGGGTGCACGGTGTCCAACGGCCTCATGTTGAGGTTCAGGTACGCCAGAAGCGCCTGGTTCTCAGCCCGGCCGACAATGCCAGAGTGAGCGAGTGAACATGAAATCGAGTGAAGATTGTTGGCGATTTCACGCAGTGCAGCCGCTGCAGCAATAGCATCAGGGTCGGGATTGTTCTGCATCACGATGAGCAGGCTCTTAGCTCCCTCGAGAACCGCGTTGAGCTTTTTGAGTCGTATCTGGGGTTCGTTATTCTGCGCCATATGGTCTGAAACTAACCTCCGTCTGAGCGATTCCATTCCAACGGAGGGCGTTGGGTGGAGTCTTCGGACCGACATTTGTCAGTATACGCGACGGTCAGAGGGTGGTGCCGATGAGAAACGTGGGTAGAATTGCCTCTGAGAGAAACGGGCTCCGAAGGATGTGTTGATGCGTCGACCAGCAGTTGTGGTTCTCTTTGTCATGACGACGGCGGTTGTGCTGTGTCTTTTGCTCGTCGCCCATATTCGGTTCTATTCAAGTCGAAGTCGGTTGCCGGAGTCGGGGAATAAGGTCGAGAAGGTACTCGGTGTCGAATCGGTGATTGAAATCAGATTTGACTCAGCTGGGATACCGCACATCAGTGCCCTTGGTGAGTCAGATCTATGGTTTGCAGTTGGTTATGTCCATGCCCGTGAGCGGTTCTTTCAAATGGACCTCTGCCGCCGTCTGGCAACAGGACGGCTTGCGGAGGTATTTGGCGAGAGTCTTCTGCCCAGTGATCGGGCGATGCGGACGCTGCGCCTTGGAGCCACTGCTCAGGCTCAGAGTGGAATGCTGAGTCGCTCAGAGATCGAAGTCTTTGAGGCCTACGCTGCCGGAGTGAACGCCGCTCTCGACGTTTGGGGCAGGTGGATCGCGCCGGAGGTGTGGCTGCTAGGAGTTGATCCGGTACCGTGGACGGTCTCCGATACTCTGTCAATTGGAGTTCTGTTTGAACTCGGAATGACCTCCGCTGGACGAGAAGAAGTTCGGAGGGCGCATGAGCTGACCGCACTCGGCAAGGATCGCGCTCTCGATTTGTGGGGCTGGAGTCCTGAAGAGGCGCGACGCTGGTTGCCACCGCAGCCCGATTCGCTGGCGTCGGTGTTGAGTGAGACTGCATTGCCGGGGTGGCCGTCATCGTCCAACGTGTGGGCTATTGGGCCCAGCAGAAGCGTCGAGGGAGCTACGCTTCTCGGCACGTCTCTGTCACTCCCGGCTTCGATGCCAACCACTGGTTTCGCCCTTCATCTCAGCTCGCCAGGAATCAATGTAGCTGGAGTTGGTCTTCCCGGAACGCCGGCCATCCTGGTTGGACACACAGAAGAAGTGGCCTGGGGAATCTCGCCCGTGAGACTTGACGACCAGGACCTCTTCTACTTGAAGGTTGACGATTCGAGAGGACGAGAGCTGATCGACGGTTCGTGGCAACCAGTACGAACCGTGACCGAGAAAATCACTGTACGCGAGCAAAAGGAGCCTGAGATCGTCAAAGTCAGCATTGCTCAATCCGGACCCATCATTGCCGACGATGGGCGGACGGTGCTTGCATTGGCTTGGACTGGATATCACGGACCGAGCTCATTGACAGCGTTTCTCCAAATGAACCACGCGAATTCAGTATCTGGAGTCGCAACGGCGTGGCACGACGTGATCGGCCCAGCTCTTCACATCGTCGCAGCGGACAGCGATGGTCAGATTCTCCACCAGGTAGCTGGGAAGGTTCCTATTCGTCGGCGGGGGGCCGGTCGCCTCCCTGCCCCTGGTGAGTATTCGCAGTGGGCGTGGCAGGG
>JAAESQ010000438.1 GCA_024229275.1 bacterium | reverse complement strand
CCTCGCTCTGGAACACTGACGCACAAACCGGCAGCGCTGCATGAGCATTGAAGACTCCCGCACACCCGCATGCGCATTCTTTGCTGGAAAGGGGATGCGGCGCGCTGTCCGTGCCAAGGAAGAAACGCGAGTCACCGCTCGTCGCCGCTTCCACGAGTACTTTTCGGTGTTCTTCGCGTTTGATAATGGGAAGACAGTACAGATGAGGGCGGATTCCGCCAACAAGCATCGCGTTGCGGCTGTGCAGGAGATGATGCGGGGTGATAGTCGCCCCGACATTGCCATGAGTTGAACGAACAAAGGTGACTCCATCCTTCGTCGTCAAGTGCTCGAAGACAACTTTGAGCTTCGGCATGCGCTGGAGGAGCGGTCCCAACACTCGATCGATGAATACTTTCTCCCGGTCGAAAATATCTACGCTGGGGTCAACGACCTCGCCATGAACAAGCAGCAGCAATCCCTCCTCGGTCATCGCCTCCAGAACCGGGTAGATGTGTTCGACCCCAGTGACGCCATGCTCAGAATTTGTCGTTGCACCTGCGGGATAGAGTTTGCAGGCGACAATGCATCCGCTCGCCTTCGCCCGAGCGATCTCCTCGACTGGAGTCGTGTCGGTCAAGTAGAGCGTCATCAGCGGTTCAAAAGCTACATCGGCCGGAACCGCAGCAAGAATTCTCTCGCGGTAGGCCAACGCTTGTTCAGTCGTTCGTATTGGTGGCTGTAAATTGGGCATGATGATCGCGCGAGCAAACGCAGCAGCCGAGTGAGGCACCACGCTAGTGAGCCCCGCCCCATCCCGCACATGTAAGTGCCAGTCATCCGGGCGAGTGATCGTGAGACGTT
>JAAESQ010000437.1 GCA_024229275.1 bacterium | reverse complement strand
ACCGTGACGCTCGAGAAGTTCTCCTCAGCAACGAGGAACGATGAAGCTCGCAGTCATCATAAGCTCTGCCATTCTCAGCTTGGCAGCCACTACCTTCGCGCAGTACCAGGGCGGGCTGGAAATCAATGCAGTTATCGTCCCGGTCACCGTCCGCGACGACAAAGGACGCCTCGTGTCCAACGTTCGCGACGCGAAGTTCAATGTCTACGTTGACGGCATGAAGGTACCGATTCGCGATATCGCTCGAGAACAAGACCTTCCACTGTCGCTCGGTTTCGTGCTCGACACTTCAGGTTCGATGGCCGGCGGCAAGATGAAGGCGTGTCACCAGCTGATGATGAGTTTCCTCACCCAACGACGTGACGAGGATCAGATTGCACTGTGGACGTTCTCAGACGAACGGGTACTCGAACGATTCCGATTCGGAACGGCGTGGTATCTATTGCCCAGAGTCCTCGAAGGTGTTCGGCCATGGAGCACAACTGCGCTTTACGATATGGTGCGACGCTTCCCTGATGTCATGGAATTGGCCGACCACCCACGACGAGCGGTCATACTGCTGAGCGACGGCGTTGATAACGCCTCGCTGCTCGGGCCGAGTGAAGCCACTTCCGTCGCACAGAGCATGCGAACCCCAGTCTATGTCCTGGGTGTT